>NZ_JAGPXS010000005.1:0-374734 GCF_018070425.1 Micromonospora sp. C81
GGCCGTCCTACGACAGCGTGGTGCAGAGTCAGCTCGCGGCCGCCAAGGCGACTGTCACCGAGACCCCCGAGCAGCAGCTCGCCGGCCTGCTGGGCAGTGGCGACACATGGACGATCCTCTGACCCGTACGGCATGACGAACGGCCGTCCCCGTTTCGGGGGCGGCCGTTCGTCATGCTCGGCGCAGGTTGTTCAGCGCTGGGCGGAGGCCGGCACCCAGAGGTTGTCGATCTCCTTCTCGGCCGCCGCGAGGCTCGCCTCGTGCAGCGGGATCAGCTCGGCCATCGCCGGCACCGAGGGCGCGAGGGTCAGCTCGGCATGAATGAAGCGCGGCTCCAGGCCGGTCATCGACAGGCCGTGCGGGAGCCACTGCTCCGCGTGGTCCCAGCCGTGGCGCGGGGTGCCCTCGCCGTAGCCGCCACCCCGGCTGGCCAGCACCACGAACTCGCGTCCACCGAGCATGCCCTCCTGCGTCGTCGGGTCGTAGGTGAGGCCGGCGACGATCAGGTGGTCGACCCAGGACTTGACGCTGCTGGGCGCGCCGTAGTTGTAGAGCGGCAGGCCGAGCAGCACCACGTCGGCCCGCTTCACCTCGTCGACCAGCCGCTCGCTGAGCTCCCAGGACTCGCGCTGGGCCGGGGTGTGCTGGTCCGGCGGCGTCATCCGAGCCAGCCCGCCGTCCGCGTCCAGGTGCGGCAGCGGCTTGGCGCCGAGGTCCCGGTAGTCCACCGTGCCGTCCGGGTGGGCCGCACGCCATGCGGCGACCGCGCGGGCGGTGAGCCGCCGGCTGATCGACCACTCACCGCGGATGCTCGAGTCAATATGCAGAAGATGCATGGTTCCCCCTCCAGGGATCGTCTGTGTAGCGCCAACTATTTATAGCAGGCAGATGTTCCAATCACTCGGTAGACTGGGTCACATGTCCGCCCTGGCCCCAGATCCCTCGGAGCACCGTTCGGGCGCGCTCCTGGACCACCTGGCCCGGCGGATGCGACTGCGGTCGGAGTCGGTGCTGGCGCCACTGGGCCTGCGACCACGGCACCTGGTCGCGCTCACCGTGTTGCGGGACGGCGGCGGCAGCAGTCAGCAGGCGCTCGCCAGCACCCTGGAAATGGACAGCACGAACATCGTCGGGCTGCTCAACGACCTGGAAGCGAAGCACCTGGTCGAGCGGCGACGCTCACCGGAGGACCGCCGACGACACGTCGTCGAGTTGACCGAAGACGGTGCGAAACACCTCAAAGAGGCCGAATGCGCCCTGGCTGGCGCCGAGGACGAGGTGCTGACCGCACTGGGGCCCGCCGAACGGGAGACGCTCTACGAACTGCTCCGGCGGGCCGTCTCCGCGACACCGGTCATCTGCACCGAAGCGCTCCGCGCCGACGTCGACAACTGCTGACGGCGGCGGCCGGAGGTCAGGCGGTCGTCGCCGACTGCGGCCTGTCGTCGCGTACGTGCACCAGCATGTCGCCGGTCTCGATCACGGCACCAGCCCGGTCTGCCAGGCTGACCACCTTGCCCCGCCGCACCAGGGCGATCACCAGTGACTCCAACTCACGCGGCGAGCGACCCACCTCGCTCCGCTCGGCCGAGCGCATCGCCAACGCCATGCCCTGGCCGGGAGTGAGCAGATCCTCCACCACGTCGATCAGCGGCGGGGCCGAGGTGGACAGACCGAGCAGCCGGCCTGCGGTGGCCGAGGAGACGATCACGTGGTGCGCGCCGCTCTGCTTGAGCAGCGGGGCGTTCTCCGCCTCCCGCGCCGCCGCGATGATCCGGACCTGCCCGGCGGTGAGCTGCCGCACCGTCAGCGCGACCAGCACCGAGGCGTCGTCGCTGTCGGTCGCGATGATCACGGCCTTCGCGTTCTTGACGTGCGCCTCGTTCAGCACCGACGACCGGGTCGCCGAGCCCTCGATCGCCACCAGCCCGGCGGAGGTGGCCTGCCGCAGGGCGGCGGCGCTGCGCTCCACCACCACGATCCGCGACCGGTCCAGACCGTTCTCCATCAGGGCGGAGACCGCGCTGCGCCCCTTGGTGCCGTAGCCGCAGATGATGACGTGGTCCTTCACGCTTCTCCTCCACCGCGACAGGCGACGGCCGGTGCGGTACTGCTCGGTCAGAACTTCCAGGGTGGTGCCGACCAGGATGATAAGGAAGATCACCCGGGCGGGGGTGATGAAGAGGACGTTGACCAGCCGAGCCGACGGCGCGGCCGGTGTGATGTCGCCGTAGCCGGTGGTCGAGAGCGACACGACCGCGTAGTAGAAGCAGTCGAGCAGGGTGAGGCCGTCCTCGTTGACGTCGCGGTAGCCGTCCCGGCCGATATAGACGGCGGCGACCACGGCGAAGACCAGGCCCAGTGCGGCGGCGAGCCGTAGGCTCAGCGCGCTCAGAGGGCCCCGGCGTTGCGCGGGGAAATGGATCACCGTCGAACCTGCCCCGCCACCGTCGCCTGCACGCCCACAACATAGCGGTTACGGCCCGCTTCGCACGTCCGGGTCGCTCGCGGACAACCTGGACGGCCCGGGACGGGCATGATGAGGGTGTTCCCGACGACGACCGCGAAAGTGAGGCCGGCATGTCGTTGCTGCGACGAGTCATCGGCGGAGTGCTACGCCGCCACCGGCAGCGTCAGGGCCGCACGCTGCGCGAGGTGGCTGCATCGGCCGACGTCTCGGTGCCCTACCTCTCGGAGGTCGAGCGAGGCCGGAAGGAGGCCTCGTCGGAGGTGCTGGCGGCGATCTGCCGAGCGCTCGGCATCAGCCTCGCCGACCTGCTCGGCGAGGCCCGCGACGATATGCGCCGGGTCGAGCCCCGCCTCCCGGCCGCGCCGCGCGCCGCGCTCACCCACCTGGAGCGGGTCGATGCGACCCGGCGCGAGATCGGCAACGCCACCCTGCTGGTGGGTCCACGTATCGGCGGGTTCGTCCTGCACCACGGGCCGGTGGCGAGCGAGCCGGCCCTCAGCGTCGCCGGAAAAGCCTCCGCTGGTGGCTCGTGCCCCGGTCCGCGTACCGCCGCCCTGGCTGACAGCGCACAGACCTGGCTGGGCCTGCGGCGGCTGACCGCCGCGTAGGCCGCGTGGGTTCTGCCGTCGGCGGATCTGCCGGCGGCAGAATCACTGGGCTGGCCACCGCCGCCGCGCGCACGCTGAAGGCGCCGGTCCCCCGGGCGGTCCCATCGCCCGCCGGCACCGTGAGGCGGCGGCACATGATCGAGTACGGCGTACGGATGGTGGACGGCCCGCAGGCGTCCTTCGGTGACCAGGTGTTCGAGCGGCTGCTGCGCGAACGCATTGTCTTCCTCGGCACCGAGGTGACGGAGGAGTCGGCCAACCAGATCTGCGCGCAGATCCTGCTGCTCGCTGCCGAGGACGCCAAATCGGACATCTACCTCTACATCAACTCGCCGGGCGGGTCGGTCAGCGCGGGAATGGCGGTCTACGACACGATGCGCTACGTCCGCAACGATGTGGCCACCCTGGCGCTCGGCTTCGCCGGCTCGATGGGGCAGTTCCTGCTGTGCGCGGGGGCGGCCGGCAAGCGGTACGCGCTGCCGCACTCGCGGATCATGATGCACCAGCCCTCCGGTGGAATGGGCGGGACCGCCTCGGACATCACTATCCAGGCGGAGAACATGCTGCACGTGAAGCGGACGATGCAGGAGCTGACCGCCCAGCACAGCGGACGGACGCTGGACGAGATCCAGCGCGACTGGGACCGGGACCGCTGGTTCACCGCCGAGCAGGCCCGGGAGTACGGCCTCATCGACCAGGTGATCACCCGAGCCGAGCAGCTACCGGCGGTCTGAGCCACCCGCTGGCCTGGTCTCGGCGGCGGCACTCGGGCAATATCGGTGGCGCTCGCCCGTTAGGGTCACGTCTATGCGTCGACTGATCCCAGCCCTCTCGATTGCCCTCGCCGTGACCCTCGTCAGCGGCTGCGGCACCAATTCCGGCGACCCGGCGGCGTCATCGTCCTCCGCCGCGCCCGCAGCGTCCAAGGTCGAGCCGACCGCCGCCGTCAAGCAGGGCATGGACCGCAGCCTCGCCGGCCCGCTCACCATGGATGCCTCGGTCAAGGCCGGCAACCAGTCGATCACCATGAGCGGAAAGATGGACCCTGCCGCCCGCACGCTGCACTTGACCGGCAAGGCGCCGGAACCGATCGAGGCGCGGCTGATCGGGGATGCCGCCTACCTCAAGTCGGACTCGCTCGACGGCGAGAAGCCGTGGATGAAGATCGACCTCACCAAGCTCAGGCCGAACAGCTCCTTGCGCCAGTCCTTCGACCTGAAGTCGCAGACCGGCCTCATCGGCGGCGTCGTGTCCGCCCAGGAGGTGGGCGGCGGCCGGTACACCGGCGTCGCCGACCTGGAGAAGGCCGCCGAGGCGGCCAGCGGCGAAGCCGGGATGCGGGAGGGCCTCGAGTCGACCGCCAAGCTGGCGAAGGACCCGAAGGCGGTCCCGTTCGAGGCGACTCTCGACGCCGACGGGCGCCTCACCGCGCTCTCCTACACGATCGCCACCAAGAAGCTGGGTGACCTCGTCACCGAGATGCGCATGAGCGACTTCGGCAAGCCCGTCACGGTGGACGCGCCGCCCGCCAGCGACACCGAGGCGGCGTCCGAGGAGATGTACAAGTTCCTCTGACCGGTCGGCGGGTGGGCTGCGGTTACCCGCAGCCCACCCGCCATTGTCTGTGCCCCAGCTCACAGCGCCATCGGTAACAATCCGTTGGACCAGCCCGTCCTTGAGGCAGCACAAACCACAAGGGAGGGCACATGTACGCCGCTTATGTCACGGTCACCATCCTCGCCTCGGTCTTCACCGGAGTCGCCGCCGTCACCTACCTGATCGGCCACGACTACCCGAAGGCCCAGATGGACATGAAGCGCCTGCCACGGGCCTGGATGCCGAGGTTGGGCACGGCGTTGGCAGCCGGTGCGTTGGGGCTGCTGGCCGGGTTCGCCGTGCCACTACTGGGGACACTCGCCGCCGCCGGCCTGGTGTTGTACTTCGTCGGCGCGCTCATCGCGCACCTGCGGGTAGGTTCCCGCCAGCTCGTGGGATGGGCGGTGTTCTTCTTCACCTCGGTGGCGGCGCTGGTCCTGAATCTGGCCCACCACTGGTGATCCGCCCGAGCCGGATGGGGCTTCGCGCGGTGACGTATCCGGCCAATGGTCTTCGGCGGATCTTCGAGGTGCCCGCGGCAGGATTCGAACCTGCGACACACGGTTTAGGAAGAAACTAGCGCCGCCTGCGCTGCCTAGCGTCCTACCAGGACGTATTTGGAATGATTCCCGGCTGGTGCGCCTGATGATTCCGCGCATGTTCCGAATTTTGCTACACGGCCAGACTAGTTGATTACAAGCTTCGCGCGTCGCGTCTGCACCCGTCGGGCAGCCGCTACACGCCGGAACTTCGTCCGTGCTGGGGCTTGTCAGCGTGCCGACTTACAGCGGCGTTGCTGTCGACAGCCCTTTCGCTGGTGATCCAGGCCGTTTCTCTCTCGGAGTCGTCGTAATCCGGTTCCTACGCACCGCCGGCGGCTCGAAGCCGGCCAGCACGCACATACCGACGTCGTAGGCGATCGTGGCCGAATCGTCCAGCAAGTTCGCCGAATTGAGGTAAAGGATAACGGTGACGGCAGCGCGTCGATGAAGGCGCACAAACGCGGCTTTAGGCAGGACCCCACACGACGGGTGGATGCATAGATCCGTCTCCACCCGTCGTGTGGGGTTTCAATCGACGTCGACGTGGAACTGGTCGCTGACGGCGAGGTCGGCGAGTTGCTGGGCGGTGAACGGCAGCTTCTTCAGCTCCGGCGGTGCCGTCCAGTATCTGTCGGGCCTCGAGATCTGGACGACCTTGACCAGTACCCCGTCCGGGTGCCGGTACACGGCCCACTGGGCGAATCGCGGGGGGTCCTCGTTCCAGCGGGCTTGCGCCACCCCTACCTTCGCTTGGCTGGCGGTCATCAGCTGGCATGTTCCGCGGGGGGGCCAGATCTCCAGCGCCAGGTCGCAGCCGTTACCCTGCCACCGGTTTCCAATTGGAGACTGCGGGGTGTGCACCTCGACCATCACCAACCCGGTCTGCTTCCCTTGGCGTACGTTGAAGTACGCCTGGTAGAACCCTAACGAAAACGCCTTCGGATCAAGCGGATTCAGCGGGTCGTCTCTCACCACGGTGTACCCGGCGGGCAGGGCGGCAATGAGATCGTCGAGCATCTCCCGTGCCCGGTTATTGCGTGCGTCCCACTCCTCCTGCGGCAGGTCCGGCGATCCCAGGTGCGGACAAGATGCCGGTGTGCACCTCACGGCACCGGGCGGCGTGGTCGCCCTCGGATCCGCCGCGCTGTTGGAGGGCGGCTCGGTACCCGCCGGACGATAGCTACTTCCGCTGCCCAGCACGCCGGTGAACCCGACGGCGGCGACCAGCACGACCGCTGTCGCCGACCCGGCGCAGAACGAGACGACACGGCGTCGGAACCGGGCGCGGCGACCAGCAGCGAGCGTGTCCGCTGCACTCATCGGTGGGGGAGGGCTCGTGGTCGCCATGACGTCGCGTAGCGCTCCTCGAAACTCGTCCTCATTCATTGATTCCCTCCCTGTTAGTAGCCAAAGTCGGTGCCAGCACCCGGCGCAGCGTTTCTAGCCCCCGCGCAGCCTGGCTTTTCACCGTTCCAGGCGAGCACCCCAGCAGCGACGCGGTCTCTTCGACGGACAGGTCCTCCCAGTACCGCAGGACCAACACGGCCCGCTGGCGAGGAGGTACGCCCGCTAGCGCCCGCAGCAAGACAAGCCGTTCTTCCGGCGAGTCCGCAGTCACGGCCTGTTCCACTGCCTCGCTGGTGACGCGTTCCTGTCGCCACCAGCCACGTCGCCGCTCATCGAGGAAGGTCCGCAACAGGATCTGCCGCACGTACGCGTCGAGTACTTCATGCCGAGATGTGCGATTCCAGGCCATGTAGAGCTTCGTGAACGTGGACTGGACCAGGTCCTCCGCCCGATGCCAGTCGCCACACAACAGGTAGGCGGTCCCGCGCATGGCGTCTGATCGCGCCGCGAAGTACGCCGCGAATGCGGCGTCACGATCGCTCATCCGATGCCTCCGATTCCCCAGTCGGGGATAGTCACGCAGGTTCCGGCTCCGGAGGTTGCATCCAATGAGAAATTCGCAGGGCTGCAGATGGAAGCCGCGCCGCGCTCCGTCCGGCAGAGGCATTGGCGCTGCGAGAGCAGGACTGCGACCTTCCCGAGACGGGATGGGGTTGGCTGACGCTGGCCAAGAGTCGACCCCAGGCGGGCAAGCGGTGGACCGACAGCGGCCAGGTCCATGACGACCGAGGGCTGAAGCACCGTGCCGAGGACGAGCCGCGCGGCGTGCCAATCCCACCCGCGCTCGTGGCGATCCTGCGCGCCCACATTGGACGATTTGGCGTCGCCAAGGATGGCCGGCTATTCCAAAGTGAGCGGGGCAACGTCGTTGCGGCCTCAACCTACTCACGCGTGTGGGAAGAGGCACGTCGGCTAGCTCTGACGCCGCGCCAGGTTGACTCTCCGCTGGCTGGTCGGCCGTACGACCTGCGGCACGCCGCCGTGTCGCTGTGGCTCAACACTGGTGTGCCGGCAACCGAGGTAGCCGACCGGGCCGGACACTCCGTGGACGTACTGCTGAAGGTCTACGCCAAGTGCATCGACGGCGCGGAGGCCACCGTCAACGACAGGATCTCTGAGGCTCTGACCGGGATGGCATGGCCCGTGTGACGGTCGCCGTTCCGGATCTTGCCTCGGTTGTGTCGACTGACCTGGTCGGATGCCTTCAAGGTCATTCCGCGCCCGTTCCGCGACCTACGACAAACGGCGGCTCCGGTGGCCTGCGGCTGCACATCTGTTCCAATTGAACAGCATTTATATGGGCAGCTCAGGTGGCGTTTCGACTGCGTATTGAGGTGCCCCCGGCAGGATTCGAACCTGCGACACACGGTTTAGGAAACCGATGCTCTATCCCCTGAGCTACGGGGGCGCGAGCGCACAGTCTAGCGACCTGGGCGCTCACCTGGGGTGGCAGGGAGTGGCCCACGTTCACCCGCGTCACCCGGACCCCTGTTCTCCCAGCCCAGGACCACACCCGGAGTCTTCATGTGACTCCGGATGATCTTAGTGGGCAGGGTGGAGTGGCCGCGCGGACCGTCGGTATCCGGGCAGCACATCGATGTGCAGGTGGGCAGGGTGGTCGGCGAGTTCCGGCAGCACCATCTGCTCGGGTGTGTGCAGCAGGTGCGCCATAACGGAGTCCGTGGGCCCCCGTTGTTCTCGGTTCAGCAGTCGTACGGACGGTCGGTGCGGGCGGCTGCCAGGGTGTGGGCCCACCAGTTGAGCTGGCGCACCATCTCGGCGAGGGCGGCTTCGACGGGCCCGGGGTCGCGTAGCTCGCCGTCGTCGAACACGTCGTGCACGTTTGGGATCAGGACGCTGGTGCGCATGGTGGGGACGTGCAGTTCGGCGAAGACGTTCCGTAGCTGTTCCACCGCGCGCAGTCCGCCGGAGGCGCCGCCGTAGGAGACGAAGCCGAGGGGCTTGGCTCGCCACTGTTCGTATGGAGTGTCGATGGCCGTCTTCAGGGGGCCGGGATAGCCGTGGTTGTACTCGGGCGTGACGATGACGAACGCGTCGGCCTTGTCGACACGTTTGGTGAACCGCTCGGCGTCGCCGCCACCGGCCAGATCGTCGGAGAGGTCGAGTTCGGCCAGGTCGATGTGGTCCACGCCAGCGTCGGTGTGCCGGGGGATGTGGCGCAGGAACCACCGTGTCACCGTCGGGCCGATCCGGTCGGGGCGGACGCTGGCGGTGATGACGGCGAGGGAGTAGGGGTCACGCATCGTGATCTCCTGTCGGCGGTCGGAGTTCCAGGTCCGGGGCGGTGGGCCGGTCCCCGTCGGGTGGGGGGAGGGTGGCGATGAGTGCTCGGATCTCCGGCGGGCTCAGGGCGAGGCTGAACTCGGAGTCGAGGACGGCGCCGTACTCCTCGTCGGTCAGCGACCGGGTGCGGGTCAAATCGCCCGGGCGTTCCTCGCTGTAGTCGCGGCCGATGAGCCGCCGGATCGCCGTGTCGTGCTTGCGGACGACGATGCACTGCTGGGTGAACGGCGAGTGTGGGCTGGTGGCGGTGTTGTGGTTGGCGACCTCGACGTCGACCGGGTACTGCGGCTCCTCGGTAAAGGTCAGCAGCGTGGTCCAGCTGCCGGTGGTCCGCTCACGCAGCCGCCAGGCGCCGTCCGCGCCGCGCCGGAGCTGGTACTCCCATGCGCCTTGGCGCTGCGGGGTGCCCTCGACCAGCGGCAACGGTTCAAGCAGGCCGGAGCCGAAGCCCACGTCGGCCAGCCACACCTGGTCGCCGTCGTCGACCCCGCAGGACCAGGTGCGAGCGCGGGCGCGGTTGCTCGGCCGGGTCGCCGGTACGGGCGAGCAGCCTGTCCACCCGGTAGCCGAGGTGCTGGAGTACCGCACCGAAGAGCACCCCGTGCTCGTAGCAGTACCCGCCGCGGCCGGCGTGGACGAGCTTGTCCTGCACCCGTGGCAGGTCGACCTCGACGCCCCGGCCGAGCATCACGTCCAGGTTCTCGAAGGTGATCGCGGCGATGTGGGCCCGGTGCAGGTTACGCAGGGTCATGCCATCCGGCGTGGTCGGGCCGCGGTAGCCGACCCGGCGCAGGTACGCGTCGAGATCGAGTGCGTCGATCAGCCAATGTGTCGTGGGACCGATGGCTCCCAGCGGGGAAGCCTGTCGAAGGGTCATGTCACATTCCTCCCAGTCGGTGACTCGGCACGGGGCCGGTGCTGGAGCGGACGACGAGTTCGGTCGGCAGGGTCAGGCGATTCGGCGTGTTGTCAGGGTCGAGCAACATGCGCGCCATCAGCCGGCCCTTCTCGTGGATGGGCTGACGGACGGTGGTCAACCCGGTCGAGGCCGCCAGGGGCACGTCGTCGAAGCCGGTGACCGACAGATCGCGTCCGACGCGGAGCCCCTGGACGGTGGCAACCTCGACGACGGCGGCGGCGAGCACGTCGCTGTCCGCGGCGATCGCCGTCGGGCGGTCGGGGGCCGCGAGGAGCGCTGTCGCCGCCAGGCGCCCGGCGGCGGCGGCGTTGTTTCCTCCACTGACGACACGCACTCTGGCCCGAGCGGGGAGCGCCTCGCGGATGCCGGCGAGCCGGTGCCGCGAATACGGGTAGAGCGCTGCCTCTTCCTCGACAGCGATGGCGCAACCCGGCTCGCCCGGGGAGGAGACCACCACCGCGACCTCGTGGTGGCCGAGGTCGGCAAGGTGGCGTCCGATCTCCCGACCCGCCTGCCGGTCGTCGATCAGCACGCAGCGACCTGCCGTCGTGTCGGAGGAGCGGACCAGGGGAAGGGAACGCTCGGACAGGGCACGGACAGCCGGATGATCGTCGGTGAGCCCGTCGGCCACCGCACCGTCGATGACCGCCCGGTGCACGGCGTCGAGCGACTCGCGTACCTGCGCGTCGCTGAGCCCGGCGACGACCGGCGCGAACGGGATGAGCACCAGACTCGTACGGCTCTGCGCCAACGTCTCGGCGAGGCCGCCGAGCAGAGCGAGGACATAGGGATCACTGAAGGCGTACGTCAGCTCGGTTGTGAAGATGACGCCGATCGCGTTGGCCCGCCCAGTCCGCAACGACCTCGCGGCGGCGTCCGGTCCGGAGTAACCGAGCTCGCGTGCCACCGCCAGGATCCGTGACCGCATCTCCGACGACAACCGGTCCGGGCGGTTGAAGGCGTACGACACCGACGCCGTCGAGACCCCGGCCGCCTCAGCGACCGACCGCAGTGTGACCCGCATGCCCATGCCCCTCCTCATGTTAATCGTTTAACATCGTGCATTGTGGAAGGTGAGACGTCAAGGACAGGCCCCCGACCGGAAGATCGGTCGGCTGGCGCGCGGAGCGGTATCTCCGGGCGCCTACCAGGAGAATCGCCTGTCTGGTAACAACTCCGCACGGCACCCGCCCCGACGGTCCCGCCGCGACAGATGTTCGTAAGAAGTTAGGCGAGCGGGCCGGGTGTCACGCGTACCCGATCGATGGGTCTTAGCGTGAACCGGAACGGAACGTGATGAGCCGGCCACAGTTCGAGGGTCGGCTCGTCGGGGGCGGCGTCGGCGGACGGCTGACCCGGCGGACATCGGGACGAGGAGTCGGACAGTGGCGAGCTGGGTGCAGGTGGAAACGGCGGATCGGTCTCTCGCGGACCGGGTGAAACGACGTTTCGCGATGGGGACGAACAAGACGATCGCCACGCTGCGCAAGGATGGCGGGCCCCGCATCAGCGCGTGTGAGGTCGAGTTCCGGGACGGCGAGGTGAAGCTGGGCATGATGCCCGGGTCGATGAAGCTGCTCGACCTGCTGCGTGATGCCCGGATCGCCATCCACTGCCCCACCATCGAGCCGACCGATGAGCAGTCGGACGGCTGGCCCGGGGACGCCAAGCTGGC
The DNA here is from genome assembly GCF_018070425.1 of Micromonospora sp. C81. NCBI lineage: Bacteria > Bacillati > Actinomycetota > Actinomycetes > Micromonosporales > Micromonosporaceae > Micromonospora > Micromonospora sp. C81. The sequence continues at coordinate 11,522 of NZ_JAGPXS010000005.1, forward strand.
CGGTGTAGCTGTCGAGGTACCGGAGCCGGCCGACAACACCGTGGAGGGTGCCCGGTTCTTCCGCGTCGACGTGCGTGAGGTGGTGCTGACCTACGTCGCCGAGACCCGTGACCACCTCATTGTCGAGTCCTGGCAGGAGGGCCGCGGGGTCCAACGTCGGCCGCGTTACTGAGGCTCCGCCTAGCCGATTCTCAGGCCGGGCGGACTCAGCCTCGGCGGTCGGCCGCGAGCTCGGGATGCCGCTCCGGCTTCGAACGCGACTGCCGGTACGCGAGCAACCACGGGATCGGCACGAGCGCCATGAGACCGCCGGCCACCGCCACCGCGGCGAACCCGCCCCCGGCGAAGAGTGCTCCGGCGGCCAGGCTGGCGACGATCGACGCGGTGAAGACGATTGCGTCCACGCCACCCTGCACCTCGCTGCGCTCCACCGGGTCCAACTGCCCGCTGAGCATGCTGCTGCTGCCGACGAAGACGAGGTTCCAGCCGTATCCGAGGAGGAACAGGCCCGCCGGGAGTGTCGTCGTGTGCCCGGTTGGGGCGATCCCCACGATCAGGGCGGCCGCAACGAGGAGGACGACCCCGGCGCTCACCGTCCAGCGCCCACCCCAGAGGTCGGACAGACGACCGGACAAGGGGGCCAGGGCGAACATGCCGATCATGTGGGCGCTGAGCACCATGCCGACCACGTTCAGGCCGTGGTGCTGATCGTGCAGTTGCAACGGGGTCATCGTCATCACGGTGACCATTGAGAGGTGGGCACCGAGCATCGCGCACAGGGCGGTGGCCACGGCGGGGAGCCGCACCAATGCGCGAACGCGGGACAGGGAGAGCGCGGACGGTCGGTTCACACGCGGTGGCTCGCCGGACGGTGGCAGCACCCGGGTGATGGTCAGCGCCACGATGACGAGCACGACCGCGGCGAACACCGTGCCGGACAGTGCCGGCAGGCGCATGGCTTCGGCGAGCCGGCCGGCGGGCGCGACCAGGTTGGGGCCGGTCAGCGCGCCGACGGTGCCAGCCCAGACGATGATGGACAGCGCGGACGCCTTGCGATCCTCGGGGTACATGTCCGCCGCCAGATAGCGCGACACCTGGGCGCCACCGTTGCCGACGCCGATCAGGACCAGCCCGACGAGCAGGGCTGCCAGGCCGGCGCCGGCCGCGCCCGCGAAGGCGGCGACGGCCCCCGCGACCGCCGACGAATACACCACGGTCAGCGCGAACGACCCGCCCCGCCGTGCCGTCACCGCGCCCAGACCCAGCGCACCGATCGCGGACCCGAGCACTCCCGCCGCGTTGGCGAAGCCGCTCAGGCGGGCCCCCGCACTGTCGGCGACGATCAGGGTGCTCACGGTGGTGACCGGCACGGTCGCCGTATTCATCATGGCCACCCCGACGAACAGCGAGGTCATCGCTCGCGCGCGGGAGGGTGGAGCAATTCCGTGTCGTAGAAACCCCATCCTTGCAGCCTAGAAATTCAGTAGTCGATATAGAATTTCATGCGTTTCACAGATGCGCGATCAGAGATCCGTTTGTCAGGTGAGGACAGGCGATGACTTTTCAAGTGGAAAAGGCGCTCGACGACGTCGACTGGCAGATCATCCGGGAGCTTCAGCAGGACGGTCGGCTGTCCATCCGCGCCCTCGGTCGGCGGGTCAACCTGTCGGCCCCGGCGGTCGGAGAGCGGGTCCGGCGGCTGGAGGACTTCGGTGTCATCACCGGATACCAGGCGCGGATCAACCCGCGACTTGCCGGATACCCGCTACTGGCGTTCGTGGAACTTCGGTGCGCGCGCGGGCAATGCCTGCTGAACACGAGTTCGGCTGCCGAGCATCCGGAAATTGTCGAGGTCCACAAGCTGAGCGGTGGGTACTGCTCGATGTTGAAGGTACGCACCACCTCCCTTGAGCACCTGGAAGGGCTGCTCGAACGCCTGGGGCGACACGGCGACGTCCGATCCAGCGTGGTGCTCTCCAGTCAGCACGAGGACGACCGGGTCACCCCGCCGCACGAGGTGTATCGCGGCGCCACCCGGCACGCAGGCTGGCAGCCCCGGTGACGAGCCGGGGAGCGGCGGGGCCGGTCAAGCAACTCCGGCTCCTCGGTCCTCGTGCGCTTGAGCTGGGCGCAGCGGTGCCGCCGACCTTTTGGCAGCCAAATGCACCCAACGCAGGTTCTTTCCGTCCGGTTTGGCGCGGCAGCTCGGGGTACGGCCACCTGATGGAAGGCGATCGAGCGAGGGAGGCGGCGGTGGCGGACGCGACGGTGGCGGACCTGGTGGTGTCCCGCTTGACGGACTGGGGTGTGGACCGGGTCTTCGGCTATTCGGGTGACGGCATCGACGGGGTGATGGGGGCGCTGCGTCGGGCCGGGCAGCCGGAGTTCGTGCAGGCCCGACACGAGGAGACGGCCGCGTTCATGGCGTGCGGTCACGCGAAGTACACCGGCGGGCTGGGGGTGTGCCTGTCCACTCAGGGGCCGGGTGCGGTGCATCTGCTCAACGGCCTGTACGACGCCCGGCTGGATTCCCAACCGGTGCTCGCCCTGGTCGGCCAGCAGGTGACGTCGGTGCTGGGCAGCGGTTACCAGCAGGAGATCGACCTGGTACGCCTCTTCGGCGACGTGTGCGCACAGTTCGTGCAGACCGCGTACACCGCGGAGCAGTTGCCGATGCTGCTGGACCGCGCGATCCGGACGGCCCTGGCGACCCGCAGCCCGACCTGCGTGATCCTGCCGCACGACGTGCAGACCGCGCCCGCTCCCGACCTCGGTGCTCAGCAGCACGGGATCATAGTGACCAACCCCGGGTTGCCCGTGCCGGAGCTGCGGCCCCGCGCCGATGATCTGCGGGCCGCCGCGGATCTGCTCAACGCCGGACAGCGCGTGGCGATCCTGGTGGGCCAGGGCGCCCGCGCCGCCGCCAACGAGGTGGTCGAGCTGGCCGAGGCGCTCGGCGCGGGGGTGACAGTGTCGCTGCTCGGCAAGCCGGTGTTGGACGAGGCGATGCCGTTCCACACCGGCGTGATGGGTCACCTGGGCAGCACCGCCAGCAGTTTCCTGATGAGCGAGTGCGACACGCTGCTGATCGTCGGCAGCAACGACCCCTGGTCCGAGTTCTACCCCGCGCCGGGGCAGGCCCGGGCGGTGCAGATCGACATCGACGGCCGACGCCTGGGCATGCGCTACCCGGTGGAGGTGCCGCTGCTCGGTGATGCCGCCGAGACGATCCGGGCCCTCCGGCCGCTGCTCACGCCCCGACCGGACCGGAGTTGGCGGCAGCGCGTCGAGGCCGAGGTGACCCGCTGGCGGGACATCGCCCGGCAGCGGGCCACCGCCGAGGCCGAGCCGCTCAATCCGCAGTACGCAGTGCACGCGCTCACCGACCGGCTGCCCGGAGACGCGCAGGTGTCGGTGGACGTCGGGTCGGTGACCTACTGGTACGCGCGGCACCTGCGGCTGCCCGTCGGTGTCGACGCGCACCTGTCGAGCACCCTGGCCTCGATGGGCTCGGCACTGCCGTACGGGTTGGCCGCGAAACTCGCCGCACCGCACCGACCGGTGGTGGCCCTCGCCGGTGACGGTGCCATGCAGATGAACGGGTTGGCCGAGCTGCTCACAGTGGCGCACCGCTGGCGGGACTGGGCGGACCCGCGCTTCGTGGTGCTGGTGCTGCACAACCGCGACCTGGCGGAGGTGAGCTGGGAGCAGCGGGAGATGGAGGGCGACCCTCGCTTCGTCGACTCGCAACGACTGCCGGACGCCCCGTACGCCCGTTGGGCCGAGCTGCTGGGACTGCACGGCTTCCGGGTCACCACCCCCGCCGAGGTCGATGCCGCCTGGGACCGGGCCCTGTCGGCGGACCGTCCGACGCTGATCGAGGCGATCGTGGATCCCGCGATCCCGTTGCTGCCGCCCGCGCAGCCGTACGACAAGGTCGCCACCATGTACCAGGCGCTCGGCCGGGAGGACACCGACCTGAGTCGGCGGGCGCTGGCACACCTGCGCCGCGAGCGGGCCAGCGAGGGCTTCGACGACCCGCAGTGACCAGCGGGCAGGTGTCACGTTCGGGTTCTGGGGGACATATCGCTGAGTCGGTGACGGGCGGCGAACGAGAGCAGGGGGAAGCCCATGGGCCTGGCCAGGCAGTCGGCGCACGCCTTCGTGGGCAGCGCGCTGGCGGTGGTGATCGCCGGGCTGGTCGCCCTCGTCACGCATCAGCCGTGGCTGTTTCCCAGTCTGGGGCCGGCCGTGATGTTGCATGTGGAGAAACCACGATCACCTGAGGCTTCGCCGCGTAACACGTTCATCGGGCACGCGGTCGCCCTGCTGGCCGGGTACGTGTTCCTGATGGTCTGTGGGCTCGCCGACGAACCCTCCGCGCTGCAGGAGGGGGTGAGTGGGCCGCGGATCGTGGCGGTGGCCGGCTCGCTGGCGGTGACCGTGTTGGTGTTGATGCTGCTGAAGGCGTCCCATGCCCCGGCCGGGGCGACGACGCTGATCGTGAGTCTGGGTCTGCTGCGTACGCCGACGCAGTTGCTCATCGCGGCCGGTGCGGTGGTGCTGGTCACTGTCGTTGACTGGTTGTACGGGCGGGTGTCCGGACGACCGATGCCGCTGTGGGCGGCACCCGAGCGGTAGTCGAGAGGAGTGCGTCGTGGTTGACCGGATCGCCGAACCGTGGGGTGAGCGAACCCCGTACGGGCCGGGGCAGGAGTGGCCGGTACGGGTGGACCGGTATCTGGCCGACGGTCGGGGCGATGCCGACGTGGACCGGTGGGTGCAGTCCGCGTCGGTGCTGCACTCCAACGGCGACGCCATGGACATCGGGGTCGCCGACGGGCGGATCGTGGGCGTGCGTGGCCGCGCCGTGGACCGGATCAACCGGGGCCGGCTCGACCCCAAGGATCTTTACGGCTGGCAGGCCAACCACAGCCCGGACCGGTTGACCCGGCCGCTGGTCCGTGACGGTGACCGCCTGGTCGAGGCGGACTGGGACACCGCGATGGGCCGAATCGTGGCCCGGTCGAAGGAACTCCTCGACGGGCCGGGGGGATGGGGGCACTTCGGCTTCTACACCAGCGGCCAACTCTTCCTTGAGGAGTACTACACCCTCGGCGTGATCGGCAAGGCCGGCCTCGGCACGCCGCACATGGACGGCAACACCCGGCTCTGCACGGCCACCGCCGCGGCGGCGATGAAGGCGAGCTTCGGCACCGACGGCCAGCCCGGTTCGTACACGGATGTGGACCACTGCGACGCGATCGCGCTGTGGGGGCACAACGTGGCGGAGACGCAGACGGTGCTGTGGATGCGGATGCTGGACCGTCGACGAGGGCCGAATCCACCGGCGATGCTGGCGGTGGACCCGCGCGCCACCCCCGTCGCCCGGGAGGCCGACCTGCACCTCGCGGTCCGCAACGGCACCAACATGGCCCTGATGAACGGCCTGCTGCGGGAGATCGTTCGGCGGGGTTGGTACGACCGTGACTACGTCGACGCGCACACAGTGGGCTTCGACGAGCTGTGCCGGATCATCGACGGTTACCCCCCGCGCCGGGTCGCCGACATCTGCGACGTGCCCGCGGCCGACGTGGAGCGCGCCGCCGAGCTGCTCGGCTCGTCGCAGCGGCTGCTGTCGACGGTGTTGCAGGGCTTCTACCAGTCGAACCAGGCCACCGCCGCCGCCTGCGCGGTCAACAACCTGCACCTGATCCGCGGCATGATCGGCCGGCCGGGGGCGGGCATCTACCAGATGAACGGTCAGCCCACCGCGCAGAACACCCGGGAGACCGGCGCCGACGGCGACCTGCCCGGCCTGCGCAACTGGGACAACACCGCGCACATCGAGGAACTGGCCCGGCTGTGGAACGTCGACGTCGACATGATCCCGCACTGGGCGCCGCCGACGCACGCCATGCAGATCTTCCGGTACGCCGAGCAGGGCTCGATCAAGCTGCTCTGGATCACCGCCACCAACCCGGCCGTCTCGTTGCCGGACCTGGCCCAGATCCGGCGGATGTTGGCCAAGCCCGACCTGTTCGTGGTGGTGCAGGATCTCTTCCTGACCGAGACCGCCGAACTGGCGGACGTGGTGCTGCCCGCCGCCACCTGGGCGGAGAAGACCGGCACGTTCACCAGCGTCGACCGGACGGTGCACATCTCCGACAAGGCGGTCGACCCGCCCGGCGAGGCGCGCACGGACCTCGACATCTTCCTCGACTACGCCCGCCGGATGGACTTCCGCGACCGTGACGGCCAGCCGCTGATCCCGTGGACCGGGCCGGAGGAGGCGTTCGAGGCGTGGAAGGAGTGCAGCCGCGGACGGCCCTGCGACTACACCGGCATCACGTACGAGAAGCTTCGCGGCGGCTCCGGCATCCAGTGGCCCTGCACCGAGGAGCATCCCGACGGCACCGAGCGCCTCTACACCGACGGGACCTTCAACACCGACCCCGACTACTGCGAGACGTACGGCAACGACCTGGACACCGGCGCCGAGTTCACCGAGCCGGAGTACCGCGCCAAGGAGCCGCGCGGCCGGGCGTTCCTGCTCACCGTCGACTACCAGCCCTCACCCGAGGTGCCCGACGACGACCACCCGATGCTGCTCACCACTGGTCGTACCGTCTACCAGTTCCACACCCGGACGAAGACCGGCCGCGCCCCGCAGCTCAACCAGGCAGCCCCGGACGTGTGGGTGGAACTCAACCCGGACGACGCCGCCCGACTCGACATCGCCGAGGGCGACCTGATTGGCATCTCATCCCCGCGCGGCGCCATCCAGGCCCGTGCCCGGCTCTGCGGCATCCGTCCGGGTGTCGTCTTCGTGCCGTTCCACTACGGCTACTTCGACCAGGATCCGGACGACAGCACACCGCGCGCGGCGAACGAGCTGACCATCACCGCGTGGGACCCGGTCTCCAAGCAACCTCTGTTCAAGGTCGCCGCCGTGGCGGTGGCGAAGCTCGCCGACGGCCGGGGCGTACCCTCGCCAGCACCCACGGTCGGCGGCAGCGCGCCGCCCCCGGACGCCCACGTGCCGTCGACCGTCGGCGGGCCGGCCGCCGAGGCCACCAGCGGAAAGGAGTGAGCCGTGCACCTCGCCCACTACCTCGGCCTGCTGCACCGCGCGCAGGTCAATCTGGCAGACGCTTTCCGGCAGGTCGGCGACGCGCACGCGGAGGAACCCGACATCCGCCACCTGTGTCAGCGGCAGGCAAAGCGCTGCGACGAATACGCCGAACAGCTCCAACCGTTCGCCGCCCGCTACGCCGAGGACGCGCCCGACGAACCCGACCGGCTGTACTCGCAGCTCTTCTCGGGCACCCGCACCGGCGGCATCGGCCTGCTGCGTGACCTACAGGACCTGTACCTGATGGCCGCCGAGTGCGACATCGCCTGGACCGTCGTCGGCCAGGCGGCGTACGGGGTCCGCGACCAGGATCTGCTCGCGGTGGTGCGGCGCTGCGAGGGGCAGACCGCCATCCAGCTCAAGTGGCTGCGTACCCGGATGAAGGCCGCCGCGCCCCAGGCGCTCGTCGTCGCCGACTGACCCGCGCCCGGCTCGACCGGAGCCGTTCTCCTCACACTGCCGGCAGGCGTGAGCGGGCTTCCTCGGGGTAGGAAGACGCACGGGTCAAGACATGCGCCCTCCAGCCTCCCGGGTGGCGTCTCGTGCCGCTGCGGGTGGCGTGGCCGTTGCGGAGCGGAGGCGTCATGTGGGAGACCGGCACATCTGGTGAGCGCGCGGACCGTCGACCGGACCGGCTCGGTGACCCGATCATGTCGTTGGCCCTGACCTGTGCGGGCTCGACGAAGCTGATCACCGTCTCCGGTGAGATCGACATGAGCAACGCACACCTGCTCACCGAGTTGGTGGCGTGCGCCTGCGACTCGTCGGCGCCGGTGGTCGCGGTGGACCTCTCCGCGGTGCGGTTCTTCAGCGCGCACGGAGTGAGCGCGCTGCTGCAGGCTCAGCACATCGCGGTGACCGCCGGAGCCGCGTTCATCCTGCGTGACCCCGCGCCGTGCGTCACCTACCTCCTCGCCACGTCCGGTGCCCTAGGGGACTTCCGGCTCAACCGGGGCGACGGACACCCTCCACGTCCGCGATCGACGGCCGTCGAGCTGGTGACGCCTGTGCGGGGCGATCCCCTGACCAGCGGCTGATCCTGGCCCGGGTCCTGCGCCGCAGCCAGGTCGACCGGGACAAGGCCGTGGGGCCTTGTGACAGCAACCCCGCAAGAGATAGATAGATTTGCATGTGTCTTTAGCTTCCGGTATGAAGGCTGCAAGCACGTTCGGTGCTGGTTCTTCGGGAGGAGCGACGATGAAACATGCCCTGCGCCGCCTACGAACGGTGGCCGTCGCGCTCGGCGCCGGCACACTCGGGCTGAGCTTGCTGTCGGTACCGGCCGCCGAGGCGTACTCGGTTCAACCACTCGCGCCGCAATCCCAGCGGGCACCCGAAGCAGACCAGTTCTCCGCCGAGGGCGTCACCACGGTCGGCGAACTCCGGACCATCGACGGCTCGCTGTCACACGCACAGGAGGGCGGGAAGCAGATCATCCGGCACCCCGGCGCGTCGTACGTCAAGGTGCACTTCAGCTCACTGCGCCTGGCCGACGGCGAGTACGTGACCGTGTCGAGCCCCGACGGTCGGGAGAGCTACCGGTACGACCGCCACCTGAACCGGGCGACCGGCGCGGACTACACCACCGACGGACAAGCAGGCTTCTGGGCGATGTCGGTGGACGGCGACACCGCTGTGGTGACGATGCACAGCAGCCGCTCCTCCCGCACCAGCGCCGCGACCATCGACCGGTTCTGGCGCGGCTACGACGCCACCGAGATCAAGCAGCACAACTTCACCACGCAGTCCGTCTGCAGCACCGACGCCCGGCGCGACGTGGTCTGCTACCAGAGCAGCCACCCCAACGAGTACGCCAAGGGCAGGGCGGTGGCGCGGCTGCTGATCAGCGGTGGCGGGATGTGCACCACCTGGCGGGTCGGCAACACCAACCGCATGCTGACGAACAAGCACTGCTTCTCGACGCAGTCCGCCGTCAGCGGCAGCGAGATGCAGTTCAACTACCAGTGCGCCACCTGTGGCGGCTCGAACCCGGGCGCCGGCACCAAGGTCAGCGGCGCCACCCTCTACAAAGTGAGCAGCGGCGGCTCCAGCCAGCTGGACTACACCCTGTACTCGGTGAACAACTTCGCCAACATCCAGTCGTTCGGCACCCTGTACCTGGCGACGACCGCCACCACCACCGGCACCCGGATGTACGTCCCGGGCCATGGCGACGGCAACCCGAAGCGACTGTCCATCTACGAGGACACCCAGAACGGCGCGACGTGCACGGTGAAGAACGCCAACTACAACACCTACAACATCAGCTACAGCTGTGACACCTCCGGCGGCAACTCGGGGTCGCCGGTGCTGAACGCCAGCCACCGGGTGATCGCCCTGCACCACCTCGGCGGTTGCCCGTCGAACCAGGGCGCGAAGGCGCACCTGATCTACAACGAGATCGCCAGTCTGATCGACAACGGCTGACGACCGACGTCACGAGGGCCCGGAGCCAGCTGGCTCCGGGCCCTCTTTCTGCCGTGCTCAGGGACTGGTGCAGGTGACGTTGCTCGGCGGGGTGGCGCCGTCGCCGGTGGCGGTGAACCCGAACGTGGTCGAGGCGTTCGCGCCCAACGTGCCGTTGTAGGCGGCGTTCCGCACGGTGACGCTACCGGTGGTGCCCGTGTTGGTGCCGCTCCACAGGCTGCTGATGGCCTGGCCGCCGGCCAGGGTCAGGCCCACGGTCCAGCCGTTGAGGGTCGTGGCCGTGGGGTTGGCCACCGTCACCTCGCCCTGGAAGCCACCGGGCCAACTGTTGACCGCCCGGTAGGTGGCGGCGCAGGTGCCCGGCTCGCCGGTCGGCGGCGGAGTGGTGGGTGGCGGAGTGGTCGGGGGCGGGGTCGTCGGCGGCGGAGTGGTGGGTGGCGGAGTCGTGGGTGGCGTGGTCGACTCGAACTGACTGAAGAACCGCCAGATCTCACCCGAGGTCCACGTCCGGGAGTCGTTCGGGCTGCCGGACCCGTCGACGGGGCTGGGGGTGTGGTCGCCGTCGAACGCCGCCCACTGCACCGGGTAGCCCGCTCGACATCCGGCGTACGCGGTGGTGATGTGGGTGAGGCTGCCTCGGCTCGGCTCGCGCGGGCTCTGCGCGGTGCAGCCGTTGTTGCGGACGAACGTGTCGCGCAGTTGCCGACCCTGCGAGATGTTCAGCACGCTGTCGAAGGTGCCGTGGATGCCGAAGTAGGCGACGGGTTGGGTGCCGCCGTTGCATCCGCTGAGGTTGGCACCGGACAGGACGGTGACCGCGCGGATGACGGTGGGCCGGGCGCAGGCCACCGCGTAGCTCATGGCCCCGCCGTAGCTCCAGCCCAGCGCGAAGCGTTGGGTCGTGTCGACGCAGAGGTCGTTCTCGATCTGTCGGGAGATGTCGTCGAAGAGAGTCAGGTCCCGACCGTTGGTGTTGGCCCAGCCGGCGTTGAGGCCCTGCGGCGCGACGAAGATCGTGCTGTTGTTCGACAGCGGCTGAAGCCCGTAGTAACCGGCCGAGGTGACGTTGTTGGCCGAGCCGTTCAACCAGTGGAACCCGAAGATCAGTCGGTAGGGGTGGTTCCGGTCGTACCCGTCCGGGATCCGCAGGTTGTAGGTACGGCTCTGTCCGCTGCTCTGGATCGTGCGCGTTCCGTTGGTCAGGGTGGGGGCCTTGCCGCAGCCGGCGGTGGCCGCGAGGGTCCCGTTGGTGGCGGCGACCGCTGTCGCACCGAAGCCGCCGCTCAGTGCGCCACCGGCGGTGGCCGCGAGGAGAAGTGCCGCGGCCATGATGGATGGGAGGAGATACCTACGTTTCAGCATTGCGTGGGCTCCTTGCCGTAGGGCCGTGTCGGCCGGCGACGGAATGCGGTCGCCTGGCATCGACTGGGGTGCCCGGACAGGTCACCGACCTGGGGCCGGCGGGAGAGGGCGTGCGGCGGCACGTCGTCGCGACTGGCTGCGGTGACCGGGAGCGTGCCCTTCACTCCCGGATGAAAGATAGCATGTTATCGATAACATCCTGAAGCGTTCGCGCCTCTCCGGGTCAGGGCGCAGGCGGTCGTGCCGCCCATTCGGCGGCCACCTCCTGCGGGTCACCGTTCATGAACAGCGGGGGCTCGTGCAGCAGGAAGTCGCGGTGGCTGATGTTCCAGGCGTACGCCCCGGCCATGGCGAAGGCCAGCACGTCACCCACGCCGATCGGCCCGGCGGTGGCCGACCGGGACAGCACGTCCTTGGGGGTGCAGAGCTGCCCGACCACGGTGACCGGTCCCCCGTCGGTACGCACCCCGTCGACACCACGTCGCCGGTGTACGCGGAACGGCTGCGCGTGCCCCTTCGCCGCCGGTGTACGCAGGTGGTGGGTGCCCCCGGCCACCACCACGAACCACTCGCCGTAGGAGCGCTTCACGTCGATGACCTCGGTGAGGTACGCCCCGCAGTAGGCGGTGACCGACCGGCCCGGCTCGATGCGCAGCCGCACCCCCGGGTGGGCGTCGAGGACGTCCGCGAGTGCCCGGCCGTAGCTGACCCAGTCGAATCGCGCCGCCGGGTCGGTGTAGTCGACGGCCATGCCTCCGCCGACGTCGACCTCGGCGGCACCGACCTCGGTGACCGCCCACTCGACCACGGCAGCGGCGACCGCACCGGCGAGAGGGGCGTCCAGCCCGCTGGCCAGGTGGGCGTGGATTCCGCGTACGTGGATGCCGGTGGGTGGTCTGCGGGCGCACTCGACCGCGTCCGCCGGGTCCATGCCGAACGGGCTGGGCCCGCCGCCCATGACCAGGCTCGCGCCGGGCGCCTCGACCGGCAGGTTCACCCGCAGCAGCACCTGGGCCGAGGTGCCCGAGGCGGTGGCCAGCGCGCCGAGTCGCCGAAGCTCGGCGGGCGATTCGACGTGGATGCGGTGCACCCCGGCGGCGAGGGCGGCGGCGAGGTCCGCGTCGGTCTTGCCCGGCCCGGCGTACGCGGCGGGGGGCCGCCCCGGCAGCGCCTCGGCCAGTCTGCGCAGCTCACCACGGCTCGCGGCCTCGAAGCCGTCGACGGCCGGGGCAAGGGTGCGCAGCACACCGGGGTCCGGGTTGGCCTTGACCGCGTAGAGCAGCTCCACCTGCTGGGGCAGCGCCGCCCGGATGGCCCGGGCCTGCGTGGCCAGCGCGTCGAGGTCGTGGACGTAGACGGGCCGCGTCACAGTGACCCGCCCAACGGGTTGGGCACCGGCACGAACGGCGCAGCCCGGTCCGCGTCGCGTCGCCACCGGACCAGCAGGTTCGCCTTGGCCGGCAGCGGCTCACCGTTCAGCAGCGCACGCAGCTCGGGTGGGTCGTCCAGGTCGGCGGCGACCGCCTCGACGACGGCCCGCAGCTCCTGCCACAGCCGCCGTTCGATTCCCGGTCGCGCGTCGGCGAGCGCCCCGCAGATACCACCGAGGTGATTGACGAACAGGCAGTAGACGATCCGGCGCCGGGCGTCCAGGGGGCCGTAACGGACCTGCGCGGGGACCCCCTCCGGCCAGGTCGCCCAACGGTCGGCGTCGAGTTTCACCCCCTCCAGGTCGCGCAGCAGCATGCGTACCGGGCGACGGTCGCGGTCGAGCACGACGACAACGTTCTGCAGGTGTGCCTCGTGCACGACGCCGTGGCTGAGCCAGCAGCGCAGCACCGCCGGCACCAGCAGCCCGACGTACGCCCGCCACCAGGCCACCGGGTCGGGTGTCACCAGTGGTGTGGCGGCCAGCGCCGCCGCGAGCATCGGGGTGTCGCCCGGGCGCAGGTGCGGGCGCAGGCCGCTGCGCAGGATCGTCCCATACGCCTCGTCCGGGCCGGGTGCGGCGACAGTGCGGTAGGCGGGTTCGGTGAGCAGCCCGACCCCGTCCGGCATCGGCACCCGCGCCAGCAGGTCGGTCAGGGCCACCGCGCCGGTGAGCTCGTAGCGGGCGTTCTTGCGCAGGCAGTTGGTGATCCGTACGTGCAGGCTGGTCTTGACGAACAGGTCGGCCGCCGGGGCGTAGAGGGTGCGGACGCTCGCCGTGGGCCGCACCGGCACGCCGGCCTCCCCCAGGTCCCGCAACCGGGGGTGCGTCGGCGGGATCAGTGACAGCTGCCAGGGATGCACCGGCAGGACGCGGTGCCCGTGCGGGGGCCGGGGCGGGTCGAGGGCGGCCACGAGCGCGTCGAACGGCCCGGCGCCGGCGACCAGGTCATCGGGTACGGCGAGCCAGTGCAGCCGGAACGACGTGCGCAGCTCCGGGGCGTACGCCCGCCAGCTCTCCGGGTCACCGCTGCGCCACTTCGGAGTGGGGTGGTGCGGGTGGCCGAAGACCAGTGACTGTTCGGAGTCGACGTACGCGTCGATGGCCGGTTCGCCGGTGGGCTCCGGGTTCTCGGTCGGCCGGTCGGCCAGAAGCCGGGCCACGGTGTCCCGGCTGGCCTGGACCTGCTCGACGAACTCGTCGTTGGCCAGGCCGGTGCGGGTGGTGAGTTCGGCCGCGACCAGGCTGGCGAGCCCGTCCGCGTCCAGGTCGACCCACCGTCCGTTGTCGGTACGCCGCTGCACCGGGCCGGTGTAGCGGTGCGCCCCGAGCGGCGAGTGTCGCGCGACACCGCAGCGCACCGTGACGCCGAGGTGCCGCAGCAGCAGATGCGCGGCACCGTCGACCACGCTCGGGCCGCCGTCCGGCGGGGTGAGTTCGCGGACCAGGCAACCGAAGACGGCGTGGGCGGTGGCCAGGTCGGCGAGCTGACCGGTGTCGGTGGCCGGGCGGGAGCGCAACTGGGCGCTCGTCATCGTGTCTCCCGGAGGTAGTTCGGGCCGGTACGCAGGTAGTACTTGTTGATGTCGGCGCAGCCCAGCCGCTGTTTGGGCAGCAGGGTGCCGGCGGTGAGCATCGCCTTGATGGGCAGGTGGCCGGCCCGTAGGACCCGGTCGGTGAAGGTTCGCGCCGCTGGCCCGTCACCCCACCGGTCGCGGGCGGCGGCGAGCCGGGGTGCCAGCGCCTCGGCGGGTGACGGCACGGGCAGCCCTCGGGCGGCAAGCGCGACCAGAGGTGCGGCGGCGGCCAGATGCAGGGTGATGGTGATGAACACGTCGGCCAGCTCGTGCGGGTCGCGCGCCCACATCCGGTCGTCGTCGAGGGTGAGCCCACCCGGGCCGCCGTGCCGCGGGTCGAGGCGGGCCCCGTCGTTGTCCTTGTAGAGCAGGCCGACAGTGCCGTCGGGGTGCACCAGCAGGTGGATGTTCTGCGGGTGCGCCTCCAGCGCGATCCCGTGGCGGAGCCAGAGGAAGACGTGCCAGTCGAGCAACAGGTCCAGATAGGACTCCAGCAGCGCCCCGGGCCGCTCGGGGCTGATCCGTTCGAGGACCGTTGCCGCGACCGGGTCGGGTGCGGCCAGGGCCGCGACCGGCACCACGTGGACGCCGGCCAGATCACCCGGGAATCGGCGCAGCAGGAAGCTGCGCCGCTCGTCGCCGCCGACGTGCGCCCAGGTGCTCTCGTCGACGTGCCGGATCCGCCCGGCGAAGGTTGGTTCGGCGTTGGCGATCCGGTCGAGCAGCGCGGCGACGGCCGCGCCGTCGGCGAGCGAGCCGGGGTGCAGCGTGCGCCGGTTGCCGGCGCCGAGGCTCGCGGTCGGCAGCGGCAGCTTGAGGTGCAGGTACGGGTGATCGTCGAGCGCCACCGTCCGCATGGAGAGGGTGGGCCGTACGGTGATCGCCAGCAGGTCCGTCACCGGTAACGCGTCGCGCTCGGCGGTGATCGGGTGCGCCGGCAGCAACAGGTGGTCCGGCCGCCGTGCGCGTGGCCACCAGGACGGGAGTTCGCCGGTGAGCTGGACGTCCTCGGCGGGGACGGTGTACCAGCGCAGCGCGAAACGCGGGGCGTGCTCCGGGGCGTACCGGAGAAGGTCGTCGTCTCCGAGACCGTGCCGGCACCGGTCGGTGGGGTAGACCGGGTGGCCGAGGTGGGCGGCGAGTACGTCGTCCAGGAGCGCCGCCGGCAGTCCCGTGGGGGTGGTGGCGCGTTCGGCGGCGACCTCGGCGAGCACCCGCGAGCGGTGTCGGGCCGCGAGCCGCCGGGCGCGCAGGTCGGCGCGGCACTCGACGCCGAAGTCCCGCCAGCCGGCCTCGGCCTCGGCGTTGCCCTGCGGGGTGAGCAACCTGAGCAGGCCTTCCACCGTGTCCGTGCGGTGGGTGTCGCCGCCGCTGTCGAGCAGCAGCATCATCGGTGCGGCGCTGCGCAGGGCCTGCTGGAACCCGTCCGCCCGGACCGGGATCCGCAACAGGCCGGCGGGGTGCGGTGCCTGCCACCAGTCGGGCCCGTCCGGTCGGCCGGTGCTGAGCAGACCGAGGTGATCCTCGCGCAGCAGGGCGTCGAGGACCCGGGTGAACACCTCCCGCTCGCAGTCGTCGCTCACTCGACGATGGTCCACTGGAGGTCGCCGCGGAAGGCGGCCAGCGACTGCCGGACCGCGCCCTCGTCGGGGCCGATCCCGTGCAGCACGGCGAGGTAGTCGCGGTTCGTGCCGGTGTGCTCGGCGGTGCGCCCCACCTCGCGCAGCGGATGGCAGCCCAGCCGGACATCATCATGGACGGTGTCCAGTCGGCCCGGCGCGGCGACCAGGCGGCCGGAACGATCCGCGCAGACGTACTCGACCTGGGCGTACCGGTCGACACTGGCGGGCAGGTCGAGGGCGGCCAGGGGCTCGCCGAGGTGCAGCCGGATGACGTGCTCGAACAGCGGCACACCGAGCAGCTCGGACAGGATCAGGTCCATTCGGTCGCCGATGAGCCGGTAGTTCACCTCGATCAGCCGGACCCTGCCGTCGGCGATGACGTACTCGGTGTGGCAGGCGCCGAAGCCGACCCCGAGCGCGTCGAGCCGCGCCCGAAGCTGGGTGGTCTCCGGCTCCGTCGGAGGCGACCAGGCGAGGCTCTCCTCGGTGAAGGTCGGTGGCAGCCCGAGGCCGGTGCGCCAGCCGCCGAGGGAGGCCAGCGCCGTGCCGTCGCCGAGGGTCTCGAAGGTCCGCAGCTCGCCGGGGAGGTACTCCTCCACCACCAGGGCCACGTCCGGCCGACGGCCACGGATCTCGGCGATCCGGGCGACCAGTTCGGCATGGTCGGCCACCAGGTACGCGTCCTCGCTGGCCACCCCCTCGCGGGGTTTGACCACGGCTGGGAACATCCCGTCCGGCACCTGCGGTGCGGCACCGGGATCGACGGTGACGGTGCGTACCAGATCGAGGCCCGCGGCCGCGATCACCCGGCGGGCCGCGGCCTTGTCCTTGCAGAGACGGGCGGCGTCGGGATCCTTGCCGGGCAGACCGAGCTTCCGTGCGGCGATCGCGGTGGCCTCCTGAAGGTGGTCGCTGTTGGACAGTAGCGCCACCGGTCGGGTCGGTGCCGTCGCCGCGACCACAGCGGCCGCGTCCCGGACCGCGCAGCGCGCCACCGGCACGCCCGCCGGCCACTCCGCCGGCCGGTCGGTCAACACGGTGACCGACAGCCCGAGCGACGCCGCCGCGGGGAGGAACCCCTCCAGCACGGCGTCGGTGGGGTTGAGCGCGGTCAGGTACAGCCGCATACCGCCTCCGTCGACTACGACGATGTCGTGATTAGGGTAGCCTACCCTTATTGGGCGGTTTTGGGGCGGTCTGCCCGGTAGAGCAGCCCGGCGGCGACCAGCCCACCGATCAGCACCGCGGCAGCGCCCGCCAACTGTCCCGTCTCCAGCGCCGCGGCGAAGGCGACAGTGACGGCCTCCCGCTCGGCCCCGTCGCGGGCGGCGGCCAGGGCGGCGGGAAACGATCCGGCACCGGCCAGGGCCGCCGGCAGCAGGGCGGCGAACCGGGCGTTCAGCACGGCACCCAGCACCGCGATGCCGAGACTGCTGCCGACCTCGGTCATGGTGCCGTCGACACCCGCGCCCGCGCCGGCCTTCTGCGCCGGGATGGCGCTCATCACGGCCTCGACGATGGCCGGGTTGGCCAACGCGCACCCGACACCCATCACGAGCAGCCCGGCCAGCAGCACCCCGTACCCGTCGGACGGGAAGAGGGTGATCAGCGCGAGACCGCCCGCGAGCAGCGTCATACCGATGGCGATGGCGGCGGCCAGGCCGAGCCGACGGATCACGACCGCGACCGCACCGCTGACGTTGAGCAGCACAATGGACAGCGCGAAGGGCGCCATCCGGAGACCGGCTTCCCAGGCGGGATAGCCGCGGACGAACTGCAGATGCTGGGTGAGCAGGAACAACGCGCCGGTGGCGCCGAACGTGATCAGCACGACCCCGGAGATCGCGCCCACGAACCGCCGGTCCTGGAAGAAGTGCATGTCCAGCATGGGGTGCGGGATCCGCCGCTCCCAGCGGACGAAGAAACCGAGCAGGAGTACGCCGACAGCCGCCGCCCCGAGCACCTCAGCCGACGTCCACCCGTGCTCCGGCCCGGAAATGATCGCCCAGACGACCGCGGTCAGGCCGGCGGTGGAGAGCGCCGCGCCCACCACGTCCAGGCGGCCACCGGCCGGGTCACGGGACTCGGGTATCAGCGCGCGAGCGACGAACAGGCAGACCAGCACGATGGGCACGTTGACCAGGAAGATCGCGCCCCAGGGCAGATGCGCGAGGATGGTGCCGCCGATCGGTGGCCCGACGGCGAAGCCCAGCGCGCTGGTGGCCGCCCAGATGCCGATCGCTCGGGACCGCTCGGTGGCGTCGAAGACCTGCATCGCGACCGCGAGCGTCGAGGTGATCAGCAACGCGCCACCGACACCCATGCCGGCCCGGGCCGCGATCAGTTGCCCGCTGGTGCTGGACAGCCCGGCGGCCAGCGAGCCGAGACCGAACAGGACGAGCCCGGTGAGCAGCATCCGACGACGCCCGTACCGGTCGGCGGCGCTGCCGGCGGTCAGCAGCAACCCGGACAGCACCAACGCGTACGCGTTGATCATCCATTGCACGTCGGCGGTGCTGGCGCCCAGCTCGGTGGTGAGCACCGGCACCGCCACGGTCAGCACTGTGTTGTCCAGCACCACCACGAGCTGCGCGACGCAGAGCACGGCCAGGATCAGCCACCGCTGCGGCAGTCGCGCCGAGGCCGTGGTGCCGCCGGCCGGCTCGGTGGTGTCGCTGGCCGGCTGAACTGTGGTCACGCCACGGCCTTCACGCCATCCACCGTCGGGTGCTCCGCCGTCGAGCCGACGGGACCGGGCCTGCGGGGGAATCGCCGCTGGTGGGCGAGGCCGAGGACGACACCCGCGGCCACCAGCACGATGGCCGCGATCGCGACCGGCGGGTAGCCGACCCCGTCGGCGGCCGCGAGACCGATGGACGAGGCCACGAACGAGCAGACCAGGCCAAACGACGACAGGACGGTGAAGTCGGTGCCACCGGTGTCGGGGCGCGAATAGTCCATGTTGACGGTGTAGAGCACCACGTTGGCGATGGTGTAGGCCACCATGAAGCAGCAGAGCGCGGCGACCGTCCCGCCCAGTGGGGCGCGACCGTTCATCAACGGCAGCAGCAGCAACGTCGACACCGTGAGTGCCACGCCGCCGACCACGAGCACGCCGCCGCGCCCGAACCGGCCGATGCCGAGCCCGGCGACCAGGCCCGCCACGATGGCCGGGACGCTGGTCACCACTCCGGTGACGACGCCGATGCGGCCCAACGACCACCCAGCGTCGACCAGGGCCGGCGTCACCAGTGCGTACGCCATCCCCGCCCCGACGTAGACCAGCGGCACCACGCCGAACGTCCACCACCGGCAGCCCGGCTGGCCGAACACCGACAGCAGCGCCCGGTAGGCGGTGCCGATCTTGGCCACCCGGTCGGTACGTGGAGGTTCCCGGAACCGCCACACGACCACCAGTCCGACCGCCGTCATCGCGGCCAGCAGACCGATCGCCGCCGCCCAGCCGAACTGGTCGTAGACCAGGACGCACGCGCCGCCGCCGAGCAGGTTGCCGAGGTAACTCGCGGCGACCTGGATCCCGTTACCGGTCCCCCGGCTCGACTCGGCGAGCATCCGGACCGCCACGGCGTCCACGGCGATGTCCTGCGTGGCGGAGAAGAAGACGTACGCGGCGCAGATCGCGACGATCGGGCCGAGCGCGTCGGCCGGGTCGGTGAACGGCAGCAGCGCCAGCAGAGCGAGCACCAGGGCGGTCTGGAGCACGAGCAACCAGGATCGGTAGTGGCCGCGGTGCCGCGAGCCGTACCGGTCGAGGATCGGCGCCCAGAGGAACTTGATGGGCCAGATCAGGCCGACGATCTGCAACAGGGCCAGCGTGTCCAGCGAGGTGCCGCCGTCGCGCAGGATGGCGGTCAGCCCGACGGTGATGAAGCCGACGCCGAGGTACTGCGTGACGTACAGCGCGGTCAGGGTGCCGAGCCGACCCTTCATGCGGCTTTCCAGTAGCCGAGGGAGGTCACCCGGTCCTTGTCGACACCCAGCGTTCGTCGGATGTGTCGGGTGATGCCACGGGTGGTGGCCGCCTCGCAGGCCACCCAGTAGTGCCCCGCGCCGCTGGTCGGCAGGGCCGCGCAGACCGTGTCGACGAGGTGTTGACCGTCGTCGCGCCGAGGCACCCAGGTGACGTCGTGGTGTGCCCGGGCCCGCAACGCGAGAGCCTTCTCGCCCTCGTGGGCGTACTCCAGCCACACCGTCGCCGGGATGTCGGCGCTGGCGTCGAGCAGGCTGTTCACCGCGGGCAGGGAGGCCGCGTCGCCGACGAGGTAGAGGTGCTCGGGCGCCGGGTCGGGCAGGTCGAAGGCGCTGCCCTGGACGGTCGCGCTGATGGTGTCGCCGACCTGGGCGGTGGTGGCCCAGCGGGCGGCGCAGCCGTCATGGATGGCGAATTCGAGGGTGAACCGGCCGGTGGAAGGGTCGGGGTCCACCAGGGTGTACGCGCGCTGGTGTGCCCGGCCGTCGTTGTCGAACCACAGCCGGATCCACATCGTGGGGTGCACCCCGCACGCCTCCAGCAGGCCGCCGCCGTCCAGGAGGAGCCGCTGATAGTGGCCGTCGATCGACTCGGTGCCCAGCACGGTCAACCGAAAGTCCCGGCCTCCCATGGCCTTGAGGACCAGGGCCTCCCAGTTCCGTTTCACGCACCCCTCCAGGTAAGGTCATCCTTGGTTAGGGGAGGTTAACCTAAGTCGCGCCCCGGATGGAACAGAGGACAGCGCCCGATGACGTACCTGGAGAAGATCGCCGGTCTCGGTGAGTTGTCATTGGTGACCGTCGACCCCGACCGGCACGCCGCCCTCCTGCACGGCTGGGTCACCCAACCTCGAAACTCGTTCTGGGGCATGGGTTCACACACCCTGGAACAGGTACGCGAGATCTACGCCTTCGTGGACAGTCTGCCGACGCACCACGCGTACCTGATCATGGTCGACGCGGAGCCGGTCGGCCTCTTCCAGACCTACCAACCCGAGGCGGACCCGGTCGGCGAGCGCTACCGCGTGCAGCCCGGTGACATCGGGATGCACCTGCTGCTCAGTCCCGACCGGCGCCTCGCCCGCGGCCTCACCAACGTCGTCGGCCCGGCCCTCGCCCGCTTCCTGTTCCGCGACCCGGCCGCCCAGCGGATCGTGGTCGAGCCGGACATCCGCAACCACCTCGCGCTGCGCCGACTGGAGATCGAGGGGTTCACCTTCGATTCGGAGATCGACATGCCGGACAAGCGGGCCCAGCTGGCGTTCCTGACGCGCGACCGGTTCGACGCGAACCACCCGACCCCGGCCTGAGCAGCCGCGCCAGCCTGAGCAGCCGCGCCGCGACATCGGTAGGTCTTCTGCCCGGCATGCTCAGTCGGCCTGCGGGGATCCGGTCGCGCCGGGCCGACCGTCCAGTGCGCTCAACTCGGCGGCCCGGGCCTGCTGGATCCGGCCGGCGAGCGCCTTCAGCTCCGGGCTGCCCCCGGCGGTCTGCTCTCCCCGGCACAGCACCACGGTCTGCGCGAGGTGCGCCCGCACCAATGCGGCGGCCCGGGACGGCACCTCGGTGTCGGGGGCGGCGCGCAGCTCGGCGAGGCCGGCGTCGGTGACCATGCCGGGCATCTGGTGCCCCTCGTGGATGTTCTGCTCCGGGACGTTGCCCGCGGCCAGCAGCCCGCGCAGGTCCCGCAACTCGGCCTGGTGAGCAGCCCGGAGGTCGTTGAGCACTGCCCGCAGCGACGGATCCGCCCCCGCCGACCGGCTGTCGACGTGGTCGATCAGCGCGAGCGCACCCTCGTTCATCGGGATGAGCAGTTGGATGAAGGCGTCATCGGTGCTGTTGAGCACCACCGACGCGGTCGGCGCCGGGCCGGCCGGCGGGGATGCGGCCGGCGGGGATGCGGTCTGGTCGGCGCGGCCCCAACCCTGACTGAGCCCGACCGCCACCGTCGTCACGACCAGTGTCGCGACGACGCCGACGATCCGCCCGGCGCGGCCACGGAACGCCGGGCGTCTGGTCGTGGTCGGCTGCTGATCCACCGGTGCGTCGCCGCTCAACGGGCGACCTGGAACGCGCGACCGACCACTGTCGCCTCGGTGCCGTTGCTGAACAACCCGGACCGGTCCTTGTCCGTGGCGGGCAGGCCGAACCACGCGTACCGCTGCACATAGGACAGTTGGCCGAGCATGGCGGTGGCCGCGGTGAGGAACGCCGCCTGCTGCTCCTGACCGGGGAACTGTGCGCCGCCGCTGTCGAAGCGGATCAGTGCGAACTCGGTCAGCCAGATCGGTTTGCGGTACCGCTGGTGGACGGCCTGGAGATACCGCCGGAGCTGGTCGACCGCGGTGCTGGTCGTGAAGTCGGCGCCGAACCAGTGCAGGGTGATGAAGTCGACGCGGTGGCCGCGGGCCTGGGCGCCAGTCATGAACCTGTCCAGCCAACCCTGCGGATCCGGCCCGCCCCAGGCGACCGCCGGGCTGCCCAGCCTGCTGCCCGTCGCCATCAGTTGCGGCCACAGGTCCAGCGCCTGCTCGACGGTCATGTTCGCCTGCTCGGGCATGTCCGGCTCGTTGAAGGTGAGCAGATCGGGCCCCGCCGCCCTGGCCCGGGCCAGTTCCGTGGCGGTGACGTTCTCCGCACTGCGGATCATGGGCACGAACGTCACACCGCGCGGCGTGCTGATTCCCGGGTGCTGGGTGCCCCAGGTGTAGTACCAGCCGGCCTTCGAGTTCGCCAACGCCTGACTGGCTCCGGCGAAGTTCCACACTCCGA
Organism: Micromonospora sp. C81; assembly: GCF_018070425.1. Classification (NCBI taxonomy): domain Bacteria; kingdom Bacillati; phylum Actinomycetota; class Actinomycetes; order Micromonosporales; family Micromonosporaceae; genus Micromonospora; species Micromonospora sp. C81. The sequence continues at coordinate 33,836 of NZ_JAGPXS010000005.1, forward strand.
CGCCCTTGCGGGCGGAGCTGACCGCCGGGACGACCGGAGCCTTCGACGCGGGGCGTGCGCTCGGTGACGGTGCGACGCTCGGGCTGGCCACGGCGGTGGGCGCGGCGGGCGGCGGTGCAGCCCACGAGGGCGCTGGTGGGTCCTCCGGCAGGATCACCACCGCCATGGTGATGGCGAGAACTGCCGCTGCGACCCCGACGGCGAGGGACGGGACCAGGCCACGGGGACGGTTCACCGCGAGGTCGACGATGCTCGGGCCACCGCCGCCGTCGGAGGGCACACCGCCGGGCGGGGTCGTCCCGGCGGTGTGCCCGGCCGTCGGGCCCGGGGGGTGGTACCCGACGGCCTGCGCGGCAGCCGGGGGTGCGGCCGCGCTCGGAAAGTGGGCGTTCAGACCCGCCGGCAACGGCAGCATCGGCAGACCGGCAAGCAGCCGGTCGATCGGTAGGAGTGTGGAGCCCAGTCGCCCACAGAACGCGCAGTCGCGGACGTGTCGGGCCAGCCTCTTGCGCCACAGCGGGCTGGGAGTGCCGTCCCACTCGCCGCTCACGGCGCGCAGGTCCGGGCAACCGGGGCGGGCGCCGAGCGCGCGTACGACGCCCCGGGCGCTCTGGGTCTGCTCCTTCATCCGATGGATCCGCACGGCGACGTGCCCGGGTGACAGCCCCAGCGCGTCGGCGACCTCGGCGCGGGTGATCTCGCCGGTCTCCTCCAGCCACCACAGCGACAGCAGTTCCTGGTCGTCCGGGTCGAGCCAGCGGGTCGCCTCGGCGACCTCGCGTCGCTGGTCGGTGAGGCCAAGCCGGAGGATGGTCATCCCCGCGAAGTCGGAGGCCGGGTCGGGCACGTTGTGGATCGCGTCGAGCCCCGCGTCGCGGTTGAGCGCGAGCCGTCGGCGCTGTTCCCAGTCACGCACCTGACGGATGGCGATCGCCACCAGCCACGAGCGGTACGCCGCCGGGTCGTTGAGCGCGGGCAGGTACCGGATCACCCGTACCAACGTCTCCTGGACCACGTCGTCGACGTCGGCGTGACCGCGCAGCGCACGCCCGACGATGTTGTAGACCAGCGGGAGCGAGGCCGCGACGACGTCATCGAGGGCGCGCTGGTCGCCCTGTCGGGCCGCGACGACCAACCCGGCATCGGGTAGTGCTCGACCGGCTGACGACATGGGTGTCACTCCTTGTGTGCTCGTCCGCGCGGCACCCGCGCTGCGCGTTGACCGCCCTCAGGATCGGAGACTGGCAGCACCGGGCCGGATTACAGAATTCTCGGCTGCTGGCGGTGCGGATGCGATCCGGGGGCCTCGGCGGCGCATGAGGGGTGCCGAGGGCGGGTATGGTGCGGGGTGTCGGTGTCGCCGGGCGTTCGCCCGTGCACGAGGCACCTGATCGGGCGCCAGTGTGAGCGCCGCATGTCACGAGGTCGCACGGCGAGAGCCGGGGCCCGGACGCACTCCTCAATGGAAGACAGGAATCCTGCATGACATCGAACGACAACCCTCGACCGGCCCTGTTCCTCGCCACGTCGAACTCCGACGTGCTCGACGGGTCGATGGCGACCGTCGACGGCAGCGAGGAGGCCATGCTGCGGCTGCGCCATCCGTTCGCGGTGAAGCCGGCCCAGCAGGCCCCGATCGCCGGCGACGAGCCGGACCCGCAGGGCTGATCGGGGCCGTTCTCACCCGTTTCGAGCACCACCCACCTGCGCCGGATCGTACTTTCGGCTAGTAAACATTCAGTATTTCGGGTAGTGTCCGGGTCATCAAGTGAACGACATGACGCGGCGGCGAGGCCCGTGCTCGTGGCCTTGCGACAGCGCACCTTCGCCCGTACGTGCGCCCCGGCGTCAGCCGGTTCGGAGACCCCTTCCGGTCGACTCGATCGACGGGCAGTGCGGGAAGGACCACTCCCATGGCCATCATCGTCGACACCGCGACCAGCACCAGCATCGACCAGCGGTGCACTGAGCAGAGCCCGGAAGACCTCCTGGCCGCCCTGGCGGCGACGCCGGCCGACGACTCTCGCCGCCCAGCCCTGCGCGACCGCACCATCGAGGCGTGGCTGCCGCTCGCCCGGCACCTGGCCCGCCGCTACGGCGGTCGCGGCGCGCCGGACGACGACCTGGTCCAGATCGCCTCGGTCGGTCTGATCAAGGCCGTGGACAACTTCGACCACAGTCGAGGCGTCGACTTCGCCGGGTACGCCATCCCCACCATCATCGGCGAGATCAAGCGCTACTTCCGGGACCGCACCTGGGCGATCCGGGTGCCCCGCCGCCTCCAGGAGCTACGCCTGTCGATCAGCGCGGCCAACAGCGTCCTGACCCAGACCCTCGGTCGGTCGCCGACCGTGGCCGACATCGCGTCCTACCTTGACGTGACCGAGGAGATCGTGCTGGAAGGGCTGGAGGGCGCACGCGCCTACCGGGCCACGTCGCTGTCCACGCCGATCGGTGGCGAGGGCAGCCGGGAGCTCGGCGACACCCTCGGCGGCGACGACCACGAGTTCGACGTCGTGGAGATCAGGGTCGCCCTCGGCCCGGCCCTCGCCACGCTGCCGGAGCGCGAGCGCGAGATCCTGAGCCTGCGCTTCCACGGCAACCTGACCCAGTCCCAGATCGCCGACCGGGTCGGTGTCTCGCAGATGCACGTCTCCCGGCTGATCAACCGGTCGTTGGCCACGCTGCGTCGCCACCTCTCCGGCGACAACTCGTTCTGACCGTCGGCGTCGTCGACCGCTCAGAGTTGGACGACGTGACCCACCCGCGGCGGCGTACGACCCGCGAGGACGTCGGCCCAGGCCCGTTGCAGGGCCTCCGGCCCGACACCCACCTGAACGTCGAGCCACCCGCTGACCACTGCGGTGAAACGCTGCCAGGCCTCGGTGAACCGTTGGTCGAGCCCTTCGCGGCCCCAGTCCTGGCCGCGCTTGCGCATCTGGACCGGCGCGAAGAACACCTCCTCCGCGGCGGCGGCGTTCGGTGTCTGGTTGGTGAGCCCGACCGCGATGTCCCGGACGAGCCGGTCGCCGAGGTGCTGGCGCAGGGCGGCACGGGTCGAGGGCGCGCCGGACAGGTCGAGGTAGACGGTCGGGACCACGTCGAGGGCGCTGATGTCGTCGTACGGGACGACCTCGTCGTAGCAGCCGAGTGACCGGGTGAAGGCCAGGTTGCCGGGTGAGGTGAGCCCGACCAGGCGCGGCCCGCGACCGCGCAGCTCGAACGCGGCAGCGTACGCGGTCTTGCTCGACGCCGATGACACCAGCAGCGCCTCGGCACCGTAGAAGCCGTTGTCGACGACCTGGTCGGCCAGCATGAACGAGGTGAAGAACAGGGGCCGGAACAGGATCAGCAGGTCCTCCTGGTCGGCCTGGTACGCCGGGTCGCCGGTGGTCGACCGGTACGCGTTGTACGGCGACGGCAACTCGGCCCGGTGCGGGCTCGCGTCGCGGAACCCGGACGCGTCCACCCGGTCCGGCCGCACCACGAGGTGCCCCGCGGGAGGCAGGTAGCCATAGACCCGTTGCCCCACCTCGACACCGGCAACCGTCGAGGCGACCACCTCGGCGAAACCCCAGAGTGGCGGGAGGCCCCACTGCGGCCCGAGCCCACGGGCCGCCGGCGGAAAGAACTCCCAGTAGCGCATCGCGTCGCCGAGCACCGCGTAGGTCACGTTGTTGGCGGTGAGGCCGACGCGGTCCACCCGCAGCAGCGCCTCACCATCGGCCACCTCGGGCGTGGCGCCATCGACGAGCGTGCTCTGCCCGAGGTCGTCACGTGCGACGGCGAAGGTCCATGAGTCAGCCATGAGGTGACGCTAGACAGCGCCACAACCGGAGACAAGTGCACTGCGAGTGCAAAATCCCACTGCTGCGGTCAGTGGCGGTTCGCCGCGAGGTCACGGAGGTGCGCGAGCGGCAGGTGCGGCGGCCGCCACTCCACGAAGAGCGCCGTCGCGTCGTCCTGAAGCTGGTCGTCCTGGTAGCCGACGACGGCGCGTACCAGGCGACGCATCGTCTCCGGGCTGGGCAACCCGTCGTTGAGGGCCCGGTTGACGAAGTCAACCAGCCGGTCCAGCCCGAAGTGCTCACCGTCGGCGCTGCGCGCATCGGTGATGCCGTCGGTGTAGGCGAGGATCCGGTCGCCCGGGTGCAGATCCTCGACGTGCACCTCCGGGCGGCGTGGCGTCAGATGACCCAGGCCGAGCGGCAACGCGGTCGGCCCTGGCAGCTCACGGATGGCCTTGCCGTCGCGCAGCAACATCGCACCGGGATGACCCGCGTTGATCGCGCTCAGCCGGCCGGTCCGGCGGTCCAGTTCGAGGAGCAGCCCGGTCGCGAAGAAGTTCGGGTGCTCGGATCGCACCCACCGGTCGATGCTGATCGCCGTGTCGACCAGGTCGAGGCCACACCGGCGGGCGTTGCGGTACGCGCTGACGACCAGCGAGGCCAGGGTGCTCGCCTTGATGCCGTGCCCGCAGGTGTCGAAGAGCCCGACGCTGAGCACGTCGTCGTTGAGCGCGTAGTCGAAGATGTCGCCGCCGACGTCGTAGCACGGTTCGAGGATGGCGGTGATCACCAGGTCGTCGGTGGCGAAGGTCAACGGTGGCAGCAGACCCCACACGATCTCGGCCGCGACCTGCATCGGGAGCCGGCGACGCATCCGCTCGACCACGTCGCCGTAGAGCCGGCGGTTGACCAGGATCTGGGCGATGGTGACCGCCACCTCCCAGGCCGGCCCGTCCATCGCCTCGTCGGCGGCCGTCGGCGCCACGATCTCCAGCACGCCCATCCGCTCGCACCCGAGCAGCAGCGGCACCCAGACCCGGTCCGGATTGTCGGGCGCGCGCTGGATGGTGAGGTTGGTGAAGGCCCGGCCGGCGAGGGTCGTCTCGATCGGCAGTTCGTCCCGGTCGAGGCCCGCGCCGAGCAGAGGCACGAGCAGGGACTGCGTGTAGTCGGCCAGATAGAGCACCATCTCGCTGGCGTCGAGGGCGGGAGCCGCCTCGGCGATCAGCTGAGACAGCTCGTCCGGCCCGCCACGGGGCGCGTTGAGCTGAAGCCAGCGCACCACCTCGCCGACGTCGCCCACGCTCCACCTCCCCCGAGTCCTCCCCCGACCGCGGGAGCACGTAGTGCCAGCGTGAGGCTACCCTGCCCCACCCAGTTCATCAGTCGCGGTCACCGGCGGTGGGGCCTGCACCATGGCGCTGAGCAGCGCGGGCACCGACACGGTGGCGAAACCAACCCGGGCGTCACTTGCCCCGTACGGCACCCACAGCTCACCGTCGTGCACGAGTGCCCCACAGGAGTAGACGACGTTGGGAACGTACCCGTCCCGGTCGTTCTCGTCGGGTGCCAGGAGCACGCCGGGCAGGTGCGCGACGACCCGCTCCGGTCTGTGCAGGTCGAGCAGGAGCGCGCCGATCGCGTACCGGCGCATCGGCCCGACCCCGTGGGTGAGGACGAGCCAACCCGCGTCGGTCTCGATGGGAGACCCGCAGTTGCCGACCTGGATCAGCTCCCAACTCTCGCCCGGGGCGTGCAACGGGGCCGGAGCCTGCCAGCGGTTGTCGCTGTCCAGAGTGGTCAGACCGATGGTCTCGCCGTCGGCACGGCACAAGGCCAGGTGCCGGCCGCCGACGGTACGCGGAAACAGCGCGATCCCCTTGTTCCGGGCACCCGGCCCACGCATCGGGGTCATCTCGAAGCGGCGCAGGTCACTGCTGACCAGCGCACGGGTGGCGATGCTCCGGCCGTCGTAGGCGGTGTAGGTGGCCCGGTACACCGGCCCGGACTCGTCAACGAACCGGACGAACCGCGCATCCTCCATGCCGTTGCTCTCTGCCGGAGTGGCCGGCCAGAGCACCCGTTGGTGCAGGGCCGTGTCGGCGGGAAAGGCCGTGGCGTAGCTGCCGGCGTTGGTGCGACGCAGTTGTTCGAGGGTGCCCAAGCCGGTGCTGCGAGAGAGCAGATCGGGTGGCAGGTTGGCGAGCACCCGCTCGAAGGTGGCCTCGTCGTACCACTCGGGCAGGGCGTCGAGCACCGTGGCCGCGACCTCGTTGTCGCAGTCCTCCTCGGCCAGGCCGGCGACGAGCAGGTCCCGACGGTGCTGTACGCCCACCCGCTGCCCGACGGCCAACGGGCCGGACCGGTCGGCGACCGTGAGCTGCCGCCCTGGTCCGATGACCGCGGTGGCGAACCCGATGGAGGACACGTGCCCCTCCCCGACCTGGCGCAGGCTGACGGCGACACGAAGTTGCCCGGTGCCGAGTTCGGTCTGGTCCGGGTGGGCCACCATCGACGGGTTGCAGAGGGCGGCGGCCTCGACGGCGTACTCGTGGCTGAAGTAGGCGCCGACCAGCAGCCGGCTGCTCGGCGAGAGGTCCCGGGCCCGCGCGGCCCGGTGCCGGACCAGGTCGTAGTGGTGGTGGAACGTGCCGGCCAGGTCGCGGTGCCGGGCGCCGAAGCGGTCGAAGGTGTCCCGCAGCAGCCGGCCGGTCTCCTCGTCGCCGAGGCGCGCGACCCGGTCGATGAGTGCCCGCGCGCGAGTGCGTACCACCGCGGCGTCCTCACCCGGGACGAAGAGCTTGATGATGACCCGGCGCGGGTCCGGGGTGAGGGTGACGTCCTGACGGACGGCCAGACTCGGGGTCACGACCACCGCCGGGCGTGCTGGAGGGTGGAGATGAGCGCGAGGGTGGACTCGGCGCCCTGGTTGAGGTTGTGCCCGTGCGCGGTCAGCCCGTCGTAGCCACCGCCGGTCGCCGGATCCCACATCGGGGTGCCGAGGTCGTTGTCACCGAGGAACCACCCGACCGACTGCCGCACGCCGGCGTCCCACCCGGGGTCCCCGGTGACAGTGGCAGCCGTGGCGCAGGCGTCCGCGAAGGTGGCGACCTCGATCGGCTGCTGGTCGTGGTGCAGTCGTACGGCGCCGCGCCGCCACCCCCCTGCGGGTACGACCGACAACCGCCCGTCGCGGAGCTGGGTCTGGTGCAACCAGGTCAACATCCGCAGGCCGTCGTAGAGAGGTGGACCACCCTCGCGAAGCTGGCTGGCGGCGATGACCACCTCTGCGAGGGCCGCGTTCGCGTAGGTCAGCTCCTGCCGTGGCCACGGCCACCGCGGGTCGGACCCGGCCGGGCCGACAGTGCTGGCCGCGTCCGCGAGCAGGGATGCCGCGGCGACGTGACCCGGGTGACGGCGGAGCACCTCGGCCGCGCCCAGACCGGCGAACGCCATCGCGTGCGGTGCCTTGGCGCGCCGGGTGGCACCCCGGCTGAACGCCACCAGCGCCTCCTCCCGTATCCAGGGCGCGGAGCTGCGGGCGACGGCAGTGCCCAGGCCCCACAGCGCCCGACCCCACCAGTCGCCGAGCCCTGGTTCGTCGGCCCAGCGCCGGTCGTGCCCGAGTCGGTTGTGGAACGCGCCGTCGGTGTCCTGCGCGTGGGTCAGGAACGCCAGGTAGCGCTCCGCGAGCCGGAGCAGCTCGTCGCTCGGCTCCGGCTCGCGGCTGACGACCACCAGGCCGCGAGCCACGTCGTCGGTGCAGTAGCCGTGCTCGCGGCGGACGATGGCGTGCCGGGCATGCTCGAACAGACCGGTGTCGTCACTCAGCCGTGCCAGGTGCGCGAAGCTCGGCGGGGGCGCCGTCACCCAGCGCTCACCCGTCGCGGTCCGGGGGTGTCCGGTGGTCGCCGTCACGCCGGCACGGGGCTGGCGGTGGGCGAGCGGGCGGCCAGGAGGTCTTCGGCGAGGGTGCCGTAGCGGGCCGCCACCGCCGGCCAGCGCAGGTCTGCGGCCAGCGGGCGGACCCGCCCGGCCAACCGGGCGGCCAGGCCCGGCTCGGTCAGGACCCGCCGGATCGCCTTGGCCAGCGCCGCCGGGTTCTGATGGGGTACGACCAGACCGGGCCCACCGGTCAGCAGCTCGACGGCGTGCGGGAACGCCGTCGCCACGACGGGCACCCCGGCGGCCACCGCTTCGATGAGGACACCGGAGGTGACCTGTTCGCGGGAGTCGTAGGGCAGGACGACCACGTCGGCGGAGCGGATCAGCCGACCCAGTGCCTCCTGGTCGTGGTAGATGTCCTGATAGTCGACGGCGTGCGCGACACCCAACTGGGCACCGAGCTGGTGCAACCCGGCCCGGTACGCCTCACCGTGGTGCTCGATCACCTTCGGGTGGGTCCGTCCGGCGACCGTGTAGGTCGGAGTCGGTTCCAGATCCTGCAACCGCGCGAGGGCCCGCAACGACCACTCGATGCCCTTGCCCGGGCCGATCAGTCCCCAGGTCAGCAGGTGCGGGCGGGCACGCCGGTCGACGGGCACACCGGCAAGCTCGGCGGCGCCGTGCGGGATGACCGTCACCTTTCCCGCTGGCACTGCGTACCCGACGAGCAGCCGGTCCCGGGCGGTGTCGGTCATCGTGACGACCGCCCCGGCGGTGGCCACGATCTGCTCCAGCAGGGATTTCTGCCGGGCGGAGGGCTGGCTGAGGACGGTGTGCAGGACCACGATGCTCGGCACGCTGAGGCGCCGCAGCAACGGCAGGACCTCCTCGCCGTCGGTGCCGGGATAGATGCCGTACTCGTGCTGGACGATCGCCACGTCGTACGCGTTGAGGGCGGCCGCCGCGTCCCGCCAGCCGGACGGGTCCCGCGCCGACCAGGTGTGCACGACCCCTGGGGTGGGCCGTTGGTCGTCGCCGTGATCGGTGACCCGGACGATGCCGCCGTGGGTGCCGTCGGCGGTGAGCTGGGCGGCGAGGGCGGCGTTGAACGTGGCCAGGCCGCACCGGGTCGGTGGGTGGGTGCTGAGGAAGCCGTAGCTGGGCATGAACGTCGTGCCTTCCGGTTGTCGGCCCACCACAGGAGTACGCGGTGAGCCTCACGCGGGAACGGCGCACGCCGGTCAGCGTGTGTGACCGGCGGAACGAAGAGGTGTGCGGCTCAGTCAGTTACGAACGAGCTGGTCGTAGACCGCGAGATAGTCGGTGACCATCCGGTCGGCGCTGAAGCGCTTCAAAGCCTGCGCCCGACACTCCGCCCGATCGAGGTCGGCGGCCCGGGTGATCGCCTCGACTGCCTGGTCGACGGTGTGGACGAGGAGGCCCGTCACCCCTTCGTCGACCACCTCGGGCATGGACCCCCGTCGATAGGCGACGACCGGGGTGCCGCAGACCATCGATTCCACGACCGACAGCCCGAACGGCTCGTCGAAGGCGATCGGGTGCAGCAGCGCGGTGCTCTCGCCCAGCACCTCGGCACGCCGTTGCGGGCCCACCGACCCGAGGAAGACGACCTGGTCACCGTCGATGTGCGGTGCCACCTCTTCGGCGAAGTACCGCTCGTCCTGCACGATCCCGCAGATGGTCAGCGGCCGGCCGGCGCGGCGGGCGATCTCGATAGCGGTGTGGGTGCCCTTGTCCGGGTGGATCCGGCCGAAGGCGGCCAGCCCGGGGCTGGCCTTGTCGGTGAACGGCAGACCGCCGACGTCGACGCCGTGGTAGACCGTGGCAACGTAGTCGAGCTCCGGTGCCCGGTCGGCGTCGGAGATCGACACGTACGACGATCGGGCTCGGCCGTAGGCGGGCAGGATCCCCGCGCCGGAGAAGCCGTGCACCGTGGTCAGCAGCGGTGCCCGGCAGTGTTCCGCGAAGGCCAGCGGCAGCCAGTCCAGGTGGCTGTGCACCACGTCGAACTGCGCCGAGCGGGCCATCGCGTGGGAGACGTGCATCGCCTCCCACACCCGACCGTCCAGGTCGGGGTCGTCCGCGTACCCCCGTGGGCAGACTCCGTCGAGCTGGGCGGAGGTGACGGAATCCAGTGTCGCGAAGAGCGTCACGTCCACGCCGCGGCTGACCAGCCCCTCGGCGAGCAGGCCGGTCACCTGCTCCCACGGCCCGTAGTGGTGCGGGGGCGTACGCCAGGCGACCGGTCCGAGCAGCGCAACCCTCAAGGGGAGGACGCGTCGACGAGATCAGCTGGGTTGAGGTGCAGGGTGGCGAGCAGCCCGGAGTGCTTCGCCGGGTCCACGCGCTCCGGCAGCTCGCGCTCGACCCAGTCGGCCCGGGCCTGCTGGCCCCGGTCGCGAAGTGCGGTGACGATCCTGTCCCTGGCGATCCTCATCTGGTGCTCCCCCTGGTTGGGTGTTCAAAATGATCATTCGCACGGACAGTGGTGTGCATGCGTGCGTCGGATCCGGACCACCAACTGTTCCGACCGCGATGACGGCGGAACCCGACAGCCGGCACGTGCTCGGCGATCGGCCGACACGGCCAAAGAGTCGCGGCGACGGGGATGACGATCGGTAACGCCCCTGATGGGCTGGTGGCGACGGCGTCTGGCGGCCACCGGGATCCCGGGCGACGTGTCCACCGTACGCCCTCGGGGCCCTCGACTGCATACGCACCGGTGGCGAGGCCTGCCGGACACGTCAGCTCACTCCGACGGGTAGAGCCGGGCCGGGTCACCGGGTCGGAGACTGTCCGGGGTGTCGTCCCGGGTGCTGGCGGCGATCGAGCCGAGCAACGCCAACGAGCGTGCGGACTCCGTATCCGGCTCGGCGTGGTAGATCACCAGCAGCTGCCCGTCGGCGCCCGCCACCGCGAGCTTGTCGCAGTACAGGTCGAGGTCACCCACCTCGGGATGACGCAGCCGGCTGACCACGCCCTCCCGCCGACGCACCTCGTGACGCGCCCACAACCGGCGGAAACAGTCGCTCTTGAGTGACAGCTCCCCCACCAAGGCCGTCAACCGGGGGTCGTCGGTGGCCCCGCCCGAGTCGGCGCGCATCTGCCCCACCACGCTCTGCATCGCCTGCCGCCAGTCGCGGAACAGCTCCCGCTCGGCCGGGTCCAGAAACACCGCGCGTAGTCGGTTGGCGCCCGGGGCGAGATTCGGCGACAGTGCCCTCGCCATCGGGTTCGAGGCCAGGATGTCGAGGTAGCGGTTCTGCACGAAGGCCGGCATGTCGAGCTCCCGCAGCAGGTGCAGGATGCTGGCCGGCACCCGGTCAGCGGCCGGCCGGGCGGCCCGGCGCGACCGCGCACGGCTCAGCCCGATCATGTACGCGGTCGCCTCCGGGTCCAACCCCAGCACCCCGGCCAGGGCATCGAGGACCTGCACCGACGGATGCCGCTCGCGGCCCTGCTCCAACCGCAGGTAGTAGTCGGCGCTGATCCCGGCCAGCATCGCCACCTCCTCGCGCCGCAGCCCCGGCACCCGGCGCAGGCCCACTCCCGGGCCGAGCCCGACGTCCTCGGGCCGGGTCTGCTCCCGGCGGGCACGCAGAAAGTCACCGAGCGGGTTCGTCGCGTCCATGAGACCGACGGTAGATCGCCGGGCCGCCCGGTGACTGGCTGTGTCACTACCAGGAACAGCTCGCCCTGCCGGCCGGCTGATCCCCGACGCACAGTCGACGCATATCCACTCCGATCACGGATAGAGGACGACATGAGCGAGAACCTTCCCGGCGGGTCCCTGACCCTGGCTGAGGGCCTCACCCTCAGCCGGATGGGCTACGGAGCGATGCAGTTGGCCGGCCCGGGTGTCTTCGGCCCGCCCCGCGACCGCGAGCAGGCGATCGCCGTGCTCCGCGAGGCCGTCGACCTCGGTGTCCGGCACATCGACACCAGCGACTTCTACGGCCCGGTGGTGGTGAACGAGCTGATCCGCGAGGCGCTGCACCCGTACCCCGAGGATCTGCACCTGGTCACCAAGGTCGGCGCGCGCCGCGGCGCCGACCGCTCCTGGATCCCGGCGCTCGAGCCGGACGAACTGAAGGCCCAGGTCCGGGACAACCTCCAGCACCTCGGCCTGGACGTCCTCGACGTGGTCAACCTGCGGGTCGGTGTGGCGGAGGGCACCGGCGACGATCCCCTCTCCGAGCAGTTCGGCGCCCTCGCCGAACTGCGGCAGGAAGGGCTGATCCGGCACCTCGGGCTCAGCAACGTCACGCTCGACCAGCTCACCGAGGCCCAGGCCATCGCCCCGGTGGTCACCGTCCAGAACCTTTACAACCTCGCCAACCGGCAGGACGACGCCCTGGTGGACCGGTGCGCGGCGGAGAACATCGCGTTCGCCGCGTTCTTCCCGCTCGGCGGGTTCACGCCGTTGCAGTCCGACACGCTCAACGACGTGGCCGCCCGGGTGGGGTCGTCGCCGCAGCAGGTCGCCCTGGCGTGGCTGCTTCAGCGCTCCCCCACCACGGTGCTGATCCCGGGCACCTCGACGCTGGCGCACCTACGGGAGAACATCGCCGCTGCAGACCTGAAGCTGCCGGCCGACGCGATCGAAGAGCTCGACACCATCGGCGGCTGACGCCGGGACGCGGACCGCCACACGGCGGTCCGCGTCACCCACCCGCTTCACTCAGGCCCGCCGCCCGGTCCAGATGGGTGAGGAACCGCCGCACCGCCGGTGGTCGGCTCCGCCCGGCGACGGTCGCGGCGAAGATCCGCCGGACGGAGACGTCGTCGGGGTGCAGGCGGAGCAGGGTCAGGTCGGATGGAGCGGCGCGTACGGCCAGGGCCGGCACCAGCGCAACGCCCAGACCGGCCGCGACACAGCCCAGCTTGCCGGTCCACTCGGCCGCGACGATGTCGATCCGCGGGCGAAAACCCGCCGGTAGGGTCGCCCGCAGCAGGGTCTCCTCGGCGGTCGCCGAGCCGGCGATGAACGACTCGTCGGCCAGGTCGCGCAGACGGATGGTCCGCCGGTGGGCGAGCCGATGCGCCCGGGGAACAGCCACCAGAAGCGTCTCGTCGACGAGGTGGTGCAGGTCGAACTGGTCGCCGTCGAGCGGCTTGTCCGACGCGGCGCTCACCACGGCGACGTCGGCGTCGCCGTCGACCAGGCGCTCCAGCAGCCCGGGCGTGAGCCCTTCGACCAGCGACAGGGCCACCTCGGGATGCTCGGACCTGAAGCTGGCCAGAGCACGTGGCACAAGCGCGGCGACCGCCGTGGGGAACGCGCCGACCCGCAACCGGCCGGCGGACAGGTCGCGCAGCGCCGCCAGGTCCCGCCGGGCGGTGTCCAGCCGGTCGAGCACCGCCTCGGCGTGGCCGAGCAGGCAACGGCCCTGCTCGGTCAGGGCGACACCGCGCGGCAACCGGTCCAGCAACGGCGACCCGGTCTCGGCTTCCAGCGCGGCGATCTGTCGGGACACCGCCGACTGGGTGTAGCGCAGGCTGCGGGCCGCAGCCGTGATGGAGCCGTGCTCGGCGACGGCACGGAAGACCTGGAGCGCGTTCAGCTGCATCGTGCCATGCTCCCGCAGCATGGCAGCAATGCATAACAGTCGCTGGTGGCATGGCTTTCCGCCCCCTAGCGTTGGCGACATGTTCGAGATCGCACTGTTGGGTACGGGCACGATGGGCACCGCGATCGGCCGTCGGCTGCTGGCCACCGGGCATCGGCTCACCGTCTGGAATCGCACGTCCGCCCGCACGGCGCCGCTCATCGACGCCGGGGCACGAGCCGCCGGCAGCCCAGCCGAGGCGGTCCGCGACGCCGACGTGGTGATCACCATGCTCACCGATGCGGTCGCCGTCCGGCACACGTTGGTCGACTCCGGTGCGGCACTGGCGCTGCGGCCGGGCACCCCCGTGATCGAGATGTCCACCATCGGTCCCCGGGCCGTGGCCGAACTGGCCACCCTGCTGCCGGCGGGAGTACCGCTGGTTGACGCTCCGGTCGCCGGCAGTGCCGGGGCTGCCGAGACGGGCCAACTCGTGGTCCTGGCCGGCGGGGAAGAGGCGGTCGTCGAGCGGATCGCCCCGCTGCTGGGGATGTTGGGCACCGTCCGTCGCTGCGGCGGCTCCGGCCGGGGCGCGGCGTTGAAGCTGGTGCTCAACACCGCGCTGATCACCGCTGTCACCGCGGTCGCGGACACGCTCACTGTCGCGGACGCCGTCGGCGTCGACCGACGTACCGCGATCGATGCACTTGGCACCGGACCGCTCGGCGGCGCGGTCGCCCGGGCGACCGCCACGGACGCCGCGTTCGCCGCCGCCCTGGCCGCCAAGGACGCCCGACTCGCCCTCGACGTGCTCGGCGACGCGCCGGTGCCCCTGCTGCGCGCCGCCGCGTCGGCGCTGGCGGCCGCGCGCCATCCGCAGGACGACATCGCCCGTCTCACCGACGCCGCCGCTTCCGAGGAGAATCAGTGAACCTGACCCTGGACAACCCGACGACCGTCGCCGCGCCGTTCGGCGACCGGTTCGCGCACGTCGCCCGCCTCGACCTGCCAGGGGGCGCGCTGCTGATGCTCTCCGGTCAGGTCGGTGTGGACGACGCCGGCGCGGTGGTCGCACCCGGCGACGTGCGGACGCAGTCCGAACGGATCTTCGAGTTGATCGGCGCGCTGCTCGCGGCGCACGGCGCCACCTTCGCCGACGTGCTGCACGTCCGGACGTTCATGACCGACCTCGGCGACCTGGCCGGCTATGCGGACGTCCGCAACCGCTACTTCGGGCAGACCAGGCCCGCCAGCACCACCGTCGAGGTGAGCCGGCTCTTTCTCGACGGCGCGGTGCTGGAGGTCGAGGTCACCGCTGCCGTGACCACAGGTTGACCGGCATCGGCTGATCTTCGTGGCGATCGGCGCAGTCGGCGCGCTGGTCTCAGCGCTGGTGCGGCCGGTCTCAGCGCTGGTGCGGCCGGTCTCAGCGCTGGTGCGGCCGGTTGCGGACGAGGGCGAGCGTGAGCACGGCGGTGACGAGGAAGACGATGCCGTTGATCCGCAACCCGGCCTGGACGCCGGAGGTCATGGCTTCGGCGATCGCCGCCCGGACCGGGTCGGGCAGCGGCTGGTCGCCGGTGACACCGGCGGCCACCGCCGCCTGCACGGCGCCACGGGTAGGTTCGGCGACCTGGTGCGCGGCCAACCGGTCGGGCAGGTCAGCCAGCATCGTGGTGGTGAGCAGCGTGCCCAGCAGGGACGTGCCGAGCACGGAGCCGACCTGTCGGGCGGCGTTGACCGCGCCGGAGGCCATCCCGGCCTGCGCGGGCGCGACGCTGGCCAACGCGGCGGCGGTCGCCGGAGCCACCACCAGGCCGCCTGCGGCACCGAACAAGGCGAACAGCGCCCACCGGTGACCGAACGACGCGGTGGGACCCTGGGCCGCCAGGCCGAAGCTCGCCACCGCACCGAGGACCAGGCCGAGGGTGAGCGGCGCTTTGAAGCCGGTACGACGGATCGCCCGCCCGGCGCCGAAGGCGACGACCACGTAAGCGCCGAAGAGCACCAGCATCCGCCAGCCGGTGTCCAGCGGGCTGAGTGCCTGGACACGTTCGTGGAAGAGGACCAGCAGGATCGCCACGCCGGTGAAGCCGAACAGCGACACCGCGGCGACGACCATGACGGCGCTGAACGACGCGGACCGGAACAGCCGTATGTCGAGCATCGGCGCATCGGAACGCAGCTCGACCAGGACGAACGCGACAAGCGCGGCAGCCGCGGCGATCCAGGCCACCGTCACCACCGGGCTGGTGTAGCCGTCCTTGCCGCCCTGGATCAGGGCGTAGACGGCCGCGGCGATGGCGACGGTGCCGAGCAGCAGGCCGGGTACGTCGAGTCGGCCTGCGCTCGGCCGGGACTCGGCCACGCCGATGGCGGCGACGACGAGGGTGACCACGCCCAGCACGATCGTCGACAGGTAGACGCTGTGCCACGCGTAGTGCTTCAGCAGGGTGCCGGCGATGAGCGGGCCGATCGCGAGCCCGATGCCGGAGGCGGCCGCCCACGCGGTGATGACCTCGGTACGGCGGTGCGGGTCGGTGAAGGTCGCGCCGAGGATCGCCAGGCTGTTGGGCAGGATCAGGGCCCCGCCGAGGCCGGCGACCAACTGCCCGACGATCACCCAGGCCACGGTGGGGGCACCGGCCACCACGGCACCGCCCACGATCATGGCGAGGATGCCGGCGCCGAACATACGCCTGCGTCCGTAGCGGTTGCCGAGGGTGGCTGCGGACAGCACCACGCTGGCCACGACCAGGGTGTAGGCGCTGGGAATCCAGATCACGGTGGTCGGGTCGACCCGAAGATCGCGCTGGATGGTCGTCAGGGCGGAGACCGTCGCGGTGATCTGGAGGAACGTGATCATCGCGCCCAGGCACATGGCGATCAGGGTCACCGGGCGGGAACCGCGAAGGGACCTGGCGGTGGCCGGTCCGGGTGCGGCTGCGGTCGGGGCCGTGGTGTTGGTGGTCACTGGCGTCCTCGATGCTCGTCGGGCTGACTTGCGTTCGCATAAGCCAGCGACGACCAAGTGAACCACCTGGCTAGCTTTTACGCAAGTCAGGTACGCTGGACGGCATGGAGGACCTCCGAGAAGATCGCGACTCCTGGTCGAGCGAGAACTGCTCGGTAGCCCGGGCGATGGACATCGTCGGCAGCAGGTCGACGGTCCTGATCATGCGCGAGGCGCTGCTCGGCACACGCCGCTTCGACGACTTCGTCCGCCGGGTCGGCGTCGGCGAGCCCGCCATGGCCGCCCGACTCAAGGAAATGGTCGCCGCCAACCTGCTCGAACGCATCCCCTACCGGGAGCCGGGTCAGCGCACCCGCCACGAATACCAGCTCACCCGCAAGGGCCACGAACTGCTGCCAGTGATCACGGCGCTGCGCAACTGGGGCGACACCTGGGCCGCCGACGACGCCGGCCCGTCCGTCGTCGCCACCCATCACGACTGCGGCGAGCCGGTCCGCGCGGTGCTCCGCTGCGCGGCGGGCCACGAGGTGGAGGACGGCGACATCGACATCGCCGCCGGCCCGGGCCTGATCCGGCGCAGCTGACGGCTGAGGCGCTGACCACCCGAGGCCCTGACGAGGCCAGCGGCGTGCCGCCATCCAATCGATCTTGGTCACCGAAGGTTGTCGTACACCTGTTCTAGTGTGTGGTCATGGTCGAGGAGTTGGCGCAGGCAGACGACGCGGTCGCTGCCTGCGTTGACGACGCCGCCTGGGCTCTCGCCGACGATGAGCTGGTCGCGGCGCTCGACGCCGCACACCGCCTGGAGCAACGTCTCGCCGCCGTGAAGCTGGCGTTGGTGCGCGAGGTGGACGGTCGGGGCACGGCGGTCGCGCAGGGCGCCTCCAGCACCGCGGTCTGGTTGCGCGAGCGACTGCGGTTGACCATTCCCGCAGCCCGTCGGCTGGTCGATCTCGCGGCGTGCGTCGACGCGGCCCCGCCGGCCGTGCGGGGCGCGCTGGCTGCCGGCGCGGTCAGCGTGGAGCAGGTGCGGGTCATCGCCGACACCGTCGCCACCGTGCAGACGGCCGCTGGGCCGGAGGTGGCCGACAAGGCCGTCGGTGTGCTGGTCGACTGGGCCGGGCAGTTCGACCCCACCCTGCTGCGCAAGCTCAGCACCCGCATCCTCGACCACGTCGCCCCCGACATCGCCGACGCCGCAGCCCAGGCCGCACTCGACGCCGACGCCCGCCGAACCAACCGCGACCGCCACGTCACGATGTCCACGCTGACCGACGGCCGACTCCGACTCACCGGCATCCTCGACAGCGAAACCGCCGGCCTGCTGCGCGCCGCGATCGACCCGCTCACCGCCCCGTCCGGCCCCGACGACCAGCGCTGCGCCGGGCAACGCCGCCATGACGCCCTCGCTGACCTCTGCCGGCTCAGCCTGCGCACAAGGGAGCTACCCGAACACGGCGGCGACCCCGCACAAATCGTCGTCACCACCAGCTACGACGCCCTCGCGGGACAACTCGGCGCCGCCACCCTCGACACCGGCCTCCACCTCACCCCGGAAACAGTGCGCCGACTCGCCTGCGACGCCGCGATCCTGCCCGCCGTGCTCGGCGGCACCGGTCAGGTCCTCGACGTCGGCCGACAACGCCGCCTCATCACCGGCCCACTACGCCGGGCCCTCGTATTACGCGACGGTGGCTGCGCCTTCCCCGGCTGCGACCGACCACCCCGCTGGTGCAACGCCCACCACATCCGGCACTGGGCCGACGGCGGCCCCACCAACCTCAACAACGCCGTCCTACTCTGCGGCCACCACCACCGCCACCTCCACCACAACGACTGGACCGTCCGACTCGGCGACGACGGCCATCCGGAGTTTGTGCCCCCGGCCTGGCTCGACCCCGACCAACTCCCCCGCCGCAACCACTACCACCGACGGACATAGACACGACCAGCCGGGCTGAGCGCACTGTCACCACGCAGCCGGATCCAGGTGGTCCCGCGCGCGACAAGGCCGGGCCTCGGATGACGCCGCGCGCTCGGCGGTACCGGCACGGTGGCGCGACGGCGCAGGCCGGCGCTGGGCATGAGCCCAAACCGCTGCGGGCCACGCTCCCGAACGCGGAGAACCAGCCCCTTCCCGCACCAGGCCACCAGGCCACCAGGCCACCAGGCCACCAGGCCACCAGGCCACCAGGCCACCAGGCCACCAGGCCACCAGGATGAGGGTCAGGGTGTCGCGGACCGACGACAAGGGCATCCCGGTCGGCAACCAGCCCGCCGCCAAGCAGCTACCAGCGCTGGCACGTCGGAGTAACGGGCGGCGGGGGCAGCCCTGGTCGCCCGGTCCACGACGCGACGCTGGTCGTTGTTGCCCCGCCAGCCCTCGGGGGAGTGAAGCAGGTGGTGCAGGGTGCGGCCGAGCAGGTGCACGGTGGTCCGCTCGTCGATCACCGCGCCACGGACGAACTCCTCCGGTGCCATGTAGCGCCGCGAGCCGGGCAGCCGTTCGGCGTCGAGCAGGAAGGGCCCGGGTCGGTACTCGTCCAGGTCGATCAGCCGCATCCGCCCGGCGGAGAAGTCGTACAGGAAGCAGCCGTCGTAGAGGTCGACCGCGACCAGGCCGGCGGCGCTGACGGCGAGATGGGCGTCGAGGATCGCGTCGAGGGCCTCCTCGACCTGCGGCAGCGGCAGTTGCTGGAACCGCGTGAGCCCGCTGCGGTCGGCGCCGTGCACTGTCGCGTGGTTCAACAGGTCGCCGTCGTACCAGGGGTAGACGAGCGTTGGCCCGGCCGGTCCGTGAACTGTCCGCACTGGACGGACGATCACCGGGTGGTGGACTGCGGCGTGCACCGCGCAGGCCCGGTCGAGGGAAGCTCTGCCCTCGGCCGTGATGGCCGTCTTGACGAGCCAACGCCCGCCCGCGTCCTCGACCCCGTAGGACAGGCACCCGGAGTCCTGCTCGCCGAAGACGACGAAGGCCGAATTGATCGACGGCACCGAAACCCGCCGAAATGGCATGGACACCCCCAAGTTCGGTGGCGCCAAATGACGCGCAAAGTACCCGTTGTGTTACGAGCTTGTTTCCAAGATGACAGCCAGGTTACGAGTGCTTCTCGATGATCGATACCGATCCTAGGTTTCGGCCACCGTCATCAGTCGTGGCGGCCGGCACCGAACGTGGAGGCAACGACGTGCCACAACCGAACACAGATCGGACCGGACGGGCCAGGCGCGGGGTCAGCATGCTGGCCGCCGTGGCGCTGACCGCGGCCGGGCTGACCAGTCTGCCCGCCAGCGCAGTCGCCGCGCCGGCGGGCAGTGGACCGACCGCCCGTTACCTCGTCCAGCTCGACGAGGAGCCGCTGGCCACCTACACCGGCGGCGTCCCCGGCATCGCGGCGACCAAGCCGGCCGACGGCGCGAAGCTGAACCGCACGTCGGGCAGCGCCAAGGCATACCGCGATCACCTGCGCCAGCAGCGTACGTCCGTTCTGGACCGTGTCGGCGTTCCGGCCGACCGCACCCGCGTCACGATGGAGACCGCGTTCAACGGGTTCGCCGCCGACCTGACCGGGCCGCAGGCCGCCCGGCTGCGCGCCACCCGAGGTGTACGGGCGGTCTACGAGAGCCAGAAGGTGCACGCGGCCACCTCGCACACCCCGGAATACCTGGGCCTGACCGGCAAGGGCGGGGTGTGGAAGAAGGAGTTCGGCGGGGACTCCCACGCGGGCGAGGGCATCATCGTCGGGGTCATCGACAGCGGCTACTGGCCGGAGAGCGCGAGCTTCGCACCGCTGCCCAGCCCTCGCCCTGACCAGGCCGTCATCGACGCCAAGTGGAAGGGCACCTGCGACGTTGGCGTCGAGGCACCGGTCACCTGCAACAACAAGGTGATCGGCGCCCGTTGGTACAACGACAGCGGCATCGCCGACGCGTTCCCGGACGACTACTCCTCGCCTCGCGACCGCAACGGCCACGGCACCCACACGGCCAGCACCGCGGCCGGCAACCACGGCGTGCGGGCGACCTCGGGCACCCAGGACCTGGGCATGATCTCCGGCATGGCGCCGGCCGCGCGCCTGGCGATCTACAAGGCGCTGTACGACAACGGTGCGGGCGGCGCGACCGGTACCGACATCGACATCGTGCACGCCATCGACGACGCGGTCGCCGACGGTGTCGACGTGATCAACTATTCGATCGGTGACGACACCGAGCGGTTCGGGGCGGTCGACGCGACGTTCTTCAACGCCGCCGCCGCTGGTGTGTTCGTCGCCGCCGCAGCGGGCAACTCCGGCCCGTTCGCCAACACCGTCGACAACTCGACGCCGTGGCTGACCACGGTGGCCGCGAGCACCACCGACCGGCAGAACACCCGGAAGCTCACCCTCGGCAACGGCACGACCATCGCGGGTGTGGGCATGGGCGAGGCCGGTGTCGGGCCGGCCCGACTGGTCTTCGCGAAGGACAGCGCACTCGACCCGGACGGCGCGTACGGTGCGGGCCTCTGCGCCGACGACACGTTGGATCCGGCCAAGGTCAAGGGCGCGATCGTGCTCTGCCTGCGTGGTGAGATCCCGCGTACCGACAAGAGCATCGAGGTGGCACGGGCCGGCGGGGTCGGCATGGTGCTGTACAACGAGGAACTCAACTCCCTCAACGCCGACGTGCAGGCCGTGCCGACCGTGCACATCAACGAGGTCGACCTGGCCACGGTCACCGCGTACGTCGCCAAGGGCAACGCCACGGCCACCATCTCGCCGAGCAGGCTGGAGACTGTCGAGGCCCCCGCGGTCGCCGCGTTCTCCTCGGCCGGCCCGTCCAACCTGAACGCCGGTGAGCTGCTCAAGCCGGACATCAGCGCGCCCGGTCAGGACATCGTCGCCGCGTTCTCCCCGTCCGCTGGCGGGAACGACTTCGCCCTGGAGTCCGGCACCTCGATGGCGGCGCCGCACATCGCCGGCATCGCCGCCCTGCTGCTGGCGAAGCACCCCGACTGGTCGCCCGCCGCGGTCCGCTCCGCGCTGATGACCAGCGCGGTGGACAAGACCGACAAGGGCAACCCCATCAAGATCGGCACGTACGACGCCACCCCGCTCAACTACGGCGCGGGCCAGGTGAAGCCGGGTGGGGCGTTCGACCCGGGCCTGGTCTACGACTCCAACCAGCAGGACTGGATCCAGTACCTGTGCGGGGTTTCCGCCGACCGGGGCAGCGACTACGGGCTCGCCGACCTGGACGGCTGCGACACCATCGGTGCGATCGACACGGCCCAGCTCAACTACCCGTCGATCTCGCTGGGCCGGATGGTCGGCAAGCAGACCGTGACCCGTACGGTCACCAACGTCAGCGACAAGACCAGCACGTACACCTCGTCGGTGCAGGCCCCGCCGGGTTACAAGGTCAAGGTCACGCCGGCGAAGATGCAGATCCGTCCGGGCAGCAGCGCCCGCTTCAGCGTGGAGGTCACCAACACCGGCGGCGCGTTCGACACCTGGGCCGACGGCTCGCTGACCTGGCGCGACCAGTTCAAGCACGAGGTGCGCAGCCCACTGGTCGTCCACAACTCCGGGTTGGTCGCTCCCGACGCCATCACCGGCAAGGGCACCTTCGGCAGCGTCCGGGTCGCCGCCGAGGTCGGCTACAAGGGTCAGCTGATCTCCCAGCTCTCCGGCCTCACCGCGGGCACCAGCACCGTGGTCACCCTCCAGGGCGACGGGCCGAGCTGGGACTGGAGCACGTCGAACAACCTGCCGGTGCCACTGCCCGCGTCGATCAGCAGGACCACCCTGCACGTGCCGGCCGGCACCCGCAGCCCGCTCGTCCAGGTGACGTCGGAGCGTCCCACCTGCTCCCACATCGACTGGGACGACGAGGAGGGCGTGATGGAGTGCACCGAGTTCAGCCTCAACGTCTACGACAAGGACGGGAAGTTCGTCACCGCCACGGCCAGCGGTCGTGACGGCGCCAAGGTGACGCTGCCGGACGGTGCCGGGGACTACATCGTGGTCGTCGAGCAGGAGTTCACCGAGAACATGCCGAAGGGCACGAACGCGTACACCCTCACCAGCTATCTGCCCGGCGCGCCGGGCACCTCCACCGGCCGGTTCACCATCGACCCGAAGCAGCGCAGCGTGCAGCCTGGCACGACGGCGAACCTGACAGTGCGCTGGTTCGGCCTCGCTCCGGGACAGCGTTACCTCGGGGTGCTGGAGTTCCGCAACGGTGACGGCTCGCTGAAGACCGTGCCGGTCACCGTCCAGTCCTGACGGTGCCAGCGGGGCCGGTGGGCCGGCGTGTGACCCAGGTCACCGCCGGTCCGCCGGCCCATCGTCGGTCCGCGCAGAGGTGATCTGCTCGGCCCACGGTGATCGACGGCGGCGGGGACAAGACGCGGGGCGGCGGGGGCCCAACTCCGGTCCGCCCCGAACGTCTGCGTGGGCCCGTCGAGTTCGTCGGACGAACGGAGGAGTTGGCGCAGTTGCGCCGGCTCGTCGAAGCCCCGCCGTGCCTGATCCTGTTGGAGGGCGAGCCCGGGATCGGCAAGAGCCGGCTGGTCGCCGAGTTGCTCGCCGAACTTCCCGGGCACCACCTGGCCGGCGAGTGCGACGACGTGCCGGAGCCCTTCCCGCTCGGCGTACTGCTGGACGCGATCCGGGGCAGCGCCGACCGACTCGGCCCGCTCAGCCCGGTGGCCGGCGCCCTCGCGCCGCTGCTGCCCGAGCTCGCCGACGCCCTGCCCGCCCCGCCGCCCCCGTTGACCGACCCGGCGGCCGAACGACACCGGCTGCTGCGGGCCGTCGCCGCGGTGCTGGCCGCGCTGAGCCCCGCCACCCTGCTGCTGGAGGATCTGCACTGGGCCGACCCGGCGACCTGCGAGTTCCTCGGCTACCTGAGCACCCACCCGGTGGACGGGCTGGCGGTGGTGCTGACCGCACGCACGGCCGCGCCGGGCGGCAGTACGCCGATCCACGACGCGTTGGCCCGAACCCCTCCGTGGAGCGTCGCGCGAGTGCCGCTCGGCCCGCTGGACGCCGACGACGTACGCCGGCTCGCCGCCCGGACCCTGCGGCTCGACGACCCGCCGCAGCAGCTCACCGCCACCCTGCTCGACCGGACCGCCGGCATCCCGTTCGTGGTCGAGGAGGTGCTGCGGACACTCGCCGAGCGGGGTGGCGACCCGTTGGCGGACGACAGCGTTCCGTTCGTCCTGCGTGACGTGCTGCTCTGGCGGCTGCGCCCACTCAACGAGGCCACCCGGGAGGTGCTCGGTGCCGCCGCCGTGCTGGGAATGGCACCGGACCAACGCATCCTCGCCTCGGTGCTCAGCCTGGACCGGGTGGCGATCGGCGCGGCGTTGACCGCCGCCCACCGCGCTGGCCTTCTGCACGACGGCGGTGACGGCCTGCGCTTTCGTCACGACCTGGCCCGACAGGTGGTGTACGACCTGGTGCCCCGGGAGAGCCGGGAATGGCTGCACCTGCGTGTCGCACGGGTGCTGGAACAGGAGCTTCCCAGGCCGGTCGCCCAACTGGCGCACCACTACCGCCGGGCCGGCAGCGGAGCCGACTTCGTCCGCAACGCTGAGGCGGCTGCCGACCTGGCCACCGAGCGCGGCGACGACGCGACCGCCGCCAGCTTCCTGCTCCAGACGATGGACGTCGCCGAGCTGCCCCGACCGGTACGGGTCCGGCTCGCCGCGAAGCTGGGCCGGTCAGCCATCGACGGGCTCAGCCAGGCCGAGGCGATCCCGGTGCTGGAACGGCTGCTCGCCGACCGCCGGCTACCGCCCGGCGCCCGGGGCGAGCTGGGCCTGGTGCTCGGGCGGATGCTGCGTCAGCAGGGCGAGGCACTGCGCGGGTACGCCGAGATCGAGCGCGCCGTGCCGTACCTGCGCGCACCGCGCCGGAGGGCCCCGGCGCTCGCGGTGCTGGCGGCCCCGGACACCGTCGTCGGCCGGCACGTCGACGGCCACCTGGCCCGCTGCGCGGAGGCCGAGGCCGCCGCGACGGCCAGCGGGGACCCGGCCGCGCACCTCGCGGTCCGCATCGCCCGTACCTCGCTGCTGATCGAGCTGGGCGATCCGACGGCCTGGTCGATCATCACCGAGCTGCGCGCGTCCGCCGAGTTGGCCGACCGGCCCCGGGAGCATGCCCGCGCCTGCCTGAACTGGGCGCAGGGCGCGTTGCACGCCGGTCATCCGGAGCAGGCCGAGGCGCTTCTGGCGGCGGGCCGGGGGTTGGTCGACGAGACCGGGTACGAGCGGCTGACGACCCTGGTGGAGGTCACCGAGTTGTCGCTGGACCGGGCCGCCGGGCGGCTCGACGGGCTGGCCGAGCGGCTCGCCCGGCTGGTCGTGACGGCCGAGCGGATGCCGGTGACCCTGCTCGACGCGCGGGTCGAGCTGGCGACCGTGCAGGGCCGTACCGCGGTCGACGCCGACGAGGTGGAGACGGCCGAACGGGCGCTGCGGGAGGTGGTGGCCGACGCCCGGCGGGTCGGCGCGATCTGGCCGCTGGTGCAGGCGCTCTCGGCGCTGGCCCGGCTGACTTTGGCCGGGCGACCGGACGAGGCGGCGCGGCACGCTACGGAGGCGCTGTCACTGGTACGCGGAAAGGGCATCCTGGCGTGGGCCGCCGAGGCGGTCCTGGTGCTGGCCGAGGCGGCAGCCGCAGCGGGCGACCCGGCAGGGGCCGCGGGAGCGGTCGCCGAGTTGGAGGCCGGGATTGCGGGCCGCGACGCACCGCTCGCCCTGGCCGCCCTGCGCCGATGCCGGGAGCTCGTCCCGGCCTGACGCCGACCCGCCCGAGCCAGGCGACCCGGGACGAGACGCGCCGACGAAGGTGCGGGAGTCGACGCCGCCTGAGCGGACCGGGATGGTGCAGGGTGGCGGGCCGCCCAACGACGGCCCGCCACCGTGGATCAGAGGACGACCTGGTGCACCCGGTTGTCCACGCCGCGTACGGCCAGCCAGGCGCTGCCGTTGGCACCGGCGGCGGCCCCGGGCGCGCCCCGGAACGCGTCGGTCGCGAACTCACCGCGTCGGAACCAGCCACCCCAGGCGCCGTCGGTCAGGTTGCGCTGCCAGAGCCGGTTGTCGGCGGCCAACGAGAACAGGTAGACCCGGCCGGACGTGGCGAGCAACGTCGGGCTGCCACTGGTGGTGCCGCCCAGGTTGGTCCAGGCGGACCAGGTGGTGCCGGTCCGGCTGCTCCACCACACCTCGTCGGTGCGGCTGCGGACCGCCACGTGCAGGACGCCGTCGTCGTCGACGACAGCGCTCGGCCGACCGTGGAACGGCCGGTCCTCGGGAGCGCCGACGCCGGTCCAGCGGGTGCCCGCTGCACGGGACCAGAGCTTGCCGTCCGCGCCTCGGGCGACGAGCGTCCACTGGGTCGGGCTGGTCCAGGCCACCGTGGGCGCGTCGGTCAGCGTGCCACCGAGGCTGCGCCACGGCCCCCAGCTGCCGGCCACGTAACTGCGCTGCCAGGCCGCATTGTCGGTGCCACGGACGAAGACGTCGAGTCGCCCACCGGCGGAGCCGTACGCGGCTGGCTGGCCGAGGATCCGGCCGCCGACCGGGCCGCCGAGCGAGGTCCAGCGCGTGCCCCACGTCGTACCGGTGCGGGTGTTGACGGCCAGCGCGCCGGAGGCGTCGCGGACGAAGGCGGCGGCGTGCGTGTCGTCCACCCGGACCAGCGCCGGGCTGGCGCTGGCGGTGCCGCCGAGGTTGGCGCCGGCGACCTGGTCGGTGCCGGTCAGACCGAGCATGGCCACGCCGTGCGCCGGCACCTCGACGGTGTACGAGCCGGTGAACGGCTGGACTCCGGCGGAACCGGGCTGGGCGTCCACGTCAGCGCGGGACCACAGGTCACGGACGCGCACCGACCCGCCGAGCGCGACGTCGGCGAAATTCACAGTGATCTGCTGAGCGGTGTCGTGTCGGTTGAGCAGCGCGACGGCCCGCTTACCGGAACCGGTGAGCACCTTGCTCCAGACCTGCGCGTCGGTGCCGGTGTCGGCGACCTTGACGCCCTGTCGGACCAGCGGGTCCTGGTCCACCGCGATGATCTCCGGGTTGGTCAACGCCGAGATCATCTCCGCCGGCAGGCCACGTGGGTCGGAGCCGATCACCAGTGGTGCGGCCATGATGGCCCACATGCCGAGCTGCGTCTTGGACTCGTCCAGGCTCAACTCGTACCCGCCGTCGGGCAGCGGGCGCATCGGCAGCAGGTAGTCCGGGTCGTTGTAGTGCCCCGGCCCGGTGGCCGCCGGGTGGTACGCGTTGACGTCCATGTTGCGCAGCACCCACGGGTACGCCCACTGCGGGCTCGGGTCGGTCAGGCCCACGTCGGTGTACGTCCGCCAGGAGTCGGCGATGGTGGGCGCGTACGTGTAGCTCCAGGTGGAGAGCTGTTCCGGGGTGTACGGGCCGCCACCCCAGTCGGAGCTGACCGGGTTGCAGATGTTGAGCAGCATCGGCCGCGGCGACTGGCGTACCGCCTCGGCCAGCTCACGGAAGGTGGCCTCCGGGTCGAGGCCGGCGGCCCGGCCGCAGAGCCAGTCGGCCTTGAGCGCGTCGAAGCCCCAGCCGGCGAACTGGGCGACGTCGGCCTGGTAGTGGCCGTTGCTGCCGAGCCCGCACTGCCCCGACAGGTACGGCCCGGCGTCGGTGTAGATGCCGGCCTTCATCCCCTTGCTGTGGATGTACGCGGCCAGCGCTGCCATTCCGCCGGGGAAGCGGGCGGGGTCGGCGACGAGCTGACCGGCCTCGTTGCGTGGGGTGGGCGCGGCCCAGTTGCCGTCGATCCAGACGTAGGTGTAGCCGGCGTCGCGCAGGCCACTGTGGACCATATGGTCGGTGACGGACCTGACCTCGGCCTCGGTGGGATCGCCACCGAGGCCGAAGTAGGTGTTCCAGCCCTGGTAGGGCGTCGGGGCGAGGCCGCTGTTGAAGAACGTCGGGGCCCCCTGGTCCTCCGCGCCGGTGGCGGCCGGGGCGTGGCCGGGCCGGCCGGGCCCGTGACCGACCTGGGGTGGGTCGGTGTGCGGTGGGCCGGCCAGTGCCGGCGTCGGGCTGACCAGGCCCAGGCCGAGCACGGCCAGGGCAGCGGTCAGCGGTCGGTTCAGGCGCATGGAGGTACTCCTGTCCCTCGGGGGTGGGGTGGTGGTGCTCCGACCTCAGTCGCGGGTCAGCACGATGAGGTCGGCGTCATGGGTCGGGCTCCACTGCACGGGAAGGCCGACAGCGGCGAGGTGACTGCCGGAGTAGTGGCGGTCGCCGTGTCGGTAGCGGGCCGCCGGGTCGAGGCCACGCAGTGGCAGCCGTACCGGGCGCGACGGCAGCAGGCCGGCGCCGTCGAGCCGGCCGGTGTGCCAGGCCAGGACGACGACCCGGCGCTCGTCGGGCGCCGTGTACTGCACCGCGCAGCGGGCCTGGTCGGGCCCACCGATCAGGTGCACCTCGCCGTGCGTGACGACGTCCCGGATCTGCTTGTACCGGGCGATCCAGCCGGCCGCCTCGGCCCGTTCCTCGGGAGTCCAGGCCCGGATGTCCGCGCCGATGCCGAGCACACCGGCCATCGCCAGGACGAACCGGAACGCAAGGGTTCGCGGTCGACTGTCGAACAGGCCGGGCGCGTCGGTGACCCAGGAGCTGAGCAGGTGCGGGGCGTTGGCGTGCAGGAAGCCGTACTGGATGGCCAGCCGGTCGAGTGGGCCGGTGTTGTCGCTGGGCCAGAACACGTCGGCGCGGGCGGCCATCGCCAGGTCGGTCCGCGCGCCACCGCCGGCACAGGCCTCGATCAGCACACCGGGGTGGTCCCGGCGCAGCCGCTCGTAGATCCGGTGCAGGTTGGCGACGTGGGTGCCGTCCAGGTCGAGCGGACCGACACCGCCCGGCCGGCCCGGCTCGGTACGCGGCCGGTTGAAGTCCCACTTCAGGTAGTCGATGTCGTACCGGCGCAGCAGATCGTCCACAGTGGAGTGGACGAACTCGGCGACCTCCGGCCGGCCCAGGTCGAGCAGGTACTGGTTGCGCACGGGGGTGAGCGGCCGACCGTCGACGGAGTAGACCCATTCCGGGTGCTCGGCGTAGAGGCTCGACCTCGGGTTGACGCACTCCGGCTCGACCCAGAGCCCGAAGTTCAGCCCGAGCGCGCGGACGTCGGCGATGAACGTGTCGAACCCGGCGGGGAACTTCGCCGGGTCGGGCGTCCAGTCACCCAGTCCGGCGGTATCGTCGTCGCGGCCGACGAACCAGCCGTCGTCCACCACGAACGTCTCGACGCCCAGGTCGGCGGCGATCCGAGCGAGCGCGAGCTGGCTCTCCGCCTCGACGGCGAAGTAGGTGGCCTCCCACGAGTTGTAGAGCACCGGTCGTGGGGTGAGCCGGTCGGCGGCGAGCAACCGCTGGTGGGTGTGCCAGACCCGGGCGAGCCCGTCCAGGCCGTCCGGGCTGTACGCCCCGGTGACCACCGGCAGGGCCAGCACCTCGCCGGGGGCCAGCGCCAGCGGGCCGTCGACCAACTGTCGGCCGGCCCGGACGCGGGTCAGCCCGCCGGTGTCCCGCTCGGCGCTGATCTCCCACGAACCGGTCCAGGCCAACGCCATCCCCCACGCCGGACCGGCCGGCTCGGCGGTGTCCCGCACGGCCAGCCAGGGCACGTGCAGATGCCCGGGTACGCCCTGGGAGCTGCCGATGCTGAAGGTGCCGTGGCCCAGCTCGACGTGGGAGAGCTGAAACTCCTGCGCCCACTGCCCCCACTGGTGGCTGAGCAGCGCGCCGTGCGGCGTCGGTACGCAGAAACCGCCCGACCCGGCCCGGACCACCCGCAGCGGGGCGGAGCCGCCGTTGGTCAGCTCGACCCACCGCTGCACCACATCGGTGCCGGCGGGCACCCGGTAGTGCACCGTTGCGCGTAGCCCGGTCACCGCGTCGGCGAAGTCGACGGCCAGCTCCCGCTGGTCGGCGTCGACCCGTACGCCGGTGTGCGTGAAGCCCACCCGGCGCTGCCCGGTCACGGTCTCCACCACCAGGTCCGCGCCGGTGAACGGCCGGTCGGCGTCGGTGGCGTACTCGATGGGGGCGGCGTCCCCGGCGGTGAGGAACGGCACCGGGCCGTCGTAGGCGACCGGCGACGGCCCGGTGGAGACGCCGTGCGGCCCCCACGCGACCAGTTCCAGCCAGCGGCCGTGCGCCGGCACGGTGACTGTGTACTCGGTGTGCGTGCCGCGCAGCGTCCAACGCTGCCCGGGCGCGGCGGTCACTTGACCGCTCCGAGCGCCAGGCCGGAGACGAAGTGCCGCTGGAAGCGCAGGAAGACCGCGACGGTGGGGACGGCCGCGATGACGGTGCCGGCGGCGATCACGTTCCAGGACGAGACGAACTGGCCCTGGAGGGCGAGCAGCGCCGGGGTGACCGGCATGTTGTCGTCGGTACGCAACACGGTGATCGCCCAGAGCAGGTCGTTGAAGATCCAGGTGAAGGACAGCGCCCCGAGAGCGGCGAGCGCCGGCCGGGTCAGTGGCAGCATCACCCTGGTGAAGATCTGCGCCGTGCCGGCGCCGTCGATGGTGGCCGCCTCCTGGATCTCGCCCGGCAGGTCCCGCATGAAGCCGTGCAGGACGAAGGTGTAGAAGCCGAGCCCGAAGCCGACCTGCACCGCGATCAGCGCCCAGAGCGTGTCGTACAGGCCGGTCAGCTCGCTGAACTTCGCCACCGGGATGAGCAGGATCTGCGGTGGCAGCAGGTTGCCGGCGAGCATCAGCAGCAGGATGGTGCGTCGGCCGGGGATCCGGAAGCGGCTCAGCGCGAACGCGGCCATCGCCGCGAGGGCGAGACTCAACGCCACCGACGGGACGGCGACCAGCATGCTGTTGATCAGGGCGCGCAGCTCGCCGCCGTCGGTCCACGCCTGTCGGTAGGTGTCCAGCGTGAACGATCGGGGCAGGCTGCCCACGCCGTGTGCGGCGATGTCGTCGAACGACCGGGTGGACATCACCACGACCCAGAGCACCGGGCCCAGCCAGAGCAGCGACAGCAGGATCATGCCGGTGTGGAAGGCCCCGGTACGGAGCTTGTTCATCACGCTTCCTCCCGGAACGCGCGGACCAGGTAGCCGAGGATGACGGCCAGCGCGAGCACGAAGATCACCACGGCGATCGCGGAGGCGTAACCCAGCCGCAGGCTCTGGAACGCTGTCGAGTACATGTAGGTGCTGAGCAGCTCCGACGAGTGGTACGGCCCACCCTTGGTCAGCGACCAGACGATGTCGAACGAGCGCAGCGAGTCGATCACGATGACCGACAGCACGACGGCGTTGACTCCCTTGAGCTGGGGGATCGTGACGTGCCGCAGCCGCTGCCAGGCGTTGGCGCCGTCCATCCGGGCGGCCTCGTGCAGCGCCGGGTCGATCGCCTTCAGCCCGGCCAGGAACAGCACCATCACGTAGCCGATCTGCCGCCACAGGGCGGGCAGGATCACCGCGTAGAGGGCGGTGTGCGGGTCGGCGAGCCAGGGTCGGATCAGGTGCTCCAGGCCGACGGCCCGCAGCAACGTGTCGGCGATGCCGTCGGGCTGGTAGAAGACCCGCCAGACCAGCGCGGTCACCACCAGTGAGAACACCACAGGGGTGAACAGCGCGGCCCGGTAGAAGCCGACCCAGCGCCGCTCCTTCTGCAGGATCAGCGCCATGCCGAAGCCACCCAGCACGGAGAGACCACCGAAGAGCACCAGCCAGATCACCGTGTTGACCAGCGCGCCTCGGAAGGTGGCGTCACCGGCCAGCTCGACGTAGTTGTCCGTGCCCACGAAGGTCGGCGACGACATGCCGTCCCAGCGGGTGAGGGAGAACCAGAAGCCCTGCAGCGCCGGCCAGAAGACCCAGATGCTCTCGACCGCGAACGGCACGAGGACGAACGCCACCAGCAGCGGCGACAGTCGAGCCGACCGTCGCCGCCGCCGGGTGGGAGTGACCGAGGTCGTGGAGATCGTTGCTGTCACGTCAGCCCTTGAAGACCTTCTCGGCGCCGGCCTGCCACTCCCGCAGGATCGCGTCGATCTGGTCCGGCTTGTCGATGAACTTGGTCAGCGCGGTGTCCGCGGTCGGCTGGAGTGCGTCACTGGAGTCGCGGTTGAAGAACTGGGTCAGCTCCTTGGCCTCGTCGAGCATCGCCTTGCCCTTGACCACCAGCGGCGAGTCGGACGCCTTGGCCCTGGGGTTGGCCGGCAGGACGATGCCCGAGCTGGCCTTGACGTACGCCTCCTGGGCCTCGACCCCGGAGAGGTAGCTGAGCAGGGCCCTGGTGCCGGTCGGGTTGGCGGTCTTCGCGCTGGCGAAGAAGCCGTCCGTCGGGGCCTCCTCGGCCAGCGGCACCGCCGGGTCGATGATCGGGAACCGGAAGAAGTCCAGGTCACCGAGGGCGTCCTTCGGTGCCGCGTCGGCGAAGAACGTGCCGATCAGGAACATGCCGGTCTTGCCGGCCAGCAGCGCGGTGGTCGCCTCCTGGAACGGGTACGCCTTGCCCTTGGGGTCGAAGTAGGGCAGGGCCTCGCGCCAGCGGGTGAAGACCGCCTTGACCTTGGGGTCGTCGAAGCGCTGCTTGCCGGCGAGCAGCTCGCGGTGGAACGGCGCGCCGTTGATCCGGATGTTGAGGTAGTCGAACCAGGCCGAGGCCACCCATGGGGTGTCGCCGAGGCCGATGCCGATCGGCGGGATGCCCTTGCTCTTCAGCGTCTCGCACAGCGCCAGGAAGTCGGTCCAGGTCTTCGGCTCCTGCACGCCCCACTTGGCGAAGTTGGACTTGCGGTAGAAGAAGCCCCACCAGTAGTTGTTCATCGGCACGAAGATCTGCTTGCCGCTGGCATCGGTGGAGAGGGTGCGCAGCGACTGGGGGTAGTCGCCCAGCGACTTCCAGACGTCGGAGACGTCCAGCAGCAGGTTCTTGCTGGCGTAGTCGTTGGCGACCGAGCCCGCGTACCAGGTGTAGAGGTCCGGCGGGTTCGCCGAGGTCAGGTACGTCGGCAGCTGGGTCCGGAAGGTCTCCGAGGCGATCGTGTTGAGGCTCGCCGTGCCCTTGCCCTGCGCGTTGAAATTCTCGATCAGCTTCTCCATCGCGGCCTTGGCCTGCGGCGAGGAGAGGTTGGACTGGATGGTGACCGCGCCCGAGCCGTTGCTCGTCGTCGGCCCGCTGGCGGAGCTGGCGCACGCGCTGAGGAACGAGCTGGCGCCGAGCGCGCCCATGCCGGCGAGCCCAAGGTGACCAAGGAATCGCCGGCGACCGGGGTCGAAGTCGCTCACGGAGGTATCCCTTCCTCTACGACACGCAGCGTCACTGCGCAGTGTGTCGTCCATGTGAATGCTGTGACGAGAAGGTTGCATCGGCCGTCGCCGGCTGTCAAGATATCTTCGTAATTAATGATTAGATGAGATCAAGGTGAGGGTCAGGTGGATCAGCCTATGCGTCGGCTCGAAGGCAAGAACGCGCTGGTCACTGGCGCTATGGGCGGGATCGGTGCGGCCATCGCCCGGCGGCTCGCCGCCGAAGGTGCGGCCCTCGCGCTGCTCGACGTCCAGGATCCGACCCCGCTGGCCGACGAGCTGACCGCCGCCGGCCACCGAGCACTGTCCGTAATGGGCAGTGTCAGCGAGGAGAGCGACTGGACGGCTGCGGTGTCGGCGGCACGAGCGAGCCTCGGCCCGATCGACATCCTCGTCAGCACCGCGTACGCCGTGCAGGTCGCTCCGGCGCACGAGACCAGCCGGCAGTCCTGGGACGACCAGCTCGGCGTCAGCCTCACCGGCTCGTTCCTCGGCGTCCGCGCCTGCCTGAACGACCTGCGGGCCCGCTCGGGCGCGGTGGTGCTGATCTCCTCGGTGCACGCGCTGGTCGGGCTGCCCGGCCGACCCGCGTACGCCGCGGCCAAGGGCGGCCTGGTCGCGCTCGGCCGCCAACTCGCCGTGGAGTACGGCCCACAGGTGCGGGTCAACACCGTGCTGCCCGGGCCCATCCTCACCGGCGCCTGGGCCGACGTGTCCGAAGAGGACCGGCAGCGTAGCGTCGCCGAAACCGTGGCGAAGCGCTTCGGCACGCCCGACGAGGTGGCCTCGACAGTCGCCTTCCTCGCCTCACCGGACGCCGCCTACATCACCGGCGCGAGCCTCGTGGTGGACGGTGGCTGGACAGCGGTGAAAGCCTCGGCCTGAGAGATCGATACCGACCAGCGAAAAGGCCAGGAGCATTGGCACAGTACGCACGCCGCGGCGTCCACGGGCAAACCGTCGAAGCTATCGCCCGTCGCATCCTCACCGGCGAGATCGCCGTCGGCGCGACCCTGAACATCGTCGCGT
Source organism: Micromonospora sp. C81 (assembly GCF_018070425.1). NCBI lineage: Bacteria > Bacillati > Actinomycetota > Actinomycetes > Micromonosporales > Micromonosporaceae > Micromonospora > Micromonospora sp. C81. Next base: position 67,404 of record NZ_JAGPXS010000005.1, read on the forward strand.
TGCAGGAGGAGTTCGGCGTCAGCCTGACCGCGCTACGCGAGGCGCTGAAGGTCCTTTCCGCGAAGGGCATCGTCGACGCCCGGCAGAAGCGCGGCACCTTCGTGCGGCCCCGCGCGGACTGGAACCTGCTCGACGGTGACGTGATCCGCTGGCAGTTCGCCGAGGGCCCAGACGAGCGCCTGCTCGAAAAGCTGCACGAGGTACGCGCCATCATCGAGCCCGCCGCCGCGCGACTGGCCGCCACCCGTGCGACCGAGGACGACCTGGCCGCCCTCGACCAGGCACTCGCCAAGATGACCGACGCCATCGGTGATCCCGCCGCCGCCATCGCCGCCGACCTCGCCTTCCACCGCGCGCTGCTCGCCGCCACCCACAACGAGCTGTTGGAGCGGATGGAGGTGGTGATGGAGACCGGGCTCGCCGAACGGGACCGGCTGGTGCACGGCGGTGACGCGCACGACGACCCGGTGCCCAGTCACCGTGCGGTCGTCGACGGGCTGCGCGAACGGGACGAGACGGCGGCCGAGACCGCCATGCGTGAGTTGCTGGACAAGGCCGTCCGCGACGTCGAGAAGGCACGGGGACGAAGGGGCAGTCAGTGAAGATCGAGCGGATCGAGACCTTCCTGGTCGCGCCACGGTGGCTGTTCTGCCGGGTGGAGACCGACGACGGGTTGGTCGGGTGGGGCGAACCGGTGGTGGAGGGGCGCGCCGAAGTGGTACGCAGCGCCGTCGAGGTGCTCGCCGAACACCTGATCGGCGCCGATCCACTGCGCATCGAACAGCACTGGCAGGTGCTCACCAAGGGCGGCTTCTACCGGGGCGGCCCGATCCTCTCCAGCGCCGTCGCCGGCCTCGACCAGGCACTCTGGGACATCGCCGGGCAGGCGTACGGCGCGCCGGTGCACGCGCTGCTCGGCGGGCCCGTACGCGACCGGGTGCGGATCTACTCGTGGATCGGCGGGGACGAGCCGGACGAGGTGGCCGACGCCGCCGCCGCGCAGGTCGCCGCCGGCCTCACCGGCGTCAAGATGAACGCCTGCGGGCGGCTCTCCCCCATCCCCACCTCTGCCGAGGTGGACGCGATCGTCGGCCGGGTCGCCGCCGCCCGCGAGGTGCTCGGCCCCGACCGGGACATCGCGCTGGACTTCCACGGCCGGGCCGGGATGGCCGCCGTACGCCGGATCCTGCCCGAGCTGGTCTCCCTGCGCCCGTTCTTCGTGGAGGAGCCGGTCCTGCCCGACCAGGCCCACCACCTGCGCGACATCGTCGCCAGCACACCGATCCCGGTGGCCACCGGTGAGCGGCTCTACGGCCGCTCCGAGTTCCTCGGCCCGTTGCAGGCCGGAGTCGCCGTGGTCCAGCCGGACCTGTCGCACGCGGGTGGGATCTCCGAGGTCCGCCGGATCGCCGCGCTGGCCGAGACGTACGGCGCGTTGCTCGCCCCGCACTGCCCGCTCGGCCCGATCTCCCTGGCGGCGAGCCTCCAGGTGGCCTTCGCGACGCCGAACTTCCTGATCCAGGAGCAGAGCATCGGCATCCACTACAACGCCGGCTCGGAGTTGCTGGACTACCTGATCGACCCGGAACCGTTCCGGTTCGTGGACGGGCACATCGCCCGCTTCGACCGGCCCGGCCTGGGCATCACTGTGGACGAGGCGGCGGTCCGCAAGGCCGCGCAGACCCCGCACACCTGGCGTAACCCGGTCTGGCAGCACGCCGACGGGTCGTTCGCGGAATGGTGACCGGCGCGACCCCGGTGCCGCTGCGGGTGGCGTACGACGCGGCGCACGGCGGCCGGTGGACCAGCCTGCACGGCGGCGGTCGGGAATGGCTGTGGCGCGGCCCGGAGCCCGGCCGCCACGAGGTACGCCCCGACGACGCGTTCGTCGACGCCGGCGGCCTGGAGGAGTGCCTGCCCACAGTGCGCGGTCGACCCGACCACGGCGAGGTGTGGTCGCGGCCGTGGCACAGCGCCGACCCCGACACCCTGGTGATCCAGCGGCCGACGTTCACAGTGAGCCGCCGGATCACCGACGAAGGCGGCGTGGTGGTGGCCGACTACCGACTGTCCGCCGACCCCGGTCACCGGTTCGTCTGGGCCGCGCACGCCCTGCTCGACCTGTCCCCCGCAGCCCGCCTCGACGCACCCGCCGGCACGCCGACCCGGCTGCATCCGGAGGCCGCCGCGTTCCTGCCGCCGGGCACCTGGCCCACGAACGCCCCGTGGCTCACCGGGGCGTGGCCGGCCCCCGCCGGGCTGACGCTGGACACCTTCGGCCCGGACGACGGGACGGCGCTCGGCGCGGTGCTGCTCGACTGCCCCCGGGTCCAGGTGATCGACGGCCCCGACCGGCTGACCCTGGAGCTGGAGTGCGTTGACCAGCCCCGCAGCACCGCGCTCTGGCGCAACCTGGGCGGCTGGCCGGCAAACGGCCCCTACCGCAGCGTCGGGGTCGAACCGATGCTCGGCGGCGCCTTCGACCTGGCCGACGCCGGCCCGTCCGACGCGGCAGTGGTTCCCGCCGCCGGTGAAATCGCCTGGCGACTCACCATCTCCGCCCACCGCACCCCCTGAGGACATCCGCGATGAACCTGCTCGACGAGTTGCGTACCCACCGGCTGCTGGCGATCGTGCGCGGCCCCGACCCGGCGGCGGCGCTGACCGCCGTGCTCACCCTGGCCGAGAGCGGCGTCGCACTGGTCGAGGTCTCGCTCACCAGCGCCGACGCGCTGGACGTCATCCGACGTGCCCGGACCGCCCTCGGGCCTGACTACGCCCTGGGCGCGGGCACCGTGCTCAGCGCCGAGGACGCCCGCGCGGCGGCCGACGCGGGCGCCGCCTTCCTGGTCACCCCGGCGATCGCCGCCAGCCTCGCCGAAGGTGGCCGGCTCGGGTTGCCGGTGCTCGCCGGCGCGCTCACCCCCACCGAGGTTGTGCAGGCCAGCAGCGGCGGGGCCGCCGCGATCAAGCTCTTCCCGGCCTCCCTGGGTGGGCCCGACTACCTCGGCGCGCTGCGTGACCCGTTCCCCGGCACCGCGTTCGTACCGGTCGGTGGCGTCGACGCGGACGGCGCGAGACAGTACCTAGGCCGGGGCGCGGTCGCGGTCGGCGTCGGCTCCCCGCTGCTCGGTGACGCCGTTCGCGGTGGCGACCCGGCGGCGCTGCGCGAGCGCGCCGCGACCTTCCTCGCGGCGGTCCGGCGATGACCGACCTGCTCACGCTCGGCGAGACGATGGCGGCCTTCCGCACCACCGGGCCGCTGCGCCTGGGCGGCACCGCCGGGATCTCCGTCGCGGGTTCCGAGTCGACGGTGGCGATCGGGTTGGCTCGGCTTGGCCACCAGGCCGCCTGGATCGGGGTCACCGGCGCCGACGAGGCCGGCGAACTGGTCCGCCGTACGCTGCGCGCCGAGGGTGTCGACCTGCGCTGGTCCCGGGTCGACCCGACCGCTCCGACCGGCCTGATCCTCTTCGAGAACCGGGTCGCCGACATCAACCGGGTCACCTACCACCGCACCGGCTCCGCCGGCTCCCGGCTGCGCGCGGTCGACGTGACACCGGCCTTCGACGCGCCCGGGCCCTCACCCCGGCTGCTGCACGTCACCGGCATCACCTGCGCGCTCGGCGTCGAGCCGTACCGCGCCGTGGTGGAGGCCGTCCGGCGCGCCCGCGTCGCCGGCAGCACGATCTGCCTGGACGTCAACCACCGCAACCGGCTCTGGTCGGTCGCGGAGGCCGCCGCCGCGCTGCGCCCGCTGCTGCCCTCGATCGACCTGGTGGTCGCCTCCGACGACGAGCTGGCGGTGCTGACCGACGCGACCGACCCGGTCCCGGCGCTGCTCTCGGCCGGCGTCACCGAGGTCGTGGTCAAGCACGGTGCCAGCGGGGCGACCAGCCACAGCGCGACCGGCGTGGTGCACCGTCCAGCCCGGACGGTGCCGGTGGTGGACACCGTCGGCGCGGGCGACGCCTTCGTGGCCGGCTTGCTCTCCGGCTGGCTCGACGGCGCCGACGTCCCGGGCCGGCTGGACCGGGCGGTCACCACCGGGGCGTTCGCGGTGGCCACCCTGGGCGACTGGGAGGGCCTGCCCGACCGGGCCGAGCTGGCGCTGCTCGACCATGGCCCCGGCGGTACCGTCCGCTGACGATCCTTTGGAGGAGCACCATGGAGCTGACCGAGCCGACCATCTGGAGCACCGACCGGTTGGAGCTCGGCGAGGGGCTGCGCTGGGTCGACGACCGGCTGGTCCTGGTCGACCTGCTGGCCGGGCGACTGCTGGAGACCGACGGCGACGCCCCGACCCCGCTGCGGGAGCTGCGCCGCCTGGATGTCCCGCTCGGCGCGGTCGCCCCGGTGACCGGCCGACCCGGCGACTGGCTGGCCGCCGCCGGGACCGGCATCACAGTGCTCACCGCCGCCGGCGACCCCCGACCGGTCGCCGACCTGGTCGGTGACGCACCCGAGCCGACCCGGATGAACGACGCGGTCGCCGACCCGCACGGCCGTTTCTGGGCCGGCAGCATGTCGTACGCCGCGGTGCCTGGCGGAGGCACGTTGTTCCGCCTCACCCCGGGCAGCGAGCCGGTGCCCGCGGTGACCGGGCTGACCATCCCGAACGGGCCGGCCTTCGACGCCGCCGGCACCACCATGTACCTGGCCGACACGCCGCTTGGCGCCATCGACCGGTTCACCGTCGACCCGGAGACCGGGGCCCTGCACGGGCGGGAGCCGTTCCTGCGGATCTCCTCCGCCGACGGTGGCCCGGACGGCATGACCGTGGACGCGGCCGGCCATCTTTGGATCGCACTGTGGGGCGGTTCCGCGGTACGCCGCTACCGTCCCGACGGCACCCTCGACCGGGAGATCCGGCTACCGGCGAAGCAGCCGGCCGGCATCTGCCTGGGCGGCCCCGACCTGCGCCGACTCTTCGTCGGCACCGCCCGCGTGGGGCTGGACACCGCCGGCCCGGCGGACGGCGCGCTGCTCGCGGTGGACGTCGAGGTCCCTGGCCTGCCCGCTGCGGGCGCCACCGCGCCCCCGAGCTGACCGCACGCACAGCTGGCCGCAGGCATATCGGACGCCGGGGCGGGAATAGTCCCGCCGAAGCGGGACAACGGGCCGACTGGCAGGGGGCGGGACGATGAGCACCATGGGGCGGGAGTCGTGAACGGGCCGGTCGGCGACGAGCCGGTCGGCGAGTTGGAGCTGGTGCACACCTTCACCGGCCCCATGCCGACCGGCGTGAGCGTCTCGCACCAGGGCCGGATCTTCGTCAACTTCCCCAAGTGGGGCGACGAGGTGCCGGCCACGGTCGCCGAGCTGCGCGACGGCCAGGAGGTGCCCTACCCCGACCAGCAGTGGAACGACCCGTCCGGCGACGACGACGCGGGCGCGTTCGTGTCGGTGCAGAGCATCGTGGTCGACCCGGCCGACCGGCTCTGGGTGCTGGACACCGGCAGCCCGATGTTCCAGCCCACGAAACCGGGCGGCCCGAAGCTGGTCCGCGTCGACCTGGACACCGACACGGTGGCCCAGGTGATCACCTTCCCGACGGACGTGGCGCTGCCGACGACGTACCTCAACGACGTCCGCTTCGACCTGCGGCGGGGCGAGGCTGGGATCGCGTACATCACCGACTCGGCGGACTCCGGCCCGAACGGGATCATCGTGGTGGACCTGGCCAGCGGTGCGTCCTGGCGACGGCTGCACGACCACCCGTCCACCAAGGCGGAGCCGCTGACGTCGTTCCGCCCGGTGGTCGAGGGCCGACCGTTCCTCGAACGCCCGGCGGACGGCCCACCGAAGCCGGTGAGCATGGGCTCCGACGGCATCGCCATCTCCGCCGACGGCACCCGGCTCTACTACTGCCCGTTGGCATCCCGGCGCCTGCACAGCGTGTCCACCGAGGCGCTGGCCGACCCGGGCGTCACCCAGGAGGCGGTCGCGGAGACAGTCGTCGACGAGGGCGACCGGGGCACCGCCTCGGACGGGTTGGAGAGCGACGACGCGGGGCGGCTCTACCTGACCTCGTACGAGCACAACGCGGTGCTGCGTCGACTGCCCGACGGCGAGTACGAGACCCTGGTCCACGATCCGCGGCTGCTCTGGCCGGACACCATGTCGGTGGCAACCGACGGGTACCTCTACGTCACCGCCAACCAACTGCACCGCCAGCCGCAGTACCAGCGGGGCCAGGACCTCCGGCGCAAGCCGTACGCGCTGTTCCGCACCCGCATCGACGCCGGCCCGGTGCTGCTGCGCCGCTGATCCGGGCCGGCGGGCTCGTCAGCTCGTAGGCAGGGCGCGGTCCAGGAGGTCGAACAGGGCGGCCCAGTGACGCTCGGTGGCCTTCTCGTCGTACATCGGGGTGTCGGCCATGGTGAAGCCGTGGTGGGCACCCTCGTACACCTCGGAGCGGTAGCGCACGCCGGCGGCGTCGAGCGCCTGCTCCAGCGTGGCGATCTGCTCGGGCGTCATCGACTGGTCGGCGTCGGCGTGCCCGAAGTACACCTCGCCGGTGATCGAGCCGACGCCCCGGTGCGGGCTGTCCGGCGCGTCCGTGACGAGGTGCCCGCCGTGGAAGCTGGCGACGGCCGCGATGCGGTCGGGGTGCGCCTCGATGGCCCGCAGCGCGTTGGTGCCGCCCAGGCAGTAGCCGGTGATCGCGACCGGGCCCGGCCGGACGTCGTCGCGGGCGGCCAGGAAGTCGAGGTACGCGGCGGTGTCCCGGCTGATCGCCTCGGGGGTCAGCGCCTGGGCCAGCGGCGCGATCTTCGCGAAGAGCGCACCGCGCTGGTCGGCCTCACCGAGCCGGGACAGGTCGAACATTGGTGCCCGGCCGCCCCGGTAGAACAGGTGGGGCGTCAGCACCAGGTAGCCGCGCTCGGCGATCCGCTCCGCCATCTCCACCAGGCGCGGACGCGGCCCGAAGGCATCCATGAAGAGCAGGACCGCCGGGAACGGGCCGTCCCCGTCGGGCCGGATGAGGGACGCGTCCGCCACTCCGTCACTGGTCGGGATGTCCACCGTCGTCTGCACAGGAGCCTCCTCGTACGCCGATCTTGGTCCGTCCGGAACGTTACTCGCCGTGTCCGTGAGGCGGCCTGGCAGGCGCGTGAACGCGGCGTCAAGAATTGGCGGTGACCCGTCGAAAGCGCGTATCGACGGGCGCTCCACCGCCGTCGGGTGGTGACGATGGGTCCATGACGACCAGCACGGAAGAGCCGGTACGGCGGCACGAGGCGCTGGTCAGCGTCCGGCTCGGCCCGTCCGCGCCCGGCAGTCACCTGGTGGAGTACCTGCGGCACGAGCCCTGCGCCGTCGACGCGTGGTGGATCGCCGCCGACGTCGACGCCGTGGTGCGGCTCTCCGCCGACAGCATGACGGTGCTGCACCGCGCCGTGGCCGACCTGCGCCGCCGTGCCGGGGTGGAGGTCGCCGTGGCCAACTACATCCTCCGCGCGCTCGACCTGACCACGCCGGCCGACCCGCGTACCGGGAAGGACGCCCCGGCGTGGGCGGTGTCCGCCGCGTGAGCCGCCCCGCCGACGACCGCTTCCTTTCGGAAAGGACCAACCCGACCATGGACGAGGCCCCGATAATTTACGCCGTTCCGGTGCGCGATCTGCCGGGGCGGCTGGGGGTGCGGACGGTGCGGACCGGCTGTTCGCCACAGGGGCAACGGGTGGGCATCGCCTTCACCCGCCCCGAGCTGCTGGTCACCGCAATGGGTGCCGACCAGCAGTGGGAGGAGTTGTGCGAGTCCGCGCTGCGCGGCATGCTGCGCCCTCTCGGTATCGACGTGATCCAGGTCGACCCGCTGCTGGTGGCGCCGCCGCTGGATCCGAAGACCGCCGCCCGTCCGATCGGTGTCCGGGTGGTCACCCCGCCGGCGTACGCGATGTCCACAGGTGCGTGTCACCGGGGTCAGGGGCGGTAGCGGTAGCCCATTCCCGGCTCGGTGATGAGGTGGCGGGGGCGGGCCGGGTCGTCCTCCAGCTTGCGCCGCAGCTGGGCCAGGTACTGACGCAGGTAGTTGGTCTCGTTCTGGTATTCCGGCCCCCACACGTCCTGGAGGAGCTGACGCTGACTGACCAGCTTGCCGGGGTGACGCAGCAGCTTCTCCAGCACGCTCCACTGGATCGGGGTCAACTTGACCTCGGTGCCGTCGTCGCGCCGCACACTGTGGTCGGCCAGGTCGACGGTGTGCTGGCCGATCCGCAACGCCGGCACCGCCTCGCTGGGCCCGCCGAGACGACGGGTGACGGCACGGATGCGGGCCAGCAGCTCCTCCACCCCGAACGGCTTCGTGACGTAGTCGTCGGCGCCGGCGTCGAGCGCCGCGACCTTGTCCTCGCTGCCGGCCCGGCCGGAGAGCACGATGATCGGCACGGCGGTCCATCCGCGCAGGCCGCGGATCACCTCCACCCCGTCGATGTCGGGCAGACCAAGATCCAGCACCACCAGGTCGGGCGGGTGGCTGGCGGCGGCCTTCAACGCGGCGGCGCCGGTCGCGGCGACGTCCACGTCGTACCGGCGGGCCCGCAGGTTGATCCGCAGGGCGCGCAGGATCTGCGGTTCGTCGTCGACGACCAGGATGCGCGTCATTCCTGCGACCCCTCCGAGCTGGTCGGCGCGGCGGGCAACCGCAGCACCATGGTGAGCCCACCGCCGGGCGTGGTCTCCGGGGTGATGCTGCCACCCATCGCCTCGGCCAACCCCCGGGACAGGGCAAGCCCGAGACCGACACCGGTCTGGTTGTCCCGGTCGCCGAGGCGTTGGAACGGCAGGAAGACGTGCTCCCACTGGTCCTCCGGGATGCCCGGCCCCCGGTCGATCACCCGCAGCTCCACCTGGCCGGCGTGCGCGCTGGCGGTGATCGTGGGCGGCTGGTCCGGTGGGCTGTAGCGCAGCGCGTTGGCGACGATGTTGACCAGCACCCGTTCCAGCAGGCCCGGGTCGGCGGTGGCGGCCGGCAGGTCGGCCGGGATGTCCGTGCCGACCGTCGCGGCCGCCGGGCCAAGTTCGTCCAACGCCAGGGGTACGGCGTCCTCCAGGCCGATCGCCGTGGCCGTGATGCCGAGGACGCCGGCCTGGAGCCGGCTCATGTCCAGCAGGTTGCCGACCAGCCGGGCGAGCCGGTCCAGCGACTCCTCGGCGGTCTCCAGCAACTCCTCACGGTCGGACTCGTCGAACTCGATGTCGTGGCTGCGCAGGCTGGTCACCGCCGCCTTCGCCGACGCCAGCGGCGTACGCAGGTCGTGGCTGACCGCGGCGAGCAGCGCGGTGCGCATCCGGTCCGCGGCGGCCAGCGGCCGGGCGGTGGCGGCCTCCTCGGCGAGCCGTTCCTGGCGCAGCGCGACGGCCGCCTGGGCGGCGAACGCCTCGACGATGCGCCGGTCGGCGGCCTCCAACCGTCGGCCACAGAGCACGACGGTGATCCGGTCGTCGACCGGCACCGTCGTCTCACCGCCTTCGGGTGTGCAGGGCGGGCTCTCGCCGACGCTGGCCACGACACACCAGGCGTGCTCCTCGCGGGCCCGTTCGGGGCGCCCGCTGGCGTCCTCGGCCAGCTCCAGGACGCTCACGGCGCGCAGCCCGAAGGTTTCCCGGAGCTGTTCCAGCAGTGCGGGAAGTGGGCGTTCGCCGCGCAGCACGCCACCGGCGAGGGCGGCGAGGGTCTGCGCGTCGGCGGCGGCGCGGGCGGCCTCCCGGGTGCGCCGGGCGGCCACGTCGACGACCCAGCTCACCGCAAGCGCCACGGCGACGAAGACGGCCAGGGCGAGCAGGTTGTCGGCCTCGGCGATGGTCAACGTGCGGTAGGGCGGTGTGAAGAACCAGTTGAGCAGCAGCGAGCCGCCGAGCGCGGCGACCAGGGCCGGCCACACCCCACCGACCAGCGCGACACCGACGACCCCGGCGAGGAACAGCAGGATGTCGTTGGTCAGCGTCAGGTCGGGCAGTGTCCTCAGCAGCAGGGTGAGCAGCGGCATCCCCAGCGCGGCCAGACCGAAGCCGAGCAGCCGTCGACGCCGGGACAGCGCCGCCGGCACGGCCATGGCTCGACGGCCCTTGCCAGCCTGCTTGTGGGTGACCAGGTGCACGTCGATCGACCCGGAGAGCGCTGTGGTGGTCACCCCGACGCCCCGGGCGAAGATCTGCGCGAGGCGACCCCGCCGGCTGGCGCCGAGCACCAGCTGGGTGGCGTTCACGCCCTGGGCGAAGTCCAGCAGCGCGGCCGGCACGTCGGTGCCGAGCACCTGGTGGTACGTGCCGCCCAGACTCTCCACGAGCACCCGCTGACGGGCCAGTTGGGCCGGGTCGGCGCCGGCCAGGCCGTCACTGCGGGCCACGTGCACGGCGAGCAGGTCGGCGCCCTTGCTGCGGGCCGCGACCCGGGCCGCCCGCCGGATCAGCGTCTCACCCTCCGGGCCACCGGTCAGTGCCACCACGACCCGTTCCCGGGCCTCCCAGGTGGCGGCGATGCCCTGCTGGCTGCGGTAGCGGTCGAGCTGCTCGTCGACCTTGTCGGCCAGCCAGATCAGCGCCAGTTCGCGCAGCGCGGTGAGGTTGCCGACCCGGAAGTAGTTGCCCAGCGCGGCGTCGATCTTGTCGGGTCGGTAGATGTTGCCGTGCGCCATCCGCCGACGCAGCGCCTCGGGGGTCATGTCGACCAGCTCGACCTGCTCGGCGGCGCGGACGATCTCGTCCGGCACGGTCTCCCGCTGGGTGGTGCCGGTGATTTGCGCGACGACGTCGTTGACCGACTCCAGGTGCTGCACGTTGACCGTGGACAGCACGTCGATCCCCGCGTCGAGCAGCTCCTGGATGTCCTGCCAGCGCTTGTCGTGCCGGGAACCGGGCACGTTGCTGTGCGCCAACTCGTCGACCACTGCGATCTCCGGCCGGCGGGCCAGCACCGCGTCGAGGTCCATCTCGGTGAACTCGACGCCCCGGTACTCCATCGTGCGGCGGGGCACCTGTTCCAGGTCGGCGAGCATCGCGGCGGTGTGCTGGCGACCGTGGGTCTCCACGAAGCCGATCACCACGTCGGTGCCGCGCGCTGCCCGCCGCTGGGCCTCCTCCAACATGGCGTACGTCTTACCGACGCCGGGGGCGGCCCCGAGATAGATGCGCAGTTCTCCGCGTGGCACGGGGACCATCCTCCCTGGTCAGATCGGCGGGCGGGGCCGTGCCCGGTTGGCACGGCCCCGCCCAGAGTGTGCTCAGCGTGCGGCGAACTGCTTGTCGAGGGCGATGTTGAGCTCCAACACGTTGACCCCGGGCTCGCCCATGAAGCCGAGCCCGCGCCCGTCGGTGTGCTCCTTGACCAGCTTGCGGACCGCCGCCGGGTCCGCGCCGCGCTCGCGCGCGACCCGGTTCACCTGCAACTCGGCGTACGCCGGGCTGATCTGCGGGTCGAGACCGCTGCCGCTGGCGGTGACCGCGTCGGCGGGCACTGCCGGCTCGGCGGGCGCGTCGCCGCGGATCGGGGTGACCACCCCGCCGGCGGCCACGTAGTCCTCGCCGGGCTGGGCCGGCTCCACAGCGACACCCTCGTACTCGGTGACGAACGGGGTGGCCGGGGCAGCCTGGTTGACGCTGACCACCCGGGTGACCGGGCCGGTCAGACCGTCGGCGCGGAAGACCGCGAGCACGGCGCCCACCCCGTCGTCTGTGCAGTAGGGGCGCCGGCCGTCGACGCCGTTGAGTTCACCGACGGACTTGCTGCGCCCGCACACCTGGGTGAGCAGGCTCTCGCTGGACTCCTCCGGGTCGGTGGCGATGGTGTCGACCACGCTCTCCGGCCCCAGGTTGCTGGCCGAGGTGGACGTCGGGTCGTAGCCGTCGCCAGCGGCGGACGGGCGGGACTGGAAATAACGGGCGACGGGGTTGCCGTCCGCGTCGGTGAAGGACTGGCCGATTAGCGCGCTGCCGACGGTGTCCCCGCCCACGGTGATCAGCGAGCCGTCGGCCTTGTGGTTGAGGCCGGGCAGCTGACCGAGCGCCACCAGGGCCAGCGGGTAGACCAGGCCGAGCAGCACCGTGAAGACGAGTACGGCGCGCAGCGCGGCGAGGTGTTGGGCGATCCAGGTCGGTAGGCGCATCACGAAATCCCCGGGATGAACTGGATGAGCAGGTCGATGAGTTTGATCCCGATGAACGGCACGATGATGCCGCCCAGCCCGTAGACCAGCAGGTTGCGGCTGAGCAGCTTCGACGCGGCGGCCGGCCGGTACCGCACGCCCCGCAGGGCGAGTGGGATCAGCGCGATGATCACCAGGGCGTTGAAGATGACCGCGGACAGGATCGCCGACTCCGGGCTGGACAGCCGCATGATGTTCAGCGCGTCCAGGCTCGGGTAGAGGCCGGCGAACATGGCCGGGATGATCGCGAAGTACTTCGCGATGTCGTTGGCGATGCTGAACGTGGTCAGCGCGCCACGGGTGATCAGCAACTGCTTGCCGATCTCCACGATCTCGATCAGTTTGGTCGGGTCGGAGTCGAGGTCGACCATGTTGCCGGCCTCCTTTGCGGCCGACGTACCGGTGTTCATCGCCACCCCGACGTCGGCCTGGGCGAGCGCCGGCGCGTCGTTGGTGCCGTCACCGGTCATCGCGACCAGCCGGCCGCCCTCCTGCTCCCGCTTGATCAGCGCGAGCTTGTCCTCCGGCGTGGCCTCGGCCAGGAAGTCGTCCACCCCGGCCTCGTCGGCGATGGCCTTCGCGGTGCGCGGGTTGTCACCGGTGATCATCACCGTCCGGATGCCCATCCGGCGCATCTCGTCGAACCGCTCACGCATGCCGGACTTGACGACGTCCTTGAGGTGGATGACGCCCAGGGCGCGGGCGGGTTCACCGTCGACGTGCTCGGCGACCACCAGCGGGGTGCCGCCGGTGCCGCTGATCGCGTCCACGATCTCGCCGACCTGTTCGGTCGGGTGACCGCCGTTCTCCCGTACCCACTTCATCACCGCGGCGGCGGCACCCTTGCGGACCCGGCGGGCCGTGCCGACCGCGCCGGCGTCCACGCTGGCGTCCGGGGTCAGGTCGACGCCGCTCATCCGGGTCTGCGCCGTGAACGGTACGAACGTGGCGTGCGGCATCACGCCGGGCTCCCGCTCGCGCAGCCCGAACTCGTTCTTTGCCAGTACGACGACGGAGCGCCCTTCCGGGGTCTCGTCGGCCAGGCTGGACAGCTGCGCGGCGTCGGCCACGGTCGCGGCCGTGACGCCCTCGACGGGTACGAACTCGGCGGCCTGCCGGTTGCCCAGCGTGATGGTGCCGGTCTTGTCCAGCAGCAGTGTGTTGACGTCACCGGCCGCCTCGACGGCCCGGCCACTCATGGCGAGGACGTTGCGCTGCACCAGCCGGTCCATGCCGGCGATGCCGATGGCGGAGAGCAGCGCGCCGATGGTGGTCGGGATCAGGCAGACCAGCAGCGAGACCAGCACCACCCCGGTGACACCGGAACCGGTGATCGCCCCGCTGTCCGGCGCGGCGGCCTGGTACGCCTTGGAGAAGATCGCCAGCGGCTGGAGGGTGACAACGGCCAGTAGGAAGATAACCGTGAGCGCGGCGAGCAGGATGTTCAGCGCGATCTCGTTCGGCGTCTTCTGCCGGTTGGCGCCCTCGACCAGGGCGATCATCCGGTCGATGAAGCTCTCCCCCGGCTTCTGGGTGATCTTCACGATGATCTGGTCGGAGAGCACCTTGGTGCCACCGGTGACCGCGCTGCGGTCACCACCGGACTCCCGGATGACCGGGGCCGACTCGCCGGTGATTGCCGACTCGTCGACGCTGGCGATGCCCTCGACGATGTCGCCGTCACCGGGGATGATGCCGCCCGCCTCGATGAGCACGATGTCGCCCTGACGCAGCGCGGGCGCGGGCACCGCCTCGTCGCGGTAGGTGTTGGCCCGCGCGCCGGGCTTCCAGTCGATCAACCGGGTGGCGATGGTGTCCTGCTTGGCCTGCCGCAGCGCGGCGGCCTGGGCCTTGCCCCGGCCCTCGGCGACCGCCTCGGCGAGGTTGGCGAAGACCACGGTCAGCCACAGCCAGATGGTGATCGCCCAGGCGAACACCGACGGGTCGATCACCGCCAGGACCGTGGTGAAGGCCGCGCCGACCTCGACGATCAGCATCACCGGGTTGCGCCACAGCGTGGTCGGGTTGAGCTTGCGTACGGCGTCCGGGAGGGACCGGACGAGCTGCTTGGGGTCGAGCAGGCCCCCGCCGATCCGGTTGCCCTGGGTGGCGGGCGTGCCGGGGAGTTGCTCTGTCGGGGCGGACGTGATGGACATGTCCTCGTTCCTCATGATGGTCAGAGCCCCTCTGCCAGCGGGCCGAGCGCCAGCGCGGGCAGGAAGGTCAGCGCGACGAGGACCACGGTGACGCCGACGACCATGCCGATGAACAGCGGTCGGTGGGTCGGCAGGGTGCCCTCGGACGCGGGGGTGGGTGCCTGGCGGGCCAGCGAGCCGGCCAACGCGAGCACGAAGATGATCGGCAGGAACCGGCCCAGCAGCATGCACAACCCGAGCGCGGTGTCCCACCAGGTGGTGTTGACAGTGATGCCGCCGAAGGCGGAGCCGTTGTTGTTGCTGGCCGAGGTGAACGCGTACAGCACCTCGGAGAGGCCGTGCGGGCCGACGTTGAGCGCCGTGGAGTTGTTGCCGGTGGCGAACGCGGCCGCCGTACCGGTCAACACCAGGATCGGCGTGATCAGGAAGTAGAGCGAGGCGAACTTGATTTCCCGCGAGCTGATCTTCTTGCCCAGGTACTCCGGGGTCCGGCCCACCATCAGGCCCGCCACGAAGACCGTGATCACCGCGAGGATGAGCAGGCCGTACAGCCCGGAGCCGGTGCCGCCCGGCGCGACCTCGCCGAGCATCATGTTGACCATCGTCATCATGCCGCCGAGCGAGGTGAACGAGTCGTGGAACGAGTTCACCGCACCGGTCGAGGTCAGCGTCGTGGCGGCGGCGAAGGTGGCCGAGTTCGAGACGTCGAACCGCACCTCCTTGCCCTCCAGGGCAGCGCCGACCGCCTGCGGCACCGTGCCGTGGCCGGTCAGCTCGAAGATGTTGGTGATGACGACGCTGGCGACCGCCAGAATGCCCATCACCGCGGCGATGGCGTAGCCCTGCCGGTTCTGCCCGACCATCCGGCCGAAGACCCGGGGCAGGCTGAACGGGATCAGGAAGATCAGGAAGATCTCCAGCCAGTTCGTCCAGCTGGTGGGGTTCTCGAACGGGTGCGCGCTGTTGACGTTGTAGAAGCCACCGCCGTTGGTGCCCAGCTCCTTGATCACTTCCTGGCTGGCGACCGGACCACCGGTGATGGTCTGGGTGCCGCCGGTCAGCGTGCTCACGTCGGTGCCGCCGGAGAGGTTCTGCACCACGCCGCCGATCATCAGCGCGATGGCGCCGAGCACGGCGATCGGCAGCAGGATCCGCAGCACGATCCGGGTCAGGTCGACCCAGAAGTTGCCGAGCTGCCCGGTCCGGCTACGGGCGAAGCCGCGTACCAGGGCGACCGCCACCGCGACACCGACCGCCGCGGAGGTGAAGTTCTGCACCGCCAGGCCGGCCATCTGCACCAGGTGACCCATGGTCGACTCACCCGAGTACGACTGCCAGTTCGTGTTGGTCACGAACGACACGGCCGTGTTCCAGGCGCCGTGCGGCACCACCGGGTCGAAGCCCAGGGACAGCCACAGGTGGTTCTGCACCCGCTGGAACAGGTACAGGAACAGGATCGAGACCGCGGAGAACGCCAGCACGCTGCGGGCGTACACCCCCCAGGTCTGCTCGGCGGCGGGGTTGACCCCGACCAGCCGGAAGATGCCCCGCTCGACCCGCGACTGCTTCGTCCCGGCGACCGCCCGGAACATGTAGTCACCGAACGGCTTGTAGACGGCGACGAGGGCCGCCACCAGCGTCACGATGAAGATGACGCCCGCTGTTGTCATGGTCATCAGAAGCGCTCCGGAAACAGCAGGGCGAACACCAGGAACGCGCCCAGGACGATCGCGAGCACCAGACCGACGGCGTTGACCGCGTTCACAGCTTCTCCACCGCCCGGACCACCAGGGCGAGCACTGCGAACAGCACCACCGTCAGGACCACGAACACCACGTCAGACACGCTGACTCCTCATACCGGAAAGGTTCGTCGCGACCGCCTTCCGGTCGCGCCGGGCAATCAAAGCCCCACCACCCACCGGTCGGCAGGGGTCATAACGCGACCATGACGGAGCCGAACCTTTTCTTGACGTGGTTTTCACACCCGTGCACTGAACAGGTGAAATGCGGCACAGGCCCTGGACCGTCCGCGAGGTCAAGACCTGTTGTCCGCCCCCTTTGCTCTGCACCCGCGGAGGCACCAGCAACAGAGCGTGAGTGTCGCCTCCGCGGCTGCAGAGCAAAGGACGGACGAGAGACCACGCGCGACCCGGATGGGTGGCGCGGGCAGTGGGCCGGGTCAGGCCGGGCGGCGAGCCACCAGCACGTCGCGCATGATCGACTGGTCGACCCGGTGCCGCAGCGCGCGGTAGGGCTCGGCGTCGACCACGGTCAGCCCGGCGTCGGCCAACGCCGCCGCCGCGTCCTCGCGACTGGCCACGTGGGTGTTCCAGGAGATTCCGAGCGCACCGCCGGGACGCAGCAACCGCGCCCAGACCGGCGCGGCGTCCGCGAGCAACGCCAGCGGATCACGGGTCAAGCCCTTCTCGGCCGTACGGCTGCCGTGCTGCACGCCGTAGGGCGCGTCGGCGACGACCAGGTCGACGGTCTCCGGGCGGAAGAACTCCGCCGAGCGGGCGGTGTCGGCGTTGACCACGTCCAGGAGTTGGGTCTGACCGGCCTTGTGCTCCTCACGGGTCGGAGCCAGCTCGATCCGCACCCGCCGGCCGACCACCTTGCGCTCCCGCCGCACCGGCCCCGACTCCAGCACCCGGTGCTTGACCCGCTTCTGCTTCAGCCAGGTGGTGATGAACGCCCGGTACGCCTCGACGTCCTTCTGGTCGCGCTCGATCCCGGCGGCGTCGAAGCCATACATCAGCGCCTGGTTGAGTGTGGTGCCCCGGCCGCAGAGCGGGTCGAGCACCCGGAACCGCCGGCTGGTCATCTCGGTGGCCCAGTCCGAGGCGAGCAGGGTGACGTTGAGCAGCAGCTTGGTGAACTGCTCGTTGGTCTTGCCCGGGTACTTCTGGATGGTGAGCAGGTCGTCGTCGTAGCGGTCCAGCCGGCTCCACTCGATCGGGCGCAGCAGCTCACCGACGATCTCGAACAGCGCGTACCCGGCGGAGAGATTGCCCAGGACGGTCAGGTCCCGCTCGGTCAACCCGTCACCGGTGAAGGTGACGTAGGAGGCCCCACCGACCACCTCGGTGTCCAACTCGCCGATCTGGCCGTCGAGGGCCGAGAGACCGAAGATCTCCAGCTCGGCCCGGGTGAGGTCGATGGCGGAGCGGGCGTACACCCGGTTGGTGGCGGGCAGGATCAGCAGGCCGTAACGCGTCATGATCGGGCGAGTATTCCACAACAGGCCCCGGTCACCGGGAACCGGAGCGGCCCCCGGAGCGACTACCGGTACATGGGGTGTGAGCAGTGGCGGGAGGTCCTGTCCGCGCAGTTGGACGGGGAGGAGACCGCCGCCGAACTGACGGCGGTGCAGGGGCACCTCGACGGGTGTGCCGATTGTCGGGCCTGGTTCACGGCGGCGGCTGCGGTGACCCGTCGGGTTCGTACCCGTCTGGTCACCGACGTGCCCGACCGGACCGAGGCGATTCTGGCCGCCGTCGCGGCGGCACCGGCCCGCCGGCCGTGGTGGCGGCGAGGCGGGTTGGTCGCGGGCGGTCGGCCGGTCGGCGGGCTGCGCGCGGCGTTCGGGCGCGGCAAGCTGGTCGCAGGGCTGCGCGCGGCGCTCGGGCTACTCGGCGCGGTGCAGTTGGTGCTCGGGCTGGCCCAGGTGGGCCGGGGCGCCGCCGCCGATCACCTGCACCCCACCGGTCAGCACCTGTGGCACGAGTCAGCCGCCTGGAACGTCGCGGTGGGCGCCGGCTTCCTCTTCGTGGCGGTGCGTCGCAGCCCGCCGGCCGGGCTGCTGCCGATGCTCAGCGCGTTCGTCGGCACCTTGCTGCTGCTCTCGGTCAACGACCTGGCCACCGGCTCGGTGGGCGGTGAGCGGCTGGTCAGCCACGGCTTCCTGGTGGTCGGCTACCTGATCACCGTGCTGCTGTCCCGGCCCAATCTGCGCCCCGGTGGGCCCGCGCCGCAGCGGCAACCGGCGCCGTCGCGCTGGCGGTTCGGCGCCGACGAGGTGGACCGGCCGCTGCGGGTGGTCCGCGCCGAGTCGTACCCGGCGCAGGCCGCCGACCGTTACGCCGCCCCGGCAGCGCGTACCGGCCGACCCGCGCGCAGCGGCCAGGCCGACGAACGCCGCGCCGCCTGACCGGCCAGGTCAATCCGC
Source organism: Micromonospora sp. C81 (assembly GCF_018070425.1). Taxonomy (NCBI): domain Bacteria; kingdom Bacillati; phylum Actinomycetota; class Actinomycetes; order Micromonosporales; family Micromonosporaceae; genus Micromonospora; species Micromonospora sp. C81. Next base: position 85,879 of record NZ_JAGPXS010000005.1, read on the forward strand.
TTGCCGCTGGCGTGCGCGGTGGGCGCGCAGGTTGGTCGGGTGCCCGCAGACACGCACGGAGTGCCACACCCCGCTGTTGTTGCGCGAGCGGTCGTAGAACGCCACCCGGCAGCGGGGGTTGCGGCAGGTCTTGATCCGCCGCCCGACGTCGGCGAGTTGCGCCTCGAACAGGGCGGCGAGAACGAGCGAGATCAGCAGATCGGCTCCGACCCCGGCCGGGTCGAGGTGGACGGATCCGTTCCGATCGAGCCGAAGGGTGGCGCCGCTGGTCCGGGACCCGGTCGGTGCACGGTCCGACGCCCCGGTGCCGGGTTGCCCAGGTTCCGCCGGGACGTGGAGTCTGGCGTCGATCTCGTCCCGCAGTTCCTCGCGGAAGATCCGCAGCGCCCGGAGGCCCGCGGCGTCAAGCGTGACGTCGGGTGCCGGCCGCCCGGTGGCCGCCGACCACTGGGCGACGGCCTGCTGTGCCCACTCGGTGGCACTGGTCAGGTCGTCAAGGAGATCGGCCTGCCGTGGCATGCCGGCCGAGATCGTGTTGAGCAGATCCTGGACGAGCCCGAGGCCGCCTGGGGCCTGGTCCAGGTCGTATCTGGCGGTGGCGATCCACGCCGCGACCACCACACCTGCCGCGCGGTCGGGAACCGAGGGCACCATCAGCTCACTCACCGAGCAGGGCGAGCGCCCCGTACCACGCCGGTCCCGGATTCACCCAGTCTGGGTAGAGCCGCACCATCTCGTCGAAGAACTCTCGGGCGGTCGGCTTCTCGGCCAGCAGCCGCTCCACGTTCAGCAGGTAGTTCCGGGTCTGATCGATGCTGGCCGGGTCGTCCGGGCGGTCCCGGTTCTTGTGGCCGGCGACGACCGCGCGGGGCGCGAGTGCCTCGACGCGATCGAGAGCCTTGAGCCATTCCCGCAGGCCACCGTCGACTGTCTCCACGATGTACTGGTGAACCCCGTTGTAGACGACGTCACCGGCAACCACGAGGCCGATCGACGGGACGTGCAGGACTGTCGTCTGGTCGGTGTCGGTGTGCCCGGTCTCGACCGGCTGGATGAGGTTGCCCTCGAGCAGGAATCCTTCGGCAGGCACGGGCACGGCGTCGACCGGTGTTTCCGGAATCAGGCCGGGGAAGACCTGGTCGAACAGCTGGCTCCGCCCGACGGTGGCCTGCTGGCGCATGACGTCGATGGTGCCGGGCGTCGCGTAGGTGACGGCCCCGGGGAAGCGCTTGACCAGCTCACCTGCGCCGAACCAGTGGTCGCCGTGCCCGTGAGTGGCGTAGATGTAGGTCAGCCGTTTGCCCGACTGTGCGATCCAGTCACCCACCGTCGCGATCTGCTCGTGAGTGAACGGAGGATCCACGAGGAGCGCCTCCTCGGTCCCGAAGATCAGCGTGGACGAGATCGGGTTCCAGTGGATCCGCGAGCCGTCCGGCATGCGCTGGTCACCCGCTCGAACCGGACCATCCGAGACGAAAACCTCGTAGGACAGGGCGGATGGGTTCATGCGTCCCCCTCGGTGATGTGACGAACCAGGTGCCGCAAGCACTGGCGTACCCCTGGGTCAGTGAAATAACCATAGCTCGTATGCCTATTTCAACCGCGCCATCGCTTCCATGGCCTGCGTCACCCACCCGGGTCAGGTCCTAGGCGGAAGGCACCGCCGACCGGGTCGGACCGTCATCGGCGATGACCTGCGGGATGACCTGTTCGACGATGGTCAGCAGGGTGGTGGTGAGCAGCAGGTGCACCTGTGCGCGGGTCAGCGCGCCACGCTGCAGCCACTCCCGGGCGGTCGACGTCGCCAACCCGCAGTACGCCCGTACCATGCCGCGAAGCTCCTCGTGGTGCGCGGCCTGGCCAGCCAGACCGACGGCGACGAGCATCCGGTCCGCGGCGACCTCCTCGGCCTCGGCGAGCACCCGCTCGACGTCGGCGTCGCCGCCCATCCCCCGGGCGGTGACGGCGGCGAGCCAGGAGGTGCTGTGCCGGGACACCACGTCGAGGAACCAGGTGACGCTGGCGTCGACCCGGGTCCGCAGGTCCCCCTTGGGCAGGCGCTCCACGGCGACCTCCGGGATGGTCACCATGACCCGGACGACCTCCAGGTAGAGGCCCTTCTTGGCACCGAAGTAGTGGTTGACCAGGCCGCGAGCGACACCGGCCTCCCGGGCGATGTCGGTGGTCGACACGTCCGCGTACGGGCGTTCGCCGAACAGCCGGACCGCACACGCCAGGATCTGCCCCCGCCGGGCGTCCGGCTCCAAACGGCGGCGGCGCGGAGCCGTCTCGACACTCATCTGCCCGACCCTATCGGCAGCTCACCGATCGGCCGCCGTTCGCGCTCGCTGCACCCGGTCGACGACCGGGGTGAAGAAGTTGACCAGGTTGCCGTCGGGGTCGCGGAAGAGCAGGGCTCGGTTACCCCAGGGCATGGTCGTGGGCTCGTTCACGAAGTCCTCCACCACGTTCTTCAGCTTCTCGTAAAGCGCGTCCACGTCTGCCACGAGGAACTCGATGATCACGGTGTGGTTGTCGGCCGGGCGGGCCGACCCTGGCGCGAACAGTGGGACCGTGCGGGTACTGCCAATCGCCAGCGTGCCGTGGGCAGTGCGCAACTCGGCGAAGTCCTCGTTGCCCCAGGCCGCCTGCACGCCGGTGATCTTCTCGTAGAAGCCGACCAGGCGGTTGATGTCACCAGTGATGATGCGGATCGAGACAAAATCCACTGTCTTCTCCCTGCTCAGTACGGTCGGGACCGGTCTGTCGTCAGGACGCTAACCTGAATACCGGACAGATCTGGTCCAGTATTCGGATTAGGTTCAGACCATGGCACGACCGACAGCCCAGGTGCTCGCACTGCTGGGGCTCTTGCAGTCCGGCGGCGTCCGGACAATGGCCGAGCTTGCCGAGCGCCTCGGTGTCGAACCGCGCACGGTGCGGCGCTACGTGAGTCACCTGGTCGACCTCGACGTGCCAGTGGAGTCGGTGCGCGGTCGGTACGGCGGGTATCGGCTCGCCGCCGGCTATCGTCTGCCGCCGCTGATGTTCAGCGACGACGAAGCCTTGGCCGTCCTGCTCGGCCTGGTTGCCGGCCGCCGTGCCGGGCTGGCGACGGCTACAGGTACGGCGGGTGAGACTGCCGCCGCGAAAATCCGGCGCGTCCTGCCGTCGCGGATCGCGGACCGGCTGGACGCCGTACTCCAGTCCTTAGCCTTCACCACCGAACCCGACGACTTCCCTGCGCCGCAGGCAGATGTACTACTCACCGTCGCCGAGGCGGTCCGCCAGCACCGGCCGATCTCACTCCAGTACACCTCGCGCAACGGCAGGCGTAGCGTCCGCGCCCTGCATCCGTTCGGGCTGGTCAACCATGCGGGCCGGTGGTATGTCATCGGGGCCGATCCGGATATCGGTGAGGATCGGACCCTTCGGCTCGACCGCATCGCGGACGCGAGAACGCTGCCCGGCTCGTTCGAGCCGCCCGCCGGGAACGATCCGGCAGGGCACCTCCTCGCCTCGATGGCACAGGCGCCGTACCAACATGCGGTGTCGCTACGGATACAAGGAACACAGGAGCAGATCCGCAGGCAGCTACCGGCCAGCATCGCCGAGGTGCGAGAGGGTGCGGACGAAGGCTGGCAGGACGTGGAGATCCGGGCAGAGAGTCTCGACTGGTTACCCGGTGTGCTCGCCGCGCTCGACCTGCCGTTCGTCATCGAACGCCCGGACGAACTCCGCGATCGTGTCGCCGCACTCGCTGAGCGGTTGACGGCATGCGGACGACGTGAGTCGCCGTCGTAGCGGGCAGTCGCGAGGCGTACGCCCGGCACGTGGCGCTGGCGGGCTGCGGACATCTGCCCTTCGCGGAGGACCCAGAACCGGCTCCCGCCCGTGGATCTCTTCTTATTGACATGCCGCCAACAGCGCGCGAGGGTGGTGCACATGCCGACGCCCCCACTCGACGGTCCCCTCTCGCCCTGGCGCGAGCCGGAGCACGACGACCTGGCCGACCTGGCCCGCACCTTCTTCACCAAGGAGGTCCTGCCGCACGCCGACCGCCTTCAGGAGCAGGGCCACCCGGACCGTGAGCACTACCGGCGCGCCGGTGAGCTGGGGTTGCTCGGCCTGTCCGTCCCGGAGGAGTACGGCGGCGGGGGCGGTGGGTTCACCCACGAGGCCGTGATGCTGCACGAGCAGGCGTACACCGGGGAGAGCAGCCTCGGGCTGGCCGTCCACAGTGGCATCGTCACCGGTTACCTGGTCGCGTACGGCAGCGAGGAGCAGCAGCGACGCTGGCTGCCCGGCCTGTGCAGCGGCGAGCTGGTCGGCGCGATCGCGATGACCGAGCCGGACGGCGGCTCTGATCTTCAGGCGATGCGGACCAGGGCGGTCCGGGACGGCGACGACTACCTGGTCACCGGCGCGAAGACGTTCATCACCAACGGCGGCCTGGCCGATCTGATCATCGTGGCCGTGAAGACCGACCCCGAGCAGCGGGCAGCTGGCGTCTCCCTGCTGATCTGCGAGGTGGGCGGCGACCCGGAAGGCTTCCGCCGCGGCCGACTGTTGTCCAAGATCGGGCTGCACGCCAACGACACCGCAGAGCTGTTCTTCGACGAGTTGCGGGTACCGGCGGCCAACCTGCTCGGCGGCGCCGAAGGGCTGGGGTTCATCCAGCTCATGCAGCAGCTCCCGCAGGAACGGCTGGTGATCGGCGTCGGCGCGGTCGCGGCAATGGAACGGGCCGTCGCGCTGACCGTCGCGTACGCCAAGGAGCGCACCGCCTTCGGCAAGACCCTGATGGGCCACCAGAACACCCGGATGGTGCTCGCCGAGTGCGCCACGCGTACCCGGGTCAGCCGGGTCTTCCTGGACGACTGCATCGTCCGGCACAGCCGCGGCGACCTGGACGTGGCGACCGCGGCGATGGCGAAGTCGTGGCTCACCGACGGGCAGTGCGAGGTCATCGACCGGTGCCTGCAACTGTTCGGCGGCTACGGCTACACGACCGAATACCCGATCGCCCGAATGTACGCCGACGCCCGCGTCCAGAAGATCTACGGCGGCACCAACGAGATCATGAAGGAGCTGATCGCCCGTGCCCTCTGAGGCGTACGTCTATGACGCGGTCCGCACCCCGCGCGGACGCGGCCGGGACACCGGCGCGCTGCACGGGGTCAAGCCGATCTCCCTGGTGGTCGGCCTGATCGACGCGCTGCGTGAGCGCAATCCCGGCCTGGACGTCGGCCGGCTGGAGGATCTGCTGCTGGGCATCGTGACTCCGGTCGGCGAGCAGGGCGGCGACCTGGCACGGGCCGCCGCGCTGCTGGCCGGGCTGCCCGACGAGGTGGGTGGGGTGCAGCTCAACCGGTTCTGCGCCTCCGGGCTGGAGGCGGTCAACTCCGCCGCCGCGCGGATCCGCTCCGGCTGGGAGCACCTGCTGCTCGCCGGCGGGGTGGAATCGATGTCCCGGGTGCCGATGGGCTCCGACGGCGCGGCCTGGGCCACCGACCCGCAGACCGCCCTGGCCACGTCGTTCGTGCCGCAGGGGGTCAGCGCCGACCTGATCGCGACCCTGGAGGGCTTCACCCGCGACGACGTGGACGGCTACGCGCTGCGGTCGCAGGAGCGGGCCGCCAAGGCGATGGCCGGCGGGTACTTCGCCCGCTCGGTGGTGCCGGTCCGTGACGGCAACGGGCTGGACATCCTCACCGTCGACGAGCACCCGCGCCCGGAGACCACCCGGGAGGCGCTGGCCCGGCTCACCCCGTCCTTCGCGACGATGGGTGAGGCGGCGGGCTTCGACGCGGTCGCGTTGCAGAAGTTCCACTGGCTGGAGGCCATCGAGCACGTCCATCACGCCGGCAACTCGTCCGGCATCGTGGACGGCGCGGCGCTGGTGCTGATCGGTTCGGAGCAGCTGGGTCGGGATCTCGGCCTCACTCCGCGCGCCCGAATCGCCGGCGCGGCGGTCACCGGCGCGGACCCGACGCTGATGTTGACCGGCCCGATCCCGGCCACCCACAAGGCGCTCGCCGTCGCCGGGCTCACCCTCGACGACATCGACCTGTTCGAGATCAACGAGGCGTTCGCCGCTGTGGTGCTCAAGTACGTCCGCGACCTGGGCCTCGACCCGGACCGGGTGAACGTCAACGGCGGGGCGATCGCTCTCGGCCATCCGCTCGGCGCGACCGGAGCGATGCTGCTCGGCACCGCGTTGGACGAGTTGGAGCGCCGCGACCTGCGCCGCGCCGTGGTGACCCTCTGCATCGGTGGCGGCATGGGCGTCGCCACCGTTCTCGAGCGCTGCTGACCCGGGGGAAAAGACAAATGACCACCACCATCCGGTACGACCGCGGCGCCGACGGCATCGTCACGCTCACCCTGGACGACCCCGACCAGTCCGCCAACACCATGAACCGCGCGTACGCCGCCTCGATGAGCGCGATCCTCGACCGGCTGGAGGCCGAACGCGACGAGCTGACTGGGGTCATCGTGACCAGCGCGAAGTCGACGTTCTTCGCCGGCGGTGACCTGCCCGAGATGATCCGGGCCACCCGCGAGGACGCGCCCGCGCTGGCGGAGCTGCTCGGCACCATCAAACGGGACCTGCGCCGCCTGGAGACACTGGGCCGGCCGGTGGTCGCGGCCGTCAACGGCTCCGCGCTCGGCGGCGGGCTGGAGATCGCGCTCGCCTGCCACCACCGGATCGCGCTGGACGCGCCGGACAGCCGGCTCGGGCTGCCCGAGGTGACCCTGGGCCTGCTGCCCGGGGCCGGCGGTGTCACCCGGACGGTACGGATGCTCGGCCTGGCGGGTGCGCTGACCACTGTGCTGCTCACCGGCCGGCGGATGCGCCCGTCCGATGCCCTGGCCGCCGGCATCGTGGACGAGGTGGTCGCCACCGAGGCGGAGCTGCTGGACCGCGCGCGGGCCTGGATCGCCGCGAACCCGTCTCCCAAGCAGCCGTGGGACCGACCGGACTATCGGATGCCCGGTGGCACCCCGGCCAGCCGTTCGCTGGCCGCCCAGCTGCCCGCCTTCCCGGCTACCCTGCGCAAGCAGCTCAAGGGTGCCCGGCTTCCCGCGCCCGAGGCGATCCTGGCCACCGCGGTCGAAGGCGCACAGGTCGACCTGGAGACCGCCCTGACCGTGGAGACCCGGCACCTGATCGGCCTGCTCACCGGGCAGGTCGCCAAGAACATGATCGGGGCCTTCTTCTTCGATCTGAAGGCCGTCAACGGTGGTGCCGCCCGGCCGTCCGTCGACGTTCCGCCGGTGCGGCGGGTGGCGGTGCTCGGCGCCGGCATGATGGGCGCGGGCATCGCGTACGTCTGCGCCAGCGCCGGCCTGGACGTCGTGGTCAGGGACGTCTCGCCCGAGGCCGCCGGGCGGGCCCGGGAGCACGCCGAACGGCTGCTGGCCCGCAAGGTCCGTAAGGGCCGCGCCACGGAGGCGGAGGCCCGCGCGGTGCTGGACCGGATCACCACCACCGACCAGGTGGACGCCCTCGCTGGATGCGACGCGGTCATCGAGGCGGTCTTCGAGGACCCGGCGCTGAAGCAGGCCGTGTTCGCCGAGGTGCTGCCGGTGCTGGCGCCCGACGCGCTGATCGCCTCCAACACCTCCACCCTGCCAATCACCGGGCTCGCCGCCGGGGTGGACCGCCCGGCCGACTTCATCGGCATGCACTTCTTCTCCCCGGTGGACCGGATGCCGCTACTGGAGATCGTGGTCGGCGAACGGACCGGTGACGCCGCTCTGGCGCGGGCGTTCGACCTGGGTCGGCGGATCGGCAAGACCCCGATCGTGGTCAACGACGGCCGGGGTTTCTTCACCAGCCGGGTGATCGGCCGGTTCATCGACGAGGCGGTCGGCATGGTCGCCGAGGGTGTTCCCGCCGCCTCGGTGGAGCAGGCCGCCCTTCAGGCCGGCTATCCGACCGGGCCGCTCGCGCTGGCCGACGAGGTCAGCCTCACCCTGATCCAGCGGATCCGCCGCCAGTTCGAGGCGGCCAGCGAGGAGTTCCTGCCGCTGCCGGCGCACCGGCTCGTCGACGAGCTGGTCGACGCGTACGACCGGCCGGGGCGTGCCGCCGGGCGCGGCTTCTACTCCTACGACGAGGGCACCCGCGGCCGGCTCTGGCCCGGCCTTGCCGACCTGGCCACCGACGCTGGTCGGGCGGTGCCCTTCACCGACCTCCAGGAGCGGATGCTCTTCGCCGAGGCGCTGGACGCGCTGCGCTGCCTCGACGAGGGCGTGCTGCGTACCGAGACCGACGCCAACATCGGCTCGATCTTCGGCATCGGCTTCCCGGCCTGGACCGGAGGGGTGATCCGCTACGTCCGGCAGTACGCGGGCGGCCCGGCCGGCTTCGCCGCCCGCGCCACCGAACTGGCCGACCGCTACGGCGACCGGTTCACACCCCCCGCCGACCTGGTCGACCGGCTGGCCGCCCGTCCCGCCGAAACGGCCGGCGTCGCGTGACGGCGGCGCGGGGTGGGCCGCTCGCCGGGGTGCGGGTGGTCGAACTCGCGAGCCTCGCCCCGGCGCCGTTCGGGTGCATGGTGTTAGCGGACCTCGGCGCGGACGTGGTGCGGGTGGACCGGCCGGGCGCGCCGGGTGCGGGGCGCCTGGCCGCACCGACCGGCGGGCCGTTGCAGCGCGGCCGGCGGGTCACCACGCTGGACCTGAAGTCCCCGGCCGGCGTGGCGGACCTGCTGCGCCTGACCGAGCGGGCGGACGTGCTGGTCGAGGCGTACCGGCCGGGGGTCGCCGAGCGGCTCGGCTTCGGCCCGGAGGTGTGCCAGGCCCGCAACCCCAGACTGGTGTACGCGCGGATGACCGGCTGGGGTCAGGACGGCCCGCTGGCGGCCCGCGCCGGGCACGACATCGACTACATCGCTGTCGCCGGAGCGTTGGAGCCGCTGGGCCGTGCCGGCGAGCGCCCGTACGCGCCGATGAACCTGCTCGGCGACTTCGGCGGCGGCGGCATGCTGCTCGCCGTCGGCGTGCTGGCCGCGCTGCTGGAACGGGAACGCTCCGGTGTCGGCCAGGTGGTCGACGCGGCGATGGTGGACGGTTCGGCACTGCTCACATCGTTCCTGCACGGGCTGCTCGGCACCGGACTGTGGGCGGCGCCGCGCGGGCGCAACATGTTCGACGGCGGTGCGCCGTTCTACGACACGTACGCCACCTCGGACGGCGGTTTCATGGCCGTCGGCGCGATGGAACCGGCCTTCTACGCCGTACTGCTCGCGGGCCTCGACCTCGCCGACGACCCGGACCTGCCCGCGCAGTACGACCCGAGCGGCTGGGACGAGCTGCGGCGACGGTTCACCGAGCGGTTCGCCGAGCGGACCCGGGACGAGTGGACGGCGGTCTTCTCCAACCTGGATGCCTGCGTCGCGCCCGTGCTCGCCCCCGGTGAGGCGCACCAGCATCCGCACAACGCCGCCCGGGGCACGTTCGTCGAGGTTGGCGGCGAGATCCAGCCGGCTCCAGCGCCACGCTTCGACCGGACGCCGGCTGACCGACCGGCCCCCGCGCCGGACCCGGAACGGGACGTCCTGCCGGTCGAGGAGATCCTCACCGGGTGGCAGTGACGGGCGGGGGCACACCCCGTACCGCCGACCAGGGCTACGCTGCCCGGGTGGCAGCGTGCCCCGAGCTGACCTGGCCGCGAGCCCTTTGGGGGCGCGGTCGAGGTTCCTCCGGGGTAACCCCGGGGGCGTCACATCCACCTGGGCAGCACACCACAGGTGCGTCGGCACGCTTCGCGAGCCTGTGCACCCGTACGACCGGGCATCGTCGGGGCACGCTGCCACCCTTCCCGGTGCGGCCGTGACGACGGTCGCCTCCCTGGCCGTCGCGCTCGGCGACGCGTTTCTCGCCGCCGAGCGGTGGCAGCGCGGCGGCCTGGTCGAATCAGGCGGGCGGGTGCTGGGCGTACGCCGACGGTGGCTGTGGCCGCTCGCGGACGCGGTGCTCGCCGCGTACCCCCGTGCCCCGCGCGACCGGCCCCGGGAGCTGGCCGCCTTCCTCGCGGACCTTGCCCTGCTGACCGAAGTGGTCGACGGGGCACGGCAGCGCGGCCAACCGATCGTGGTCCGCGCCCGCCTGGTCACTCCGACCCGGACGCTTCGTCGGCCCTGGTCGACTCCGGTGCTGGACGACCTGGGTGACCTGGCCCGGCTGCTCGACCTGACCCCGGAACAGCTCGACTGGTACGCCGACCGGCGAGGAATGAACCGCCGCACCGACGATCATCGGTTGCACCACTACCGGTACCGCTGGGCGGCCGGTGGCCGGTTGATCGAGGCCCCGAAGCCGCGGCTGCGCGTGCTGCACCGGCGGTTACTCGCCGAGGTGCTGGGCCCGCTACCGGTGCATCCGGCAGCGCACGGGTTCGTGCCGGGCCGTTCGGCGTACACGTTCGCCGCAGCCCATGCCGGGCAGGCCGTGGTGGTACGCGTCGACCTGGCCGCGTTTTTCGGCAGCGTTCCGGCCCGCCGGGTGTACGGGCTGTTGCGCACCGCCGGATACCCGGAGCCCGTCGCGCACGCGCTCACCGCGATCTGCACCACCCGGACCCCGGCCCCCGTGCTGCGTACCGCGCCGGCCGACCTGCCTGATCGGGCTTGGCGGCTGGCCGTGCTGCGCGGCGGGCACCTGCCGCAGGGCGCGCCGACGTCGCCCGCGCTGGCGAACCTGTGTGCGTTCCGGCTCGACCGTCGGCTGACCGGGCTGGCCGTAGCGTTCGACCTCGCCTATCAGCGCTACGCCGACGATCTCGCCTTCTCCGGCGAACTGCCACCCCGGCGGGTCGCCGACCTGCTCGCCGCGGTGACGGAGGTAACCCGGGACGAGGGGTTCCGAGTGCACTCGGGCAAGACCCGGGTGCGTGGCCGGGCCGACCGGCAGCTCCTCGCCGGGCTGGTGGTCAACGAACGGCCCGCGGTGCCGCGCACCGAGTACGACCTACTGCGCGCGATCCTGCACAACGCAGCCCGCACTGGCCTGGCCGCGCAGAACCACGCCGGTCATCCGGCGTTCGCAGAGCACCTGATCGGCCGCGTCGCCTGGCTGAGCCACGCCCACCCCACCCGATCCGCGAAACTGGCGAGACTCCTGACCGCCGCCCTTGCTGGGCCGGTGCCGCGATCGGATCTTCCACGGGAGTGAATGAGTATGGGTACGAACAGTTGGAAGGGCCACGTCAACGGGATCCTCTACGGTATCCAGTTCGACCGGGCGCTCGACGACACAGTGGTGACCCGGGTCGCCGACGGGGTGACCGGCGGCCTCTACCCAGGTGACCGAGCCGAGATGCTGGAGGCGCTCGCCCATGCGCTGCGCCATCCAGGCCCGCTGAACGACCAGATCGAAACCCACCACAGCGAGGAGAGCATTCGCACTTTCCTCAGCCAGCTCTCGGCAGCCCTGGCCACCCCATCTCCATGTTGATCAAGAGGTTTGCGTCAGAGAACCGTCCTTTGGTGACGCAAACCTCTTGATCAACCGGGTTGGGCGGGGTGGGCGCAGACGGTCGGGGCGGTTGTACCAGGTGGCGAAGAGGGCGACCGCCAGGAGCAACTCCGCCAGGTCGCCGCCGTAGTACATGAGTTGGGCGGCCGACTGGAACGCCGCCGGGTCCCGGTCGGTGAGGCCGGGTGGCAGGGTCTCGGCGTTCGCGTACAGGTATTTGGCCAGCACGGCGTGACCGGCCGCCGCCCCCAGCAGCGCGCCCAACCGTACCGCCAGGCCGGGTCGACGCGGTGCCGGGTCCGGGCCGGCCAGGGACCAGGCGAAGAGATAGCCGGCGGCGACATAGTGCAGGTGCAGGGCGTGGTGCAGCGCAGAGTGACGTTCGGCCGCCGCGTACAGCGGGGTGAGCAGCACCAGCGCCAGCCCACCCGTGCTGAGCAGCGCGGCGGTGACGGGGTGCGCGATCAGGTGCAGCGGACGGGCGCGCAGCAGCCGGCCCACCACCCGGCGTACGGGCGGCGGGGCGACCCGCAGCAGCAACGTCACCGGGGCGCCGAGCACCAGCCCGAGCGGGGCCAGCATGCCGAGCAGCAGGTGCTGCGCCATGTGCCCGCGCGGGTCGTCGGGGAGCGGGGCAATCGGCCCGACGGCGACCGCCAGCAGTGCGCAGCCGACCAGCCAGGCGGCGGTGCGGCGGTGGTCCCAACCCCGCGGGTCGCGTACGGCCGCCAGCAGGTAGCCGACGGCCAGCAGCACGACCGGGAGCAGCGGGAACCAGCTCGGGCCCTCCGCCACGTGCCCGCCGTGCGCGAACGCGGGCGGCACGGTCACCGTCCCCGACGGCCGTCGCCCGGCCGCCGGGACCGGGCCCACCAGACCACGGCGACGCCGGCCAGCAGCAGCACAGCACCGGACGCGATCCACACCACGTCGTACGGCAGCAGGTGTACGCCGTAGCGGATCTGGTGCAGCCGGAGCACCTTGTGGTCGACCACCCCGTCGAAGACCTGGAACCCTCCGGCGCCGAGCAGGAATCCGCCCCAGGCCAGCCGGGTCGACAGGGCACGTCGTCGACGCAGGTCGGCGAACCAGAAGAACCCACCGACCAGGATGATCACCTCGGCGGCGTGCAGAAGCCCGTCGGAGAGCAGCGCCACCGACGGGGTGGACCGGTCGTAGAAGTGGTGCCACGCCAGCAACTGGTGGAAGACGATCTCGTCCACCGCAGCCATGATGGCGATGCCGATCAGCACGCCGACGAGCGTGGAGGAACGTACGTCGGCGGTGCGTGCACTCGGCAGGCTTGCATCGGCCACCACACACCTCGCATCCACCTCGGGGTCAGGTCGGAAACTACCCCGAACATGTCGAAACATGCCCAGTCAGCGCCGCCGCGGGCCATCCCCGTTTCACGACTCGCACACCACTAGCGGCATGATCATGCAGCCTGAAGGGGCAGCGAACACCTAGCCGAGCAACCAGAGCCCGAGAAGGAGGTGCCCGTGCCGGACGCGGACGAACTCGTCGCCAACGCACTCGCGGCGGTGCGCGGCACCGACGTACGGCAGGCCGAACGGCAGCTGGACCAACTGATGGTCGGCACCGGCGCGGCGGACGGCACCACGGCGGTGGACGCGGCCCTGCTGCGTCGCCTGGTCCGCGCGCTGGGCCGGCTCTGGCCGCGTGGCTGGCAGCCGGTCGACGTGGACCGGCTCACCAGCCGGCGGCTCGACCCCCGCTCGGCGCGGCTGGTCCGCGAGGCGATGGCCGCCCAACGGCGTGAGCAGGCCGAACCGATCCCGGCCTGGTGGGACGACCAGCTACGCGAGTTGACCGCCGACGTCCGGGACGACGGCCATGACGTGCTGGCTGCCTGGACCGCCGCGGAGGGGCTGGACCGGGCGGACGCGCTCCGCGCGGCCGTGGACACTCTCGCGCTGGTGGAGAGCCTGCCGCCGATCGCGGTGCTGCGCCCACCGCCGGGCACGACCGGCGCGCTCACCTCCCGGTCGGCGGGCACGACGCGCAGCGGGTCGCCGATGCTGGACCGGGTCCGGGCGCTGCTGGCGAAGGCCGAGTCGACCACCTTCCCGGCCGAGGCGGAGGCGTTGACCGGTAAGGCGCAGGAGCTGATCGCCCGGCACAGCATCGACGAGGCGCTGCTGGCGGCCGGGTCGGAGCGCGGCGACGTGCCCGGTGGGGTGCGCCTGAGCACCGACACTCCGTACGCGGGCGCGAAGGCGCTGCTGGTGCAGGAGGTGGCGGCGGCGAACAGGTGCGAGGCGGTCTGGTCCGACGATCTCGGCTTCGCCACCGTGCTGGGCTGGCCGGCCGATCTGGTGGCGGTGGAGCTGCTCTACACGTCGCTGCTGGTCCAGGCCACGGCCGCGATGCTGCGCGGGCGCGCTGAGCGCCGGTCGGGGTCGGGGCGGCGCACGAAGGTGTGGGACGAGTCCTTCCTCAACGCGTTCGCGCTGCGGATCGGCGAGCGGCTGCGTACGGCCACCGAGGCGGCGACCGAAGCGGCGGACCAGGCGTCGGCCGAGACGGCCGGGGCGGAGCGACTGTTGCCGGTGCTCGCCGCCCGGGGCGAGGCCGTCCGGGAACGACTGGACACCCTCTTCCCCGGCGTGACCCGGCACCGGCTCAGCGTCCGGGACGCCGAGGGCTGGTCCTCCGGCACGTCGGCCGCCGACCGCGCCTCCCTGGACGTCGGTGGCGGGCGCAAGCAGCCCCGACAGGTGCCCGGCCGGCCCGATCGCCGCTGACCCGACCGGCGTGGGACCACCACCGGCGAAGTTATCTGCGATTTTCTTCGGTACGCCGTAGGGAACGGGTTGTCCGCTCCGACCCTCCGGTGAGCCGCGCCCCGACCGGGGGTGCGACCAGAGCTGAGGAGCACCGCCGTGAAGTACATGCTGCTGATCTGGAACCGGCCCGGCTTCACCGAGGAGCTGACCGAGCAGGACCGCACCACTCTCTTCGGCGAGGTCGACGAGATCATGAAGGAGCTGACCGAGACCGGCGAGCTGGTCGACGGCCAGGCGCTCGCCAACCCGTCGCAGACGCTGACGGTCCGGCAGATCGACGGCAGCACAGAGATCGTCGACGGGCCGTTCATGGAGAGCAAGGAGCAGTTCGCCGGTTACCTGACCGTCGAGTGCGACAGCCCGCAGCGGGCCGCCGAGATCGCGGCCCGCTGGCCGGACGTCCGTTACGGCGGCGCGATGGAGGTCCGCCCGGTGATGGAGCAGGCCGGGACGGAGATGTGACCGGGGACCGGACGGTCGAGGATCTGCTGCGCACCCTCGCGCCGCAGGTCCTCGGCCTGCTGGTCCGCCGGCACGGCCAGTTCGACCGGTGCGAGGACGCGGTCCAGGAGGCGCTGCTGGCCGCCGCGACACAGTGGCCCGGGCAGGGCGTACCGGACAGTCCCCGCGCCTGGCTGCTCACCGTGGCCACCCGCCGGCTCACCGACGAGTGGCGCAGCGAGAGCGCTCGCCGGGACCGCGAGGTGGCGGTGGCGCTGCGCGAGCCGACGTACGCCCAGGTGGCGCCGGCGGCCGACGCGGAGCCGGCGGCCCCGGCCGCGGACGACACCCTCACGCTGCTGTTCCTCTGCTGCCACCCGGCGCTGACCGGATCGGCGCAGGTGACGCTCACCCTGCGCGCGGTCGGCGGTCTCAGCACCGCCCAGATCGCCCGGGCGCACCTGGTGCCGGAGGCGACGATGAGTCAACGGATCCGCCGGGCCAAGCAGCGGATCGAGGCCGCCGGGGCCCGGTTCACGATGCCCGAGCCGGCCGAGCGGGACGAGCGGCTGCGGTCGGTGCTCCGGGTGCTCTATCTGATCTTCAACGAGGGGTACACCGCGTCGAGTGGCCCGGACCTGCACCGGGCCGAGCTGACCGGCGAGGCGATCCGGCTGGCCCGCATCCTGCGCGGGCTGCTGCCCGACGACGGCGAGGTGGCCGGGCTGCTGGCGCTCATGCTGCTCACCGACGCGCACAGGGCGGCCCGGCTCGGCCCGGACGGGGAACTGGTGCCCCTCGCCGAGCAGGACCGCACCCGGTGGGACTCGGCCGCCATCGCGGAGGGCATCGCGCTGATCACCGAGGCGTTGACCTGGTCTCCGCCGGGCCCGTACCAGCTCCAGGCGGCGATCGCCGCCGTGCACGCCGAGGCGTCGACGGCAGCGGAGACGGACTGGCGGCAGATCGTCGCGCTCTACCGACTGCTAGCCCGGATCGCGCCGAACCCGATGATCACCCTCAACCAGTCGGTGGCGGTGGCGATGGTGGACGGGCCAGGGGCCGGGCTCGCGCTGCTCACACCGCTGATCGCCGACGAGCGCACGGCCGGGCACCATCGGCTCGCCGCCGTGCGGGCGCACCTGTTGGAGATGGCCGGGGACGCCGAGGCGGCGCGGGAGGCGTACCTGGCCGCGGCACGCGGCACCACGAGCCTGCCCGAGCAGCGGTATCTGGAGCTGAAGGCGAGCCGACTGGCTGGGCAGCGATGACCTGGGTCAATCGGCCTTCGGGGCGGCGCGGATGTGCGCGCGTTCGCCCTGTTTCCCGATCAGGCTGAGAAACTCGACGGGGCCGGAGCTGGTGGCCCCGAACCAGTGCGGGGTGCGGGTGTCGAACTCGGCGGCCTCCCCGGGCGTGAGGACGAGATTGTGCTCGCCGAGGACCAGTCGCAGCGTGCCGTTGAGGACGTAGACCCAGTCGTGTCCCTCGTGGGTGCGCAGGTCGGGTTCGCGGTCGTCGGCGCTGGCCGGGAGCACGTACTTGTAGGCCTGGATGCCCCCGGGTCGTCGGGTGAGCGGCAGGATGACCGATCCGTCGCTGCACGTGATGGGGCGCAGGTTGATGCGGGGATCGCCGGTCGGAGGCGCGCCGACGAGCTCGTCGAGCGTCACGCCGTGGACGCGGGCGAGCGGCAGGAGTTGCTCCAGCGTGGGGCGACGCAGGCCGGCTTCGAGCCTGGACAGGGTGCTGGCGGAGATGCCGGTCTCCGCGGCGAGGTCGGTGAGCGTGATGTCGCGGCGGAGCCGAAGGTGTTTCAGTCTTCCTCCGACAGCGTCCAGGGTGCGGTCCGGCTCATCCATGTCGCCAATTTTGCCATTCGGCAAGAAGTTTTGCGGATCGGCGGGTGAGCCGGTCACAGTCGCTACCGAGACGCGAAGGAGCAGGTAGATGACCGAGCAGCACGAGTTCGACAAGGGCTACTGGGATCGGCACTGGCACCAGGTGCACCATGATCATCCGGGTGCCGTCGGCGCGGCTCCCCCGCACCCGTACCTGGCCCGTGAGACCGCCGGCCTGACGCCCGGCACGGTGTTGGACGCCGGCTGCGGCACCGGCACCGAGGCGATCTGGCTCGCTTCGCACGGCTGGCAGGTCACCGCTGTCGACATCGCATCCGCCGCCCTCGCTCTCGCAGCCGGACGCGCGGCGGACGCCGGGGTGCCCGAGCGCGTGCGGTGGGTGGAGGCGGACCTGACGACCTGGGAGCCGGGGACGCAGTTCGATCTGGTGACGACGCACTACGCACACCCGGCGATGCCGCACCTGGCCTTCTACGACCGCATCGCCGGGTGGGTGGCGCCGGGTGGCAGCCTGCTGATCGTCGGGCACCTGCACACCTCGGAAGCCACCGGGCACGGCCACCACCCACCCGAGGAGGCATCGGTCACCCTCGCGGACATCACCGCCGGCCTGGACAGCGCCACCTGGGAGATGGTCACCGCCGAGGAGCACCGCCGCTCGGTGCCCGGCCGGGAAGTCCCGCTGCACGACGTGATCGTCCGCGCCACCCGACGCCGCTGAGCCGCCGCTGCCAGCCGTCGGGCGAACCTGACCACCCGACGGCCGGCGGCACGCTCACACGTCGGGGTCGACGGCCGGGCAGCTGGCACCACGGGCGGGCACCACCTGATCGATCAGGTAGGCGTCGACGGCTCGTTGCACGCACGGGCTGCTGCTGTAACTGCCGTGCCCCCACCCCTGGTAGGTGAGCAGAGCGCCGTGCCTGCCCAACTGCCGGGCCACAGTGCGGGCCCAGTCGTACCCGCTCGCCGGGTCGTGCACCGTGGCGGCGATCAGCAGTGGCACGTCGGTGCGGACCCGCAGTCGGTGCTGCGGGTTGGCGACCGGCGACGGAGTGCCCAGGCAGGTGACGAGCGCGAACAGGGCCGGCGGATACCGCAGGTCCGGTGCGAGCAGGGCCGCCCGGCGCACGTGTGCGTCGTACTCCCGGTAGTCGCGGACGGGCAGGCTCCAGTCCTGGCAGAAGACCGCGAAGGGGTACGGCGCGACGGCGTCGACCGTCGTCGTGGCGTCGGCCGGGGGCGCGGTGGTCGGCGAGGCGGCCGCGTCCATCCTGCCGAGCCAGTCGGCCAGCCCGGGCCACCGCCACGTGTCGTAGAACCTCTTGTGGGTGAGCCGGGCCAACTCGAACGGGGTCAGCACCACGCCGGCCCGGTCCGGGTCGGTCAGCGTGCCGCTCTCGGCCCGGGCGCGCAGCCCGGCCCAGATCGCCCGTACGTCCCGTCCGTTGAGCCCACAGGCGGTGGACCGGTCACACCAGGCGACGAACTCGTCGAACGCGTTCTCCGCGGTGACCGCCTGGCTGTCGAGGAAGGCGCGAGTGCCGAGGCTGTGGTCCATCGAGGCCTCCAACACGACAGCTCGGACCCGGTTCGGGTACAGCTCCGCGTACCGCTGCCCGAGCAGCGTGCCGTACGAGCTGCCATGGAAGGTCAGCTGTCGCTCGCCGAGCGCGGCGCGGACCGCGTCCAGGTCCCGGGCGGCGCTGGTCGTGTCGACGTGGTCGTAGAGCGCCCCGGTGCGGGCCCGGCAGTCGGCGCGCAGCAGCGCGTTGTTGGCAACTGTCGCGTCGAACTGGGCCTGGTCGGCGATCAGCTGCGGCTGCCGGGCGAGCAGGTCCCGTGCGCAGATCACCGGGTGGCTGCCGCCGGTGCCGCGCGGGTCGAAGCTGACGATGTCGAACCGGCGGCGCAGGTCGGCACTGAACCGGGAGCTGCCGTTCACCACCCGGTCGACCCCGCTGTCGCCCGGCCCGCCGGGCCCGAAGACCAGCGCACCCTTGCGGGTGGCCTTGTCGGCGGCCCGGCGAGCCAACGCCAGGTCGAAGCGCTCACCTCGGGGCTGGTTCCAGTCCACCGGCAGCGACAGGGTGCCGCACTCGGCATCCGAGTCTGCGGCGCAGGGCCGCCAGTCGATCGTCGGGCCGGGCTGTGGTCGGGCGGCGGCGGGGCTCGCCGGGGTCAGGCCGGTGGCCGTGAGGGCCAGGGCCACCGCCCAGCCCACTGCGGATTTGCGTACGCGCAGCATGAGGTGCTGTCCTCTCCTCGAAGGAGCGTTACCGGTGAAGCTCGCCCACTGGGCGAGGTGATGCTGCTTCCACCCGGGCCGTCGAGTAGCCGCTCGACGGCCCGGGGCCTCCTGCTCTCAGCGGGTCACTCGACCTCGAGCAGGACGCGCTCGAGCGTGGTCATCCGGGTTTCCATCCCGCCCAGCCGCCCGTCCATCGCCGCGAGCAGTCGGGCGTTCTCGGCCTGGGCCTGGGCTGCCGTCTCGGCCAGCCGGCGGTAGTCGTCCGCGCGGGCCAGTTCGAGCCGGGCCCGGCGGGTCTTGGCCAACTGGACGACGGTCACCGTGAACACGCTGATGATCAGGGCGAAGATGCCGATCGCGCCGACCACCTCGGTCCAGTCGTGCTCGCTCATCGGCCCACTCCCGGCTGCTCGGCCGAGCGGGGCACGGTCAGCGACTCGACCGCCGCCGCGATGACCTCGGGGGTGAGTGTGAGCGCGAACGGCTTCACCTCGTAGTAGTTCATGGCCTTCCCGTCCCTCGACAACTCCAGGTTGGCGGTGACCAAACCGGACGCCGCCAGCTGCTCATAACCTTCCCTCGCACGTGCCAATGGAAGTTAGCAGGTAGAGGCGTGCGGCTGTGGGTGCCGGAAGCGGAATCAGGGGGATCTCAGGGTCACGGAAAAGCGCCGGACAGACAGAACGCCGGGCCGGTGATGATCACCGGCCCGGCGTGCAATGTGCGTCGTACGTCAGCTCTTGAAGGCGTCCTTGATCTTCTCGCCGGCCTGCTTGAGCTTGGCCTTGGACTGGTCAGTGCGACCCTCGGCCTCGAGCTGCTCGTCGTCGGTGGCCCGACCGGCGCCTTCCTTCAGCTTGCCGGTCGCGTCCTCGGTGGCGTTGTTGATCTTATCGTCGATACCCATTGCCAACCTCCATTGCAAGCGTCGCTACAACACCACCAATACCCCGGCCATCACCGGTCCAACCATTCCCCTCGTCACAGTCCGCGATCGGCGGTGGCCGAACGGAACCGTCGCAGCCGCAGACTGTTGGCCACTACGAAGACCGAGGACAGCGCCATCGTGGCACCGGCGATCATCGGGTTGAGCAGCCCGGCGGCGGCCAACGGCAGGGCCGCCACGTTGTAGCCGAAGGCCCAGAACAGGTTGCCCCGGATGATCCCGAGCGTGCGTCGGGACAACCGGATGGCGTCCACAGCGGCGTCCAGGTCACCCCGGACGAGCGTGAGGTCGGACGCCTCGATCGCCACGTCGGTGCCGGTGCCCATGGCCAGCCCGAGGTCGGCCTGGGCCAGCGCCGGGGCGTCGTTGACCCCGTCGCCGACCATCGCCACCGACCGCCCCTCGGCCTGGAGCCGCTTGACCACGTCGACCTTCCCGGCCGGCAGCACCTCGGCGATCACCTCGTCGATGCCCACCTCGGCGGCGACCGCCCGGGCCACTGTGGTGTTGTCCCCGGTCAGCAGGACCGGAGTGAGCCCCAGCGCGCGCAACCGGGCCACCGCAGCCCGACTGGTCGGCCGCACCACGTCGGCGACCGCGAGCACTCCCCGGGCCTGCCCGTCCCAGCCGGCGACGATCGCCGTACGACCGGCGGCCTCCGCGTCGCGCACGGCCCACTCGACCTCCGGCGGTACGTCGATGTCGTGCTCGCGCAGCAGGCGGGCCCGACCGACCAGCACGACAGTTCCGTCGACGGTGCCGGTCACGCCCAGCCCTTCGAGGTTGCGGAAGCCGGTCACCGGGGGCAGTGCGCCGGCCTCGGCGGCACCGGCGGCGACGGCACGGGCGATCGGGTGCTCGGAGGCGGCCTCCACCGCGCCGGCGAGCCGGAGCAGCTCGGCCCGGTCCTCCCCGCTCGCGGGCACCACGTCCACCAGCGTCATCCGGCCGGTCGTGACGGTGCCCGTCTTGTCCAGCACCACGGTGTCCACCCGGCGGGTCGACTCCAGGACCTCCGGCCCCTTGATGAGCACACCGAGCTGCGCGCCCCGGCCGGTGCCGACCAGCAGCGCGGTCGGCGTGGCCAGGCCCAGCGCGCACGGGCAGGCGATGATCAGGACGGCCACGGCGGCGGTGAACGCTGCGGTCGGGCCGGCTCCGGTGCCGAGCCACCAGCCGAGGGTGCCGACGGCCAGCGTGATGACGATCGGCACGAAGACGCCGGAGATCCGGTCCGCCAGCCGCTGCACGGCCGCCTTGCCGCTCTGCGCCTGCTCGACCAGATCGGCCATCCGGGCGAGCTGGGTGTCCGCGCCGACCCGGGTCGCGGTGACCACCAGTCGGCCGCCCGCGTTGATGGTGGCGCCGACCACGCCGTCGCCGGGGCCGACCTCGACCGGCACCGACTCACCGGTGAGCATGCTGGCGTCCACGGCGGAGGTGCCCTCGTCGACCACCCCGTCGGTGGCGATCTTCTCCCCGGGACGGACCACGAACCGGTCACCGACGACGAGCCGGTCCACCGGAATCAGAGTCTCCACCCCGTCCCGCAGCACCGCCACCTCCCTGGCCCCGAGTTCGAGCAGGGCGCGCAGGGCGGCGCCGGCGGTCCGCTTGGAACGGGCCTCGAAATAGCGACCGGCCAGGATGAACACCGTCACCCCGGCGGCCGCCTCCAGGTAGATGTTGCCGGCACCGTCGGTGCGGGTGATGTCGAAGCGGAACGGGTGCGTCATCCCCGGCATCCCGGCGTCGCCGAGGAAGAGCGCCCAGAGCGACCAGCCGAACGCCGCCAGGGTGCCAAGCGACACCAGCGTGTCCATGGTCGCCGCGCCGTGCCGCAGATTGGTCCAGGCGGCCCGGTGGAACGGCAGCCCACCCCAGACCACCACCGGGGCGGCCAGGGTCAACGACAGCCACTGCCAGTAGTCGAACTGCCAGGCCGGGACCATCGCCAGCAGGACCACCGGCACGCTCAGTGCCACCGACACCCAGAGGCGGGTACGCGGGCCCTTCAGCGGGTCCACCGACTGCTCTTCCGTCGGCGCGCTGGGCAGTGCGGCCGTGTAGCCGGTCTTCTGCACGGTCTCGATCAGGTCGTCCGGCGTGACGGCGTCGGCGTACCGGACGGTCGCCTTCTCCGTGGCGTAGTTGACTGTGGCACTCACGCCGTCCATCCGGTTGAGCTTCTTCTCGATCCGGGCGGCGCAGGCTGCACACGTCATCCCGCCGATCGCCAACTCGATCCGGTTCGGCGCCTCGGGCAGTGGTCTGCTGCTGGTGGTGGTCATCGTCTGGTCCCGTCAGTTGTGCCCGTGCCCGGGGGTGCCGTGGTCGGCGCCCCCGGTCGGTGCGGGTCCGCTCGGGTCGCCCCCGGTGAGTGGGGCGTCGGCCGCTGGAGTGCCGGCCGCTGGGGTGCCGGCGACGACGGTGAACTCGGCGGTGTGCACCGCCCCGCCGTGCCGGAAGTCGAGGTAGAGCCGGTAGCTGCCAGCCGACGGCACCTCGGCGAGGAAGGTGACCGCGGGGCCGGGCCGGGTCCGCCCGTCGCCGGGAGTCCCGTCCGGGTGCACGTGCAGGTATGCCAGGTCACCCCGGCGCAGGGCCACCAGGTGCCCGTACGCGCCCAGGTAGGGCTCCAGGTCGGTGACCGGCTGCCCGCCCCGACTCACCGTCAGGGTCAGCGGTGAGGTGCGGCCAGGCTGCAGCGAGCCGGTCAGGGTGACGGTGTAGCCGTCGACGGTGGTGCTGGTCGAGGGGGCGGGCAGCGGCCGTTCGGTCAGCTCACCGGGGACGGTCACGTCCACCCCGAGGGTCAGCGCCTCGCCTCCGGTCGGGGTGAAGTCGGCGAACGCCCGCCACAGCCCGGCACCGGCCAGCGGGGTGTCGACCCGCCAGGTGCCGTCCGCTGCCAGCTCGGGGTGCACGTGACGGAAGCCGGAGAGGTCCCGCCGGGCCACGATCAGGTGCATCTGCTTGTCGTGCGCCACGTCGTACCGGGTCACCGGTTGACCGTCCGGCCCGGCGATCCGGAAGGCGAACTCGTCCGCCGGGGCGTCGACCGGTTCGAGGGTGTAGCCCCGGTCGGAGACGAGCAGGCCGCCGGGGAGCCGGTCGGTCGTCTCGTCGTGCTCGCCCGTCGCATGGGCGCCGTCGCCGTCGTGCCGGCCCTCGACCACCGGGGCGCGGTCGACGACCCGGCCGATCCCGTACGTCGTGCCGAAGACCGCCGCGAGGCCCACGGCGAACCCGGCCAGTCTCGTCACGGTGCGCATGCCCGCCCTCCGATCACGCGTCGACGAGGTCGTAGCCGGCCTCGTCGACGGCAGCCCGGACAACTGCCGGGTCGAGGGGCTGGTCGCTGCTGACGGTGACCCGGCCGGCCGCGAGGTCGACCTGGACGTCCTGCACGCCCGGGATCGCGCCGACCTCGGCGCTCACCGCGCTGACGCAGTGCCCACAGGTCATGCCCTGCACCTGGTACGTCGTGTTGACCATTGGAACGCCTCCCTGAACGGATTACCCGTACCCGGTGGGGGTATCCCACCCGAAGACGACCGTACCATACCCCCCAGGGGTACGCTATCCTGGTTCGCATGACCGCACCCACCCCGATCCGCGGGTACACCGCCAGCAAGGACCAACTGCTCACGCGGCTCCGCCGCGTCGAGGGGCAGGTCCGCGGCATCGAGAAGATGGTCGACGACGACCGCTACTGCATCGATGTGCTCACTCAGATCTCTGCCATCCAGGCCGCACTCGACAAGGTGGCGCTGGGGCTGCTCGACGGGCATGCCCGGCACTGCATGCACGAGGGGGCGGCCGAGGGCCGGGCCGACGAGATGGCCACCGAGATGATGGCGGCGGTCGGCCGGCTGATGAAGCGCGGCTGACGCCCCTCAGCCCGGCGCCGGGTCGAGACGGACGCGGCGCAGCAACTGCGCGTTGAGCGCCACCACGATGGTGGACGCGGACATCAGCACCGCTGCCACCGCCGGGCTCAACGCCACGCCGGCCCAGGCCAGCACACCCGCCGCCAGCGGCAGCGCCACCACGTTGTAGCCCGCCGCCCAGGCCAGGTTCTGTCGCATCTTCCGGTACGAGCCCCGGGACAACCGGACCACGGCAGCCACCCCGCGCGGGTCCGAGGACGCCAGCACCACCCCGGCGGACTCGATCGCCACATCGGTGCCCGCGCCGATCGCGATACCGACGTCCGCTCGGGCCAACGCCGGAGCGTCGTTCACCCCGTCACCGACCATCGCCACGATCAACCCTCGCCGCTGGAGCTCCGCCACCCGGTCGTCCTTCTCCCCCGGCAGCACCTCGGCGAAGACCTCGTCGACACCGGGCCGGAAACCGACCTCGGCCGCGACCGCCTCGGCGACCGGTCGGGCGTCACCCGTGATCATGGCGATGGTTCGGACGCCCTCGGCACGCAGCTCGTCGACGGCCCGCCGGGCCTCCGGACGCACCTCGTCGGTCAACGCGAACGCGCCGAGCACGGCGTCCGGCAGCCGCACCAGATGCAGCACCGCCGCACCCCGCGCCGACCACCGCTCGTTCGCCGTCACCAGCTCCGTCGGGAGCGACAGGCCCAGTTCCCGCAGCAGCGCCGGCCCGCCCACCGCGTACTCCGTACCGTCGATCGTCGCCTGCACACCGCGGCCCGGCAGCGAGCGGAACCCGGCGGCCGGGGCCGGGCCTGCGTGTCCGGCCGCTGCCACGATCGCCCGGGCCAACGGATGTTCACTGTCCGACTCGACACCCGCCGCGATCCGCAGCACCTCGTCCCGCCCGATGCCCGGCACCGTCACCACGTCGGTGACCGCGTGCTCGCCCCGGGTCAGCGTGCCGGTCTTGTCGAAGAGAACCGCGCCGACCGTCCGCATCCGCTCCAACGCCAACCGGTCCTTGACCAGGATTCCGGACCGCGCGGCCAACGCGGTGGAGAGCGCGACGACCAGGGGGATGGCCAGACCCAGCGCGTGCGGGCAGGCGATCACCAGGACGGTGACCGCACGCACCACCGCCTCGTCGGGCTGACCGAGCGCGGTCCAGACCAGCACGGTCAGCACGGCGGTGCCGGTGGCCACGTAGAACAGCGCCGCGGCGAAACGGTCGGCCAGCAGTTGGGTCCGCCCACCGGAAGCCTGGGCCTGCGCGACCATGCGCTGGATGCCGGCGAGTGCGGTCTGCTCACCCAGCGCCTCCACACCGACCCGGATCGCCGAGTCGGTGGCGACGGTGCCGGCCACCACCCGATCACCCGTCGACCGGGCGACCGGCCGCGACTCCCCGGTGATCATCGATTCATCCAGCTCGGCGCCGCCATCGATGATCCGCCCGTCGGCCGGCACCCGCCCGCCCGGGCGGACCAGCACCACGTCACCGACCCGCAGACCGGTCACCGGCACCGCCTCGACCCGGCCATCCGCCGCCACCCGCTCGGCCTCGTCCGGTAGCAGCGCGGCCAGCGCCACGAGCGCTCCCCGGGCCTGCCCGATGGCCTTCATCTCCTGCCAGTGCCCGAGCAGCATGATGGTGACCAGCGCGGCCAACTCCCACCAGAAGTCCAGGTCGAAGACGCCCACGCTGGTCGCCAGGGACGCGGTGTACGCCACGGTGATCGCCATCGCGACCAGCAGCATCATCCCGGGCGCCCGGTCCCGCACCTCCCGGACCGCACCGACCAGGAACGGCCAGCCGCCCCACCAGAACACCGCCGAGCCGAGCACCGGACCCACCCAGGAGCGGCCGGGAACGTCCCAGCTCAGACCCAGCTGGTCCCAGACCAGGTGGCTGGCCAGGACCACCGGGATGGTGAGCGCCAGGCAGACCCAGAAGCGACGACGGAACATCGCCGGATCGTGCCCGGCGTGCTTGTCGTGCTTGTCGTGCCCGGCGTGCTTGTCGTGCCCGGCGTGGTTGTCGTGCCCGGCGTGGTTGTCGTGCCCCGCTTGCTGCGGGGGCGTGGCCGGGGTGGCGTGCCGCTCATGGCCGGGATCGGGCGGTGATTGAGCGGGCATGTCTCCAACATGCCTGGCCGGGGACCGGCACGCGAGCGGTTCGGCGGCGACACTCCGTCACGACCTGCGTCCCCAAGCCGGGCTGGTTAGCATTCCCCACGATGACCCCCCGCATGCCGCTGCACGAACGGGCAACGGCGCCGCCACCCGGTGGCGTCGCTCCTGGCCGCCCGGGCCGGGCACTGACCATCCGTGATCGGATGGTCGTCGGTCAGCGATCCGCCGCGTCTCCCGCCGCGATTCCGCAGTGCGGATGAACCGACCGGCCCACTGACACGTACCCCGCACCGGATCGTTGGGAGTCTCGCCTTGGGTTCCGACCACACCCGCCCCGCTCCGTCCGCCCCGCCCCGGGTCCGGCGGATCCTCATCATGACGGTGGTGCCCCTCTTCGTCGCCACCGTGCTCGCAGCACTGCTGCTCTGGCCGCGCGGTGGGGCACCGGAGACCGACGGCGGGGCGGATGTGCCGCGCTTCCCCGGCACGGTGACCCGGGTGGTGACCGAACCATGCCCGCCGACACCGTCGAGCCCGGAGGGCACACCACGCGTCGGCGGCGGGCAGTGCGGCACTGTCGACGTCCGGGTGGACGATGGGCCGTCCGCCGGCCAGCAGGTGCAGACACCGGTGCCCGACGGGCCGGGCGCACCCCGGGTCGCGGTCGGCGACGAGGTCATCCTGGTCGAGCTGACCGATCCCACCGATCCCAGCACCAGCAACTGGAACATCTCCGAGCACCAGCGTGGCACCCCGATGCTGTGGTTGGCGGTGGTCTTCGCCGCGGCGATCGTCGCGTTCGGTAGGTGGCGGGGCCTGGCCGCGCTCGCCGGGTTGGCGGCCAGCTTCGCCATCCTGCTCACCTTCGTGCTGCCGGGCATCGGCGCCGGCAAGTCACCCCTGCTGGTGGCGGTGGTGGGTGCCGCCCTGATCATGTTCGTGGTGCTGTACCTGACGCACGGGGTCACCGCACAGACCTCGGTCGCGGTCCTCGGCACCCTGGGCAGCCTGGTGCTGACCGGCGTGCTCGCCACCATCGCGACGGCGGCAACCCACCTCACCGGCTTCGGCAGCGAGGACGCCACCACGCTGTCGATGTTCCAGGGCGACGTGGACCTGCACGGTCTGCTGCTCGCCGGGATCATCATCGGCTCGCTCGGGGTGCTCGACGACGTGACGGTCACCCAGGCGGCCACCGTCACCGAGTTGGCGCACGCCAACCCCGGCCTGACCCGGTTGCAGCTCTACCGGGCCGCGACCCGGGTCGGCCGCGCGCACATCGCCTCCACTGTCAACACCATCGTGCTGGCGTACGCGGGCGCGTCGCTGCCCCTGCTGCTCCTGCTCACCGCCGACGCGCGGCCGATCGGGCAGATCCTCACCAGCGAGTTCCTCGCGCAGGAGATCGTCCGCAGCGCGGTCGCGACCCTCGGCCTGATCGCCGCCGTGCCACTGACCACCGGGCTGGCCGCAGTGGTGACCGCGGCCGGGCGCACGGACGCCACACCGTCCACCGACGCTTCCGCCCCGCGACCTCAGCCGGACCGGGCGGAGGCACTGGCCGCACTCATCTCTCCGCGAGCGGGTCGCTCCGACGAGCCGGAACCGACGCGGACCCCACCCCCATCCACCGCCACCGACGGGTGGCCGGAGCCGAACAGGAGCACGGATACGGCATGGTGACACTCCTCAGCGTGACCAGATCGGGCGTCCACCCTGAGAACCACGTCACTGGTCACTCAACGCTATGGCGAAATGACGCTTTTGGTCGGCATCCAGGCGTAGCTCACACGGCCGACTCTCGGGTAACCTCGCTGCCGGTTACCGATGAAGGCGCGAAGCGGCGCCTGCGGTGCCACCGCCCAATCGCCAACCGGCGAATCGGGGACCCAGGTACGTGGGGTGAATCCGCGTCAGCGGTAGGGGCCACTTCCGCCCCGAACCCGTCAGCTAACCCGGTCGGCGGTCGACGGAAGGGAACATTGTGACGGCACCCCTACGCCGCTGGTTGACACCCGTGGTGGCCGTGATCGCCGCATTGACCGTGCTCGCCGGGCCCCTCCCGGCCCACGCCGCCCCGACGACCCCCACACCGTCCGGGCACGAGGAGGACGGCGAGCCGCAGCTGCTCACCGACGTCATCGAGCAGGCCAACCGCGACTACTCCGCCGCCAAGTCCCAACTGGACAAATCCAAGAAGCGGCAGTTGGAGCTGGCCCTGGAGGTCGACCGGGCCAAGGCCGACCTGGACGCGTTGACCCCACAGGTCGGGCTGATCGCCGCCCAGTCGTACCGGACCGGCCGGATCGGCGCGCTCGCGATGCTGCTGGAGAGCAAGGCTCCCGACGCCTTCGTCCAGCGCGCCGCGGTGCTCGACGAGATGAACATGGTCAATGAGAAGAAGCTCGCCGAGGTCAACACGGTGAAGGCCCGCGCCGAGCAGGCCAAGCTGGCCCTCGACGCGGAGGTCCGCGAGCAGCAGAAGCAGACCGCCCTGATGGCGAGGCGGAAGAGCGAGGCGGACAAGGCGCTCTCCCTCGTTGGCGGCAAGGGCTTCACCGGCGGCCTGGTGGACGCCACCTCGAAGGTGGCCAAGATCGGGCCGGGTCGCACCGCCGACGGTGACTGGAAGCCGCAGTCGTGCAGCGAGAATGACCCGACCACGTCCGGTTGCGTCACGCCCCGCACGCTGCACGCGTACAAGGAGGTCAAGGCGGCCGGCTACAACCGGTTCGTCGGCTGCTACCGATCCGGTGGGCCGTGGGAGCACCCGAAGGGCCGTGCCTGCGACTGGTCGCTGCAGAAGAGCGGCTTCGCCCCGTGGCACAACGATGACACCCGGAGGTACGGCAACAACGTCGCCGCCTTCCTCATCCGTAACGCCGACCGGCTGGGCATCTACTACGTGATCTGGAACCGGCAGATCTGGTTCCCGGCGACTGGCTGGAGTTCGTACAGCGGGCCGTCGAACCACACCGACCACGTCCACATGTCGCTGCTCTGACCCGCTGAACCCTCGCCGAGGGCCGTTCCGCGTCGCGCGGAGCGGCCCTCGTCGCGTCAGGCGGCGGCGGGCGCGGCCGGGTCGAGGGGCCCGGCCTCCTCGCCGAGCGTCGCGAAGCCGGCCGGCACGGCGGCCACCGGGCGGACCGCTCCGGCGGCGAGCCGGTACGACACACCGACCACCGCGCACCGCCCCTGCGCCACCTCGTCGGCCAGCACCGGCGACTGCCCGAGCAGCGTCTCGACGGTCTGTGCGATGTGGATGTCGACGATGCCGTCGATGTCCTGCACACCCTCGGTCTCGGCCCGGCGCAGGCTGGGCAGCACCGCGTCGACCACCGCCCGCAGGTGCCCCTGAGGTTGGGTGCCGGTCGTGGCGACCTCCCGGGCCGCCTGCACCGCACCGCACGAGTCGTGCCCGAGCACCACCACCAGCGGGGTGCCCAGCACTGTCACCGCGTACTCCACGCTGCCGAGCACCTCGGGGCCGGCGGTGTGGCCGGCCGTGCGGACCACGAACAGGTCGCCCAGCCCGCGGTCGAAGATGATCTCAGCGGCCAGGCGGGAGTCGGAGCAGCCGACGATCACCGCGAACGGGTGCTGCCCGTCGGCCACTGCGGCCCGATGCCCGGCGTCCTGGTTGGGGTGGCGGGGGGCGCCGCCGACGAAGCGCCGGTTGCCGGCGACCAACTCGGCGTACGCGCGGGCCGGCTCGCTCAGCGCCGGGGCGCGGTCGGTGGTCCGCTGCGGGCCCGGCTGTCCGCCGGGCGTTCCGGAATGACTCATCCCCGCACCTCGTCTCGACGCATCTGACCTGGTCAACCGGCTCTTGAGCCGGGCCGGCGGCGGGCGCTGGCTCGGCTTTTACGGTCACACGCACCGTAAGATGCGTCAAGGTATACGTGATATGGATTTCATACGTTGACCTCAGTTCGCCCCTGGGTAACGCACCTCGGGCAGGGCCGACGAGACTCCTCGAGGGCAGGGTCGGCATCCGGAGAGGCGGTCACACGATGACGAAGACGGCGGCGGGCGACACCGGTGGTGGGCGGAACTGGACGTTCCTCACCAACCACGGGCACGTTCTGCTGGCCATCGCCCGCGACCCCACCGCCCGGCTGCGGGATGTCGCCGCCGAGGTCGGCGTGACCGAACGTGCCGCGCAGGCGATCGTCGCCGACCTGGAGGCGGGCGGATACCTGCACCGCACCCGCGTCGGGCGGCGCAACGAGTACACCCTCAACCCGTCCGGTCGGTTCCGTCATCCCGCCGAGGCCGACCGCCAGGTCGGTGCCCTGCTCGCGCTGTTCGCCGATCCGTCCACCGCGGAGGTCGGCCCCCAGACCTGACCGTCGGTCGCCGGGCCGCTGCCCGACCGGACACAGCGGTAATCTCTGCGGGTGCGCGAATGCCCGCCGTTGAGCGCGACCACCCTGTCCCGTCGTCCCGTCACAGCGGTCCTCAGTGGAGCGCTGGCGGCTCTGCTCGGCGCCGGCCTGGTGGCACCCACCCCGGCAGCCGCGGCAGCGCCCTCCTGCGGCCCAGCCAGCGAGGAGAGCCTGACGGAGACGCCATGGGCGTTGCGCCGACTTGAGCCGTCCTCGGCGTGGCCACTGTCCCGGGGCGCCGGCGTCACGGTCGCGGTGATCGACTCCGGGGTCTCCGCGACCCATCCGCTGCTCAATGGTCAGGTGCTCGAAGGCCGCGACTTCAACGATCTGCCGGCCAACCAGGGCCAGTGCGACCTGGTCGGGCACGGCACGATGATCGCCGGCATCATCGCCGGCCGGGAGGGCACGGGCGTCCCGTTCAGCGGCATCGCCCCGGCTGCCCGCATCCTCCCCGTCCGGGTCCTGCCGGACCTCAAGGACACCAACGACCCCGACCTCCCCGGGCAGATCGCCGCGGCCATCGACTGGGCGGTCGAGCAGGGCGCCGACGTCATCAACCTGTCCCTGACCACCGTTCCCGGCCCCGAGCTGACAGCCGCCGTCGAGCGTGCCCTGGCCAAGCGGGTGGTGCTGGTCGCCGCCGCCGGCAACCGGCAGGAGGGCCAGCAGGACAGACCGGGTTACCCGGCCGCGTACCCCGGGGTGATCGCCGTCGGTGGGGTCGACGAGCAGGGCGGTCACGTGGGCAGCTCGATCAGCGGCGACTACGTCGACATCGCCGCACCGGGGTTGAACATCATCGGGCCGGCGCCGCAGGGAGCCGGCTACCGCGGCGAGCCGAACGGCGGCACCAGCTACGCCGCCGCGTACGTCTCGGGGGCGGCCGCGCTGGTCCGGGCCGCATACCCGGACCTCAGTCCACAACAGATCGCCGAACGGCTGGAACGCACGGCCGACAACCCACCGGAAGGCCACAACGCCGACATCGGCTACGGCATGGTGAATCCATACCGTGCGGTGTCGAGCCTGCTGGGCACCCGGACGAACCCGCCCGCCGGCGCCCTCCCGATGCCCCCGGCGCAGGACGACCCGCTGGGCTGGCAACGCCCCGCCGCGATCTGGGCGGCGGCGGTCGGCGGCCTGCTCACCGTGCTGCTGCTGATCGCGCGACCGATCGTCACCCGTGGTCGCCGACGGGGCTGGCGCCCGGGCCGGCGCACCGACTCAGCGGCTGCCGGCTGACCGGCGCCGCCGCACCGAGGCCAGACACAGTGCGGCTCCGGCCCAGATCAACCGGACCGGAGCCACCCCGCCGAATGCCTCAGCCCCACACCTTCGAGTTGCTCATCTCGGTGGTGAGGTAGTTTTCCCGGGCGATGCCGACGGCGCCGCCGATCTCGTTCAGGATGCGGTTGATGTCCTGGACCGCCGCGTCCCACTTGGCCTGGTGCTGCTCGTAGGCAACCCGGTCCTCGCCGTCCCAGTGGAGCTTGGTCAGCATCGACCGCAGCGTGTCGAGCTTCTCCTCGAGGGTCTTCGAGATGGCCTGCATCTGCTGGTTGCTGCTCTCGAGGACCGCATAGTCAACTTTGATCGTCACGATTTCCTCCTCTGCTGGCTGCGGATCACGGGTTGAGAGCAGAGTGGAACTTGTCCAGCATCTGCTGCTGCTCTTCGTCGTTGACCTGGTGCGTCGTACCCGACTTGTCGAGCAGATCGGCGATGTTGTCCATCGCCGTCAGCAGCTTGCTCGTGTCTTCGCTCCAGCGCGTCATCAGCGACTGGAAGCCCGTGGACGCCTGGCCCTTCCATGCCATCGCCAGGTCGTCGACCACGTTCCAGAGCTTCTTCAGCTCGCCGTCAACCTCGCTGCGCGTGGACCGCACGTCACTCGCGGCGGTATGCAGAGTCGCTGCTTCGACCTCGAACGCCATGCCTCACACCCTTCCGTCATGTTGTGGTGGCGGATTCGCCGCACCCCTCCCCCGCGGCAAGGCAGCAACACCCCACCGACGGACACTCCAGTGAAGACCGTAGCGGAAGCGGTCCAGCCCTCGCAGCCCTGACCGGCGACGTCCGATGGATGGTGGTGAATCGGACCTGAGCGGCCGATCACCTCGCACCGGACGGCGGACACCGGTCAGGACGGCTCCGCCCAGGCGGTCTGGATCAGTTGCTGACCATCACGCCGTCGGACGAGGGTGCCGCGACCAGGCGGCTGCGGGCTCGGCCGCAACGTTCCGAAGACCGCGCCCTCCTCCCGGTTGCCGGACATCAGCAGGCCCGGTGAGTCCAGTTCGCGCAACCGTTGCAGCACCGGCTCGTAGAGCGCCCGGGACACCCCGCCGACCCGACGTGTGATGACCAGGTGCAGACCGATGTCGCGTGCCTGCGGCAGCAGCTCCTGCAGGGCACTGAGCGGATTGCTGCCACCGGAGGCGACCAGGTCGTAGTCGTCCACCAGGATGTACAGGTCGGGGCCCTTCCACCAACTGCGGTCGCGCAGCTGGGCGGTGGTCACGTCCGGGCCGGGCAGCCGGTTGGACAACGCGCTGCGGATCGAGCCGAGGCCCTGCGCGAACGCCTGGTTCGACGGGGCGTAGTCCAGCAGATGATCACCCTCGACCGCACCCAGCAGACCACGCCGGTAGTCGGCGATCACCAGGCGGGCCTGCGCCGGCGTGTACCGCTCGGTGATGCCCCGGGCGATCAACCGCAGCAGGTTGGTCTTGCCGCACTCCGCGTCGCCGAAGACCGTCAGGTGCGGCTCGTTGACCAGGTCCAGGTAGACCGGCGCGAGTGCCGACTCGTTGACACCGATCGGCAGGCCGGGTGCCGACCGGTCGATGAGCCGGGCCAGCTCGGCCACCGGAAGCCTGCGCGGCAGCAGCCGCACCTTCGGCGCCGGACGCCCCGGCCAGTTGGCCGCCACGTGCCCCGCCAGGGACAGCGACGCCTCACTCAGGTCGTCGATGTCCCGACGACCGTCGATGCGCGAGATGGCAGTGAGGAAGTGCAGCTTGTCGCGCGTCAGACCGCGACCGGGCGACTTCTCCGGCACGTTCGTCGCCGCCCGACGATCGATCTCGGACTCCGACGCGTCACCGAGGCGCAGCTCCAACTTGGTGCCGAGCAGATCCCGCATGTTGATCCGGATCTCAGCCCAACGCACCGCCGTGAGCACCACGTGCACGCCGAAACCGAGCCCCCGGTTGGCCAGCGTGGTGATCGTCTGCTCCAGCTCCTCGTACTCCTGGCGCAGCGTGTTCCAGCCGTCCACCACCAGGAACACGTCGCCGAACGGGTCGTCCGCGAACTCACCGGCGGCCCGGCGACGACGGTAGCTGGCCACCGAGTCGATGCCGTGCTGGGCGAAACGCGTCTCCCGGTCGTCCAGGACGGCGACCACCTCGGCCACCGTCCGGCGGACCGCCTCGACGTCCCGACGACCGGCCACCCCCGCCATGTGCGGCAACCGGTCGAGACTGCGCAGCGCGCCCCCACCGAAGTCCAGGCAGAAGAACTGCACCTCACGCGGCGTGTGGGTGAGTGCCAACGAGGCGAGCAGCGTACGCAGCATGGTGCTCTTGCCACTCAGCGAGCGGCCGACGATGACCACGTTGCCGCCGGCGCCGGCCAGCTCGACCATCATCGGGTCACGGCGCTGCTCGTACGGGCGGTCCACCACCCCGACCGGTACGGTCAGCCGCCCCCGGCCGGGCCAGGACGCCGTGCACAGCCCGTAGGTCGGGTCGACAGCCAGCGCGCCGAGCAGCTCGCCGAGGCCCGGCGGATCGGCCAGCGGCGGCAGCCACACCTGGTGGGCGGGACGCCCTCGGCCCTTGAGCTGGTCGATCAGCACGTCGAGCATCGCCACGGCCTTGCCGTCGGCCGGTTGCTCCGGCTCGGGCGTGGTGGCCACCGGCACCTGCGGGACCTGGGCCGGAACGAAGTCGAGGCCGTACGGCACGATCCGTCGCTGCACCAACGCCTGCGATGCGGAGGCCTGCTGCCCCGGTGCCCGGTACGCCCCCGACACGTATGCGGCCCGGAACCGCAGCATCGTGCTGGTGTCGGTCTTCAGGTAACCGTGACCGGGCGCGTTCGGCAGCTCGTACGCGTCCGGGACACCGAGCACGATCCGGCTCTCCACAGCGGAGAAGGTACGCAGACCGATCCGGTACGACAGGTGCGTGTCCAGACCGCGGAGCTTGCCCTCTTCGAGTCGCTGGCTGGCCAGCAGCAGATGCACGCCGAGCGACCGGCCCAGTCGGCCGATCATCACGAACAGGTCGATGAAGTCGGGCTTGGCGGCGAGCAGCTCGCTGAACTCGTCACAGATGATCAACAGGCTGGGCATCGGGGCGAGCGGCTCGCCGGCCGCACGGGCCTTCTCGTACTCGAAGCGGGAGACGTAGTTGCCGGCCGCCCGCAGCAGCTCCTGCCGGCGCACCATCTCCCCGGCGAGCGCGTCGCGCATCCGGTCGACCAGCGGCAGCTCGTCGGCCAGGTTGGTGATGACCGCGCTGGTGTGCGGCAGCGCCTCCAACGAGGCGAACGTCGCGCCGCCCTTGAAGTCCACCAGGACGAAGTTCAGCTCCTCCGACGAGTGGGTCACCGCCAACGCGGCCACCACCGTCCGGAGCAGCTCGCTCTTGCCCGACCCGGTCGCACCGATCACCAGACCGTGCGGGCCCATGCCCTCGTGCGCCGACTCCTTGAAGTCCAGCTCGACCACGTTGCCGTCCGGGCCGACACCGAGCGGGATGCGCAGCCGGTCCCGGTGGCCCCGCGGTCGCCAGGTGTTCTGGACGTCGACCGTCGCGGCGTCACCCACACCGAGCAGGTCCGGCAGCTCCATGCTGCGGGCCAGCGGCTCGTCGCTGCTGGTCTGCTGCTGGGAGAGCCGGTACGGGGCGATCTGCCGGGCCAGCCCCTCGGCGGCCTCGGCGCTGAGCTGGTCAGGTCGACCCAGCGGCGACGACGAGCTGCCCCGGACCAGGTCGAGCGAGCTTCCGTCAGCCACGTCGAGGCAGAGCAGCCAGCGGCCCGCGTCGCGCGGCACCGTCCCGGAAAGGTCGATCACGGTGGTGCCGAGCAACCCTGGCCCCACCAGTTGGCAGGTCGGTGAGACCTCCCCACCGTCGATGACCACGACCAGGTGCGCGGCGGTGGTCAGCGGCTTGGCCTCGGGGGCGAACCGGGGTCGCCCCGCCAGCTCACCGGCGAGCGCGGCCTCGGCCTCGGCCAGGCTGGCGAAGACCAACCGGCGCGCGCCGGCGGCGTCCGTACGGGCGCTGTGGTGGGCGTGTGGCAGCCACTTGACCCAGCCCCAGGACGACTGTCGGTCCGGAGCGGCGACCACCGCGACCACCAGGTCGTCCGGTGCGTGGAAGGTGGCCAGCTGCCCGAGCGCCGCCCGGGTCAGGTTGAGCACGGGCTCGCGGTCGCCACGCAGCGCCACCCGGCTGAACGCGCGCACCGACAGGGCGGTCGGCAGCTCGGGCACTGTGGAGTGCGCGCGCACGAACCGGCGGAGCGCGATGGCGCTCATCGGCTCCAGGTCCTCCACCGGCTTCGTCTCCGGCGGGACGATCTCCACGGCCAGCCGCTGCGGGCCGAGGGCGATGCGGGTCTCGCCGAAGTCGTCCTCGGTGATCCGCCGCTCCCAGAGGCGGCGGGACGCCGCGATCGACCAGAGCGCGTCGGGCTCCGGGTGCCGCCAGGCCATCGCGGCCCGCTGCTGCTCAGCGGCCCGCCGGGTGCGCTTGCGCATCTGGGCCAGGTAACGCATGTAGTCGCGGCGGTCGGCGTTCAACTCGGCCTTGTCCTTGCCACCGCTGTTGGCGAGTGAACCGATCGCCATGCCGAGCATCGAGACGCCGAAGAGACCACCGGCGACGTACGTCATCATGCCGCCGCCCTTGCCGGCGTAGAGGAAGGCCATCGCACCGACCCCGCAGAACATCGGCAGGATCATGAGCAGCTGCCCCATGCCGCGGGGCGTCGGCTCCGGCAGCTCGGGAGGCGACTCCAGCAGCACCTCGCCGCGCGGTAGGGCGGGCCCCGGCTGACGCGGGAGCCTGCGGAACACGACAGTGCTCACGGCTGTCTCCTCCCCAGAAGCGGCCCTGATGACGTGCCGCCGCGGACCGGAGCCCGCGGGTGGGCATCGTACGTGCCCGCCATCGTAGGTAATCTGCCGTGGGCGCGGTGGACCCGGACGCAGCATCGCGGCCAGCCGATCACAGACGCACACCTGGAGGCCACTGTGGCGACGAACACGGCGACCGGTGGTCTGAGCCGGATCACCATCGTGGCTCCGCGTACCCGGATGGACCTGGCGCTGCCGTCAGACGTCCCGATGGCGGACCTGCTTCCCACCCTGCTGCGCTACGCGGGTGAGGACATGGCCGACGAGGGCGCGCGGCACGGTGGCTGGGCGCTGTCCAGACTGGGTGGTGCGCCGCTGGACGGTGGGCGTACGGCTGCGCAGCTCAGCGTCCGTGACGGTGAGGTGCTCTACTTCAATCCGCGGTCCGCGGCCGCTCCGGAGATCGTC
This sequence comes from Micromonospora sp. C81, assembly GCF_018070425.1. Lineage (NCBI taxonomy): Bacteria > Bacillati > Actinomycetota > Actinomycetes > Micromonosporales > Micromonosporaceae > Micromonospora > Micromonospora sp. C81. The sequence goes on from NZ_JAGPXS010000005.1 coordinate 122,661, forward strand.
TTCGACGACGTGGTGGATGCGGTCGCCACCGCGACCAACCAGCGCCCCGGTGCCTGGCAGGTCGGTGCGACCCGATCCTTCGCGGTGGTCTTCGCGGCGGCGGCGCTCGGCGCCGGTGCGTTGGCCGCGCTCTTCGCCGGCCCGCCGCACCTGCCCGGCGCGGTGGCCGCCCTGCTGGTCGCGGTGGCGTTGCTGGTGGGTGCGGCGGTGCTGTCCAGGGCCGTCGGCGACAGTCAGACCGGCGCGGTACTGGCCATCGTCGGCCTGGTGCACGCCGCCGCCGGCGGTCTGCTGCTGCTCGCCGGTGATCGGCCGCTGACCGAGCTGGCCAGCCCGCACGTGCTGCTGGCGTCGACCGCCGCGGTGGTCGCCGGGGCGGTGGCCGTGATGGCGGTCGGTGACCGGTACCCCCTCTTCTTCGCCGCGATCGGGGTGGGGGCCGCGACCGGCCTGGGCGCACTGCTCTGCCTGGTCTTCGGCCTGGACGCGCCGGCGGCCGCGGCGGTGGTGGCCGCTGTGGCGTTCGGCGTCGTGCCGGCGCTGCCGATGATGGCCTACCGGCTGGCGAGACTGCCGGTGCCGTCGATCCCGACCGGCCCGGAGGACCTGAAGACCGACACCGAGTCGGTGGACGGCCGGCAGGTGCTCCAGCGCAGCGAACGCGCCGACCAGTTCATGACCGGTCTGCTGTGGACGGTGTCGCTGCTGGTGCTGGGCGCTCAGTTCGTGCTCGCCCTAGACGGGCGCCTGCCGGCGGTGCTGCTGTGCCTGGTGCTGGCCCTGCTGTCGCTGCTGCGGGCCCGACCGCTCCTGGGCCGCGCGCAGCGCACCCCGGTGCTGCTGGCGGGCACCGTCGGGCTGGGTCTGGCCGCTGCGGCCACCTTCGCCGACGGATCGCTGTCGGTCCGGCTCGGTCTGATCCTCGGCGGGCTGGTGCTGGCCGCCGTGGTCAGCCTGATCTACGGTCTGAGCGTCGCCGGCAAGCGCATCTCGCCGGTCTGGGGCCGCCTCCTCGACATCGCCGAGATCCTGCTGATCATCGCGCTGGTCCCGCTCGCCTTCTGGGTGTGCGGCCTCTACGGCTGGATCGTCAACCTCCGGCCCTGACCGCCCGCGCCGGTCCCTACGCTTGCGGGCGGGTGGAGACGCCCAGCGCGGATGCGACCGGCGCGGTGGCGTAGACGCCCGGACCATGCTGACCGTCCAGGGGTCGGGCGGACATGCCCGTCCGATGGGCGACGTCACGTACCACCTTGACCAGCGCCTCGACGTGGTTGTCCATTGCGGCGACCCGCAGCAGCGGCGCCGCCACCCGGCCGTCCACCGACACGGTCGCGGCAACCGTGTGCGACGGTGCCGAGGTCGCGGTGATCGCGTCGACGAGCGGACCGAGTGGCGCGTCCGAACGACCCCGCAGGGTCATGCACCGGTGGGTCCAACCGCCGCCGCGCAGCCCTCGCCAGGTCTCCGTCGGCGCCTCCGGGCCCAGATCCAGACCGGCGGCCGAGACGACGGCCGCGCGCAGCTCCTCGCGACCCAGCGGCCGATGCGCCAGACCCGCGCTGGTCAACGCCTTGCCGAGCCGACCGATCCCGGCGGCCACGGTCCGGTGTACGCCGGGCAGACCGCCACCCCTGCTCACCGCCTCGACCCGCGCGTCGCTGACGGTGAGCCGCAGCGCCACCCAGACGGTCCGGTGAGCCGCTGGCGGCGCACCGGGCGCCGGGTACCAGACCAGGGTGTGTGCGACGACCTGGGCCCGGGAGACCGGGGCGCTGAAGTCCGTGAGCACGCCCAAAGCCTGATCCACTGTGGAGGCGTGCGCCGAGCCGACCGTCGTACCGCTGGCGGACTGCAACGCGACAGCGGCGAACCACCCCTGAGCGTCCTGCCCGATGCCGAGCCGGGTGCCCCGGTCGGTCAACTCGATGAAACTCAACTCGGGGGCGAGCGCGACCAACCGCGGGTCGGTGGCCGTGCCGCCGGCCAGCGCCGCCGACGCGCGCTCACCGCGACGTCGCATCCGCCGGCGCAGGAGCAGATCCTCGAACCACCAGCGGCCACCCCTGCGGGCGAAGGCCGCCAGGACGACCAGCACCGCCGCGCCGCCCGCCACGGGAAGCACCCAACCGGGCCCGGCCGACGCGGCCCAGACGCCGACCACGCACAACTCCAACAACACGAGCTGCCCGACCAGCACCGGGCCGACCCGTCCACGGCCGGGCCGGTCGGTCGGCGGCGTCGACCGCGCCGCAACGGTGGACGGGTCCGTGGCCGCTCGGGCGGGTCGTGCCTGAACCTGCGTCATCGCTGACTGTCCCTCCTGCACGTACGACTCTGCGCCGGGTCGGTCCGGTGCCGGCCACGAACGGTGGTCCCAAGGAACCCCGGTCGGCCCCTTATCGTAGGGAAGCCCGCGACGGCACCCCGACCTGATCGTCGCGGATCCACCCCGCCGGAGGTAAGTCATGCGGACCCGCCGCGATCAGGTGCAGGCGTACCGCTTCGTCACCCGCCGGATCGTCTCCGCGTTGCTGTCGGGCGATCCGGAGACCACCAACCTGCCGATGCGGCGGCTCGGCATGGCCGTCTTCGGCAGTGTCATCACCGCGGCCGTCGTGCTCGGTGGCGTCGGCGCCTACGGCCAGCTGACCGGGAACACCGCGCCGCTGAACGACCAGACCCTGGTCATCGAACGGGAGACCGGCGCGACGTACGTCTTCATGAGCGGGCAGCTGCATCCGACGCTGAACTACGCGTCGGCCCGCCTGATCCTCGACAAGCCCGACGCCGAGGTGCGGACGATGTCCCAGGCGGCACTGCGGGATCGTTCACGGGGGTTGACCCTTGGCATCGTCGGGGCGCCGGACGCTCTGCCGGACCGCAAGTCGCTGACCGGTCTGCCCTGGTCGGTCTGCGACGTGCCCGATCCGGTCGACCCGCAGCGCTCCCGCACGCGGGTGGTGATCGACCGGGCGCTGCCCGGCGGTGTGCCGCTGGGCGACCGGGCGGTGCTGGTCGTGGTGGACGATCAGAAGTACCTGGTCACCAACAACATCCGACTCCAGGTGCTCGGCGGTGACCGGACGATCACGGCGTTGAAGTTGCCCGGCGCCGCGCAGTTGCGGGTCGGGCAGCAACTGCTCAACGCCGTACCGGCCGGGCCACCGCTGCGCAAGCCGTCGCTGGCCGGCGAGGGCGAGTCCAGCACCCGGACGGTGGCCGGCCGACCGGCCAAGATCGGTCAGGTGTTCAGCGCGGCCGGGCGGCACTACGTGCTCACCCGGGAGGGCCTCGCGTCGATCAGTGAGATCACCGCCCTGCTGATGGTCGGCGGCGGCGGTCAGATCACCGACATCACCCCCAATCAGGCGGGCGAGCTGTATGTCGAGCAGCGGGTCGAGGAGGAGGGGCTGCCGGAGACGATGCCCGCCTTCCACCCGGCCACGTCGGGTCGGACCGCCCTCTGCGCGACGTACCGGGCGAGCAGTTCCGGCGGCCCTCCCACCACGACCCTGGAGGTCTTCGACCGGGTGCCGAACGAGCTGACCGCGACCGATCCGGGCGCGGTGCCGGTGCCACAGACCAGGCGGGACGCCGTACGCACCGCCGAGGCGGTCCTGCTGCCCGGCGGCAAGGGCGTCATCGCGCAGGCCTCGCCGGGTGCCGGGACCAGCGGTTCCGGTGCCGCCGGTTCGACGATCTACCTGATCAGCCCGCAGGGCATCCGCTACCCGCTCGGCTCGGCGGCGACGCTGGGGGTGCTCGGTTACGGCGGAGTCACTCCGCTCGCGGTGCCCGGTTCGCTGCTCGCACTGATCCCGACCGGGCCCACCCTGAAGCGTGAGGACGCGCTCTCGGTCTTCTCGCCCGACGGGTCGGCGGCGGCCGCATCCCCGACGGGACCGGCGCCGTCTCCTCCGACAAAGAGCACTGCGTCGCCGACCGGTGGGGCGGTCGGCGCGACGCCGACGGCCTCGGGATCGACGGGAGCCGACGGCTGAGCAGCCGTGACGGGTCGCCCCGTGTCGCAGTGGTGGACTAACCTGAGTGTCGCTGACGGTTGTCAACCAGAACGACGGGGATGTTTGCCATGACCGGGCGTACGGAAGTCGACCTGCTGTCCCTTGAGGACTTCCACCTGCATCTGGCATCGCGGTTGAGCCAGGTGGAGTCGGTGCTGCGCAAGCTCAACACTGAGATGCAGTGCCGCCCACCCGCGTTGGGTTCGTTCTTCGACGCCACCGACAAGGCGCGCCGCTACAGCGAGGTCCACCAGTCCTATGTCGATCAGGCTGAGCGCGTGCGGCGGGCGGTGCTGGCGGCACAGCAGGCGACGAGCACGATCCTGAGCAACTACCGCACCGCCGAGGCACGAAACGCGGCCAACGCCACCGATGTCACCGCCGCGCTGACCGGGGTCGACCAGGCGTTGCAGCCGAAGGAGGACGGGCGTGTCTGACTCCACCCACCGCTACGAGGGCAGCAGCCACCAGGAGCTCTACGACGGCGTGATGGCCGGCCAGCCGGAGCAGATCGAGGGTGTGGCCGCCCAGTGGGCCGAGCTCAAGGGAATCCTGGACGGTCTCAGCCGGGAGCTGAGCGGCGACCTGGAGAAGCTCGGCAACACCTGGACGGGCTCGGCCGGTCGTGAGTTCCACCGGCGACTCAGCCTGATCGTCGCCCACTCCGACGCGCTGAGCGACGGGATGTCCGGCGTCAAGCAGGGGCTGACCATGATGGCCGACCATCTGCGCACGGCCCGCAAGCAGGCCGAGAGCCCGGAGGAGACCGACGACAACGACAAGGCGTTGTCCGGTGCGGCCAAGGGTGCCATCACCTTCGGTCTGCCGGGCGCCGTGGTCATGGGCCTCGCGGGTCACCAGCAGGACAAGGAAGAGCAGGAGAAGGCCCACCAGCGGATGGTGAAACTGGTGGCCAAACTGGCCGACGGTTACGAGATCTCCGCCTACGACCGCGTGGTCGACCCGCCCCTGCCGGGACCGGACACTCCCGACACGGTCAGCAAGGACCCGACGTCCCCTCGCAGCGTTCCGAGCATCGCCACGGCGACCGCCGGTCCCAGCAGCACCAACGTCACCGCGCACACCGGCAGCGCGACCATCGCGAGGCCCGACCGCGTCGCCGCGCCGCCGGTCACCGGCGGTGGCTCGTTCGCCGAGCAGAGTGTCCCCGGCGCCGGTGGGGCGCCGACCGTCGGCAGCGGCACGATCGGCGTCGGCAGCGATGTCGATGTCCGCGGCACCTCACTCGCCGGGGCGGACCCGCTGGTCGGCGGCGCGTTGGTCGCTGGTGGTGCCGCCGGGCTGGCTGGTCTGTCCGGGCCGACCACCGTGACCGCTGGCGCCGGCACCGGCCCAGGTCTGCTCTACGGCGCGCAGGGTGGGGCACCGGCCGGTGGGGTCCTCCGCACCGCCACGCTCGCCAGTTCGGGCAGCACGTCCACCACGTCGGCCCGTCCGACCGGTGCGGCCGCCCCGGCTGACAGTCGCTCCGCCAGCGGGATCGGGCGCAGCATCGACGGCCAGCGTGGCGGTCGTGCAGGCGCGACCGGCAGCGGCCGCGGAGCGGGCGGCAGCGGTTCCGGCGTGCTCGGAGGACGAGGTCGGCCTCAGGAGGACGACTCCGATGAGCGGCTGACCTGGTTGACGGAGGACGAGATGGTGTGGCGCGACGGCGACAACGCAGCGCCGCCCGTGCTCGGCGCCAGCGACTGACCGTTATCCGCCACGGGCGAGCAGGCGCCCCCGGCGCTGCCGGACGAACGACACAGGGTGCCCCCGACCGGACCAGCTCCGGCCGGGGGCGCCGCCTTTCCCGGGTCTCGATATTCGGCGTCCACAGTGCGCATGGTGGTGGCGGTCACGGCAGAACCGGCGGTCGCCGTGCTGCGGCGCGCCGGGTCGGGCGATAGGTTGGTCGGGTGTCGTCCGCAGCCTGTGTCCGCCCAGCCCGGTGGGCCGTGCTGCGGTCACTGCGCGAGATGACCCGACTGGCGATCACCGCACTGGTGCTCGCGGTCGGCCTCGGTGGCGCTCTCGCTGCGACCTCACCGCCCGCCCCGACGTCTGCGCGACCGAGTGCCGTGAGCAGTCGGGTGGCCACCGTCCGCCCCGATGCCGTGCCGGCCGCCGAGCGCGCGGGCCAGCCTGCCGCCCCGCCCGCCGGCGCGGTCGACACCATCGCCGCACCCGGTCCGGTCACTGCGGTCCCGGGGCACGCGCCGGCCATCGATCCCGGCCGTGGCACCGCGGCGCGGCGCGGCCCGCCCACCCGCTGATCCAGGCCCGGCTGTCCCCGGGGCCCGGTTGCGGGTCATCCGTCGCGGCACCTGAGTTGCCGCTGACGGCACGATCCCACCTCCCGGCCTACCGGCCCCGTCGGGCTCCTCCTGACACCCGTCGATACCCGCCTTCGAGCGCGAGGTGCTGATCATGCAAACCGTCCTCTCCGCCGTCCTGCCCGACCTGTCCCGAGCCGCCGTCATCTGGCTGAGCCTGCTCGGGGTGGTCGCTGTCGCTGTCGCCGCTCTCCTGCTGCGGCCCGGTCGACTTCGCCTCGACCCGGTCGCCCGGATCCGTCGCGCGGCCATGCCGAGCCAACTCGAACACGCGCAGGAGGAACGGGAGCAGAGCCGCTACGCGCAGGAGGTCGCGGTGGCCGCGGAGCGGGCCACCACCACCGCGCAGCGCCGCCGGGCGGAGTGGGTGGCCGCGCAGGAGGCGGTGGAGGCAGCCTGGCAGACGTACGAGGCGGCCGAGGCGGCCGTGCGACGGCTCGCTGCCGCGGCCGCGATGCCGCTGCCGCACACCGCCCGGACCCCGGCGGAGTACGTGGACCGTGAGCGCTACCTGCACCGTGCCGCCCTCGATGCGTACTGGCGGCGGGAGTTGTCGGTGGAGCAGCTCAGTGAGGTCTTCGCGCACCGGGACGGCTGGGACCCGCGGTTGCACCCGGTCGAGCAGGAGCTGGTGCTGCAACGGGCGATCCGCGACAACCTGGCGGCCCGGCACACCGCCGCCCGTGAGCAGGAGCAGGTTGCCTGGCGGGCGGCCGAGTTGGCAGTGGCGGCGGCCCGCAGTCTGCGCGAGGAGGCCCACGCCGCGACCGGACGGCGGGTCGCGGAGTCGGCGTCGGTGTTGCCGCTCAGCGAGGTCGCCCGGCCGGCGGTCGACCAGACCCGGGAGAACAAGGTGATCGCTCGCGGTCGGGCGACGGTGCCCGCGTTCTGAGCCGTACGGCGTCGGGTGGGTTAGCGTGACGGAATGTCCCGACAGGCGTGGGTGCTCGTGGTGGTCGCCGGCATCCTGGCGATCGCCACTCTGGTCGGTGCCGTGGTGCTCGCGGTGCGGGTGGTGCGTACGCGACGAATGTTGACCGGGCTCGGTGCGGGCGGCAAGTTCGCCTTCTACGGGGCGCTGATCTACACGATCTTCCCGGTCGACGTGCTCCCGGACCCGATCTACCTGGATGACATGGGTGTCCTGGCCGCCGCGCTGATCTACCTCACCCGGCTGGTGCACCAACGACGGGCGGCCGGTCGACAACTGCCCGGTCAGCCGGACGCCCTGCCGGATCGGGACCACGCCCACCGTCGCGTGCCATGATCGGGGTCAGTTCGGCGGACAGGGGACGGGCATGGCGGGCGATCATCGACTGGATGTGCGCGATGAGCGCGTTGTCGCCTTCTGCGCGGAACGGCACCTCGCGACGCTGACCACCCTGCGCGCCGACGGCACCCCGCACGTCGTACCGGTAGGGGTCACCCTCGACCCGGCGGCCGGGCTGGCCCGGGTGATCACCTCCGGCGCGTCCCGCAAGGCCCGTCAGGTGGCCGCTGCGGGCCCGGCGGGCGCGGCGGTGGCCGTGTGCCACGTGGAGGGCCGCCGCTGGCTGACCATCGAGGGCCGCGCGGTCCTGCGGTCGGATCCCGCCTCCGTGGCGGAGGCTGAGCGTCGCTATGCCGAGCGGTACCGGACCCCCCGTCCGAATCCGGAGCGGGTCGTCATCGAGATCACCGTGACCCGGCTCCTGGGGAGCCTCTGACCCGACCGTGTGACGGGTCGTCCGGACGGGTCACGGTCAGCGCAGCCCGATTCGCCGGAATCCCTCCCGGCCGGCAGCCGTTGCACCTGATCGCGACGCCCGCAGCCGCCGCCGGCGGAATGCCGGCCGGAGCAGGGCTGTTACGTCCCCGGTACGCCAGTGGCCCAGACCGCCGCTGGTCGTCGCCCCGTGATGAGCCGAGCGCATTCCCGGTGCTGCGCCCTCCGCCTGTCGGAGGCGTCAACCCCCGAACGGAGACTCGACCATGAACCCGATCGTCCAGAAGAGCGGTCTGTCCGTCGTCGGCCTGCTCGTCGCCGGCGGTTGCGCCCTCGGCCCCGCGGTAGCCGCCCAGGCCGCCCCGGCGCCTTCCGCGTCGACCTCGTCGAGCCAGACGCAGCGCTCCGCCGAGCGGGTCCTCGGCATCGACTACCAGGCCCAGCCCAACTTCTACTACTGCGGCCCGGCCGCGACCCGGATCGCGTTGTCCGCCCAGGGCAAGGCGCTCTCCCAGGACGAGGTGGCCAAGCTGCTCGGCACCACCGAGGCCGGCACCCCCTCGGCCCTGGACACCACCCGGGTGCTGAACGAACTGACCGGTGGCAAGTACCGGACCACCGAGATTCGTGACTCCGTGGCCCGGCCCGACCAGGTCGAGCAGTTGCGCCGGGACGTACTGGCCGCGGTGGACGCCGGCCGGCCGGTGGTGGCCAACATCAAGGGCACGACCGTCGACACCGACGGCAACCCGCACTCGTACGAGGGTGGCCACTACCTGACGCTCGTCGGCTACCGCGACGGCGGGGACAGCATCCGGGTCGCCGACCCGGCCGACCCGACGCTGGGCGAGTACTGGATGAGCCTGCCGAAGGTCGCCAACTGGATCGCCGAGCGCGGTTACTCCTCCTGATCTGACGGTGTCACCGGGCCGGTCTCCCCTGCGGGGAGGCCGGCCCGTTCGCCATCCGCAACCGGGCGGCCAGGTGCGCGCGCCGACGAGCTCGCAGGGCCCGCGTCGGCCGGACGCGGTGCAGTTGTCGCCGGACCAGCGGGTGCACTGCCGCCTCACCGGCGCCGGCGGCCCGCCGCACGATCCGGTTGGCGTCGTCGGGTTCACAACCGCACGCCCGGAGCAGGTCGCTGGCCGCGGTACGCAGCCCGGTGACCAGTGACTCGCCGAACGATTTGACCCCACTCGCAGCAGCCCGCCCGGCCAACTCGGCACACTCCTCGATCAACCGGAGAGTGCGTCGTGGGTCGTCGCCGACCCGGCACTCCGTACGCATCTCCGCCACCGCCTGACCCAACCGGGTCATCGCGTCCGGCAGCTGCGGCGGGATCGGCTCGTCGTACTGGAGGGCGGTCGACGACCAGCGGGCCAGGGCGCGGGTGTCCAGCAGCAGCCGTTCGAGGTGATCCGCGCTGCGGGCGTACCGGTGGTACTGCTCGCGGCGGTGCCAGCGGACCGGGGCGAGCGTCACCACCTCCTCCGCCCCGCTCAACGCGTCGTGCAGCCTGCTGACGTCGTCCTCGGTGCCCCGCAGCCGATCGAGGACGCGCAGCGTCCGGTCCCCGTCGCGGTCCCGCAACCCCTGCGCCAGCTCGGCGAGCTGCTCGCAGAGAACCGCGAAGATCGGCGCTGCGGCGCGGTCCAGGACCCGCATCGGGTTCACCGGCAGCAACAGCGCGACCACCACCAGACCGACCGCCCCGCCGACGAGCGCGTCGAAGATCCGGGGTAGCTCCAGGCCACGTTCCATCGGGGCCAGCGTGGCGATCAGCACGGCGGTACCGCCGGCCTGACCCACCAGCGGGCCGCCCCTCCCGGCCACCAGCAACGCGACGGCGATGGCCAGGGCGACCACCACACCGGTCTGCCACGGACCGTTGCCGAGCAGGAAACGCAGCGTGTCGCCGATGATGATGCCCAGGGCCACGCCACCCAGCAGCTCGAACGTGCGTCGGGCCCGCTGGCCGATGGCGGTGGCGATCGTACCGACGGCGGCTGCGGGCGCGAAGACGTGCGATCCCTGCCCGAGCAGCTTCTGGGCGAGCAGGGCGGCGATCGCTGCGGCCAGCCCCGCCTGGATGGAGATCACCAGGGTGACCTCCCACTGGCGGGCGCGGATCCGGCCGGCCTGCCCGCCCCGGTGTCGTGCCCGCTGGACGGCCTGACCGCTCCGCTCGGCAGCCTCGTCGAACCGCGACCGGGCGCGGGCGACGGGTGGGCGGTCGTCGGTCATGGCGGCGCTTACCCCGGCCACGGCGGGGCAGTCGTGCCGATCCGGCGTCACCGCCACCACAGGCCCCACCCGGATCATGCAACGCATCGTCGTCCATGGGTTTGTGCAGCCCCGTGGGGGTACCTGGGCCTCACACCTCCCACCGATCCGCAACCGGTAAGGGGCCGTGACATGAGCAACCCGCAGAACGACGACGACCATGACGTCGTCGACATCCTGGTCGCCGACCATCGTGAGGTCGAGGCCCTCTTCGTCGAGTTGGAGACCGGACAGGGCACCCTCGAACACCGCCGCCAACTCGTCGACGTCGTGATCGCCGAACTCGTCCGCCACTCGGTCGCCGAGGAGGCGTACGTCTATCCGATCGCCCGCAAGGCGCTGCCCGACGGCAATGAGATCGCCGATCGCGAGATCGCGGAGCACACCGACGCCGAACGAACCATGAAGGAGCTGGAGTCCGTCGACCCGTCCGACCCGCGCTTCGACGAGTTGCTCGCCCACCTGGTGAGCACGATCCGCGAGCACGTACGCGAGGAGGAGAACGAACTCTTTCCCCGGCTGCGCGCGGCGACCGCCCGGGAAGAGCTGATCGAGGTCGCCGACAAGGTGACGGCGGTCAAGGAGATCGGCCCGACCCGCCCGCACCCGGGAAAACCGCACCACCCGCCGGCGAACAAGCTGCTCGCACCGGGCATCGGTCTGGTGGACCGGCTGCGCGACGCGTTGAGCGGCCGGCCCACCTCGACGGACGAGTTACGCGAGGAGCAGCAGCGCTGACCGGTGCGTCCACACAGAACGCTCCCGGGTCGCCGACGGCGCGGCGACCCGGGAGGCGTCTGGCGAATCAACGGACCTGGTCACCCTCACCGGTGCGCGCCTGGGCCTGGTCGACACCCTTGTCGATCTTGTCGTCGTACTTGCCGCCGGTGCGCTTGTCGGCCATGTCGCCGGCCTTCTCCATGCCCTGGTCGACCTGCTTGTCGTGCTTGTCCGCGAAGTCCTTGGCCTTGTCCATGAAATCACCCACGGTGCTCCTCCTCAGGTCCGGTTGCTCCTGATTGCGTTCCCTTGGGCGGACAGCGCAAACGCCGTCGTCCCGGACGCGGTTGGCGAACATCCACCCGGGGCACACCGAGCGGCGTACGATCCGCGCGGGCAGCGGCCAGCGTGCAGTTGGAGCGATACGGGTGTCGGCGCAGGACCGGCTGGGTACCGACTCGCCGAGATCGAGGAGGCCGACATGGCGGCAGAGGATCCCGGAGCGACATCGGATCCCGGAGCGACAACGAGCGGCGCCGGCCCGCGCCAGTCGTGGGCGGCGCTGCCCTGGCTGGTCCGAACCGCGGTGTTGTGGAGCGCCTGCCTGGTGGTGATCGTCGCCGGGCTCTACCTGCTGGGCAAGATTGCCGTCCTGCTGGCGCCGCTGGCCATCGCGCTGGCCGCCACCATCTTCCTCACCGCGTTGCTCGACCCGGTGCTGCTCCTGCTGCGTCGGCTGCATCTGCCGTCGGCACTGGCCGCGCTGTGCACCGTACTTCTGCTGCTCGGCATCCTGGTCGGCGTCGGCGCGTTGGTGTGGAACCTGACCGCCAGTCAGTTCGACCAGCTCAGTCAGGAGTTGACGCAGGGCGTCGAGCGCAGTCGGGACTTCGTGACGTCGACGCTGCCGGTGACCGAGGCGCAGCTGGACCGGCTGGTGGACCAGGCCCGGCAGGGGTTGAGCGGCAGCTCGCCGGACCCGGTGGCGGGCGCCCGGACGGCCACCGAGGTGTTCGGTTCCGCACTGCTCGCCCTGGTGCTGCTCTTCTTCCTGCTCAAGGATGGCCGGTCGATGTGGCACTGGCTGGTGTCCCGGATGTCCGGCGCGACCCAGCCCGTGATGGCCGAGGCCGGCCGGGCCGGGTGGCAGACCCTTGGTGCGTACAGCCGGGGCACCATGTTGATCGCCGCGATCGACGCGCTCGGCATCGGGCTGGCTCTGGTGGTGCTGCGGGTGCCGTTGGCCCTGCCACTGGCGCTGATCACCTTCCTCGGCGGGTTCGTGCCGATCATCGGGGCGACGGTGGCCGGTGCGGTGGCGGTGCTGGTGGCGTTGGCCGCGAACGGCCCCACCACCGCTCTGCTCACCCTCGCGGCGGTGATCGCGGTGCAGCAGATCGAGGGCAACCTGCTGGAGCCGCTGGTGATGAAACGGCAGGTACGGCTGCACCCGGCAGTGATCCTGGTGGCGGTCACGGCCGGCACGCTGATCGCCGGGATCGCGGGCGCCTTCGTCAGTGTCCCGATCACCGCCGTCCTCTGGCGCGTCATCGACACCGTCCAACAGCGCCGCGCTACCTCGGCTCTCGTGCCGGCGGAGTGATCACCGGCTGAGATGTGTGGTGAACCAGGTGCCAGCCTGCTCGGCGACCTGCTCCAGGGTGCCGGGCTCCTCGAAGAGGTGGGTGGCACCGGGGATCACCCGCAGCTCGCCGACCTCCCCCAACTCGGCCAGCGCCCGCTCGTTGAGCGTGATCACTTCCTCGTCCAGGCCGCCGACCAGGAGCAACGTGGGCGTACGCACCTGCGCCAGCGCTTCCTCGGCCAGATCCGGTCGGCCGCCCCGGCTGACCACGGCACCCACCCGATCCGCCCGGGACGACGCCGCGACGAGTGCGGCGGCGGCCCCGGTGCTTGCGCCGAACAGCCCGATGGGCACGTCACCGGCGGGGCGTTGAACCGCCAGCCAATCGACGATCCCGGCCAGTCGACTGGCCAGCAGCCCGATGTCGAACCGGAGTTCGGCGGTGCGCGCGTCCACCTCGTCCTCGGTCGGCGTGAGCAGGTCCACCAGCACCGTGCCGAGCCCCCGACCGTTCAGCGCACGGGCCACCGCCACGTTGCGCGGGCTGTGCCGGGAGCTGCCGCTGCCATGTGCGAACAGCACGACACCGACCGGCTGAGCGGGCAGCATCAGATCAGCGGGGAGTTGGGCGTCGCCAACCGGAATGGCCACCGTGCTGCGTTGCTCGTCCATGCCCCACCTCCGTGAGTTCGCCTACGGGCCGGGTACCCCGCCGGCCGCGCCGCACGCACGCCGACGGCCGCGCCGGCGGGCCGCGTTTGCCCAAAGGGGCGCCGGGTACGCGACGAGTGACCGCAGACCGTGTCGGCGCAGCCGCGCCCCGACGGATCGCGAGGATCGCCATGGCCAAGCAGCAGATTTCCGAACAGCAGCAGATGACCGAGCGGGCCCAGCGCGAACAGGACGCCGAGCGCAACCAGGACTTCGGGGACCAGGCCGCTTCGGCCCGGCTGCCCGACGATCCCAAGGCGGCTGCGCCCCGGGACGCGATCGGACGCCCGTCAACCGGCGAGCCGGTGTGACGTAGGTGCTGACCGGCGAGCCGGTCTGACGACTGGTGCGAGGCGGTCGGGGCGGGAGCGAATCCCGCCCCGACCGTCACTGCTCGCGCTCGGGCAGCCGCAGCAGCGGTGACCGGCCCGGTGGCTGCTCAGGCCCGGGGCCGGACGGCTCCGCCGGGGGCACCGGCACCGTCACCGGCTCGTCGCAGGTGACCCGTAGCACCTGGTCATGGTGGCGTAGTTCCACCACGTCGTCCGGGCCGCCGTGGCGGAGCGAGTATGTCGTCTGGTGTGGTCGGACATCCACCCGCAGCGACAGCCCCCGCCACTGCAGGGAGAATTCCAACCGGCTGAGTCGGCTGGAGAGCCGGGGGGCGAAGGACAGCTCGCCATGGTGGTCGCGCAGGCCGCCGAACCCGCTGACCAGGGCGAGCCACGCGCCGGCCAACGACGCCATGTGTACGCCGTCGCGGGTGTTCTCGTTGAGGTCGTGCAGGTCCATCAGCGCGGCTTCGCGCAGGTAGGTGTGCGCCAGCTCCGGGTGGCCCACCTCGGCGGCGAGCACCGCCTGGGTGCAGGCCGACAACGACGAGTCGCGTACGGTGCGGCGCTCGTAGTAGAGGAAGTTGCGCACCTTCTGCTCGGGGGTGAACGCGTCTCCCCGCCAGTGCATCGCGAGGACCAGGTCGGCCTGCTTGACCACCTGTTTGCGGTACAGCTCGAAGTACGGGTAGTGCAACAGCAGCGGATACTTCTCCGCCGGCGTGTGGGTGAAGTCCCATTCCTGGAGCCGGGTGAAGCCCTCCACCTGCTGGTGGACCCCAAGCTCCTCGTCGTACGGAACGTGCATCGAGGTGGCCGCGTCCCGCCAGCTCGCGGCCTCCTCGTCGGTGACTCCGAGGTGGAAGGCGTCATCCCGGTAGCGCATCACCACCTCGGCGGCGGCGAGCAGGTTCCGCTGTGCCATCAGGTTGGTGTAGACGTTGTCGTTCTTCACTGCCGTGTATTCGTCCGGGCCGGTGACGCCGTCGATGTGGAACTGCCCGTGCCGGTCGTGGTGACCGATCGAGCGCCACAGCCGGGCGGTCTCGACCAGGAGTTCCAGCCCGATCTCCCGTTCCATCTGGGTGTCCCCGGTGACCATCACGTAGCGGCGCATGGCATCGGCGATGTCGGCGGCGATGTGGAAGGCCGCCGTGCCGGCCGGCCAGTAGCCCGACGATTCCGGCCCCTCGATGGTCCGCCAGGGGAAGGCGGCACCCTTGAGGTTGAGCGTCTCGGCACGCTCCCTCGCCGAATCCAACGTGCTGTGCCGCCACTGGAGAGCGCTGCGCACCGCGCTGGGCTGGGTGTACGTGAGCACCGGCAGGACGAACATCTCGGTGTCCCAGAACGCGTGCCCGTCGTAACCGGGGCCGGTCAACCCCTTCGCCGAGATCGGCCGCTGCTCGGCGCGGGCGCCGGCCTGGAGCACGTGGAAGAGACCGAACCGGACCGCCTGCTGCACCTCCGGGTCGCCCTCGACCAGCACGTCGGACGCGTCCCAGAACGCGTCGAGGTAGTTGCGCTGCTCGCGGTGCAGGCCGTCCCAGCCGTCCAGCCGGGCCCCGGCCAGCGCCGCGCCGACCTGGTCGCGCAGTGCGGGCAGCGACCGCCGGCTCGACCAGCTGTACGTCAGGTACTTGACCACCCGCAGCTTCTCGCCGGGCTTGAGCACGCAGGCGATGGTGGTGCGGACCCAGTCCTGGTAGCCCTCGGACTCGATGGTGGTGTGGTCCGGGCCGTGGACCTCGTGCTCCATGGCGGCGGCAACCCGCAGCCCGGAGACCTTGGTGCGGTGGATCAGCTGCCCACCGTCCGGGGTGGTCAGCTCTTCCTCGGCCTGCAGGGGTGACTCCAGCACCGCCGCCACCCGGGGGTCCTTGCTCTGCGCGGGCAGCGACTCGTTGGCCACCAACTCGGACTGCACGATCAGCCGCAGCGGACCGTCGACGGCCTCCACCTCGTAGCTGATGGCGGCGACCGACCGCTGGGTGAAGGAGACCAGCCGGGTGCTGCGAACCTTGACCTCCCGGCCGGCCGGCGAGCGCCAGTGCAGCTCCCGGTGCAGGGTGCCGGCTCGTAGGTCGAGGATCCGCTCGTGGGCCAGCAGTTCCCCGTAGCGCACGTCGAGCGGCTCGTCGTCGACGAGCAGTCGGATCAGTTTGCCGTTGGTGACGTTGACGATGGTCTGTCCGGACTCGGGGAAGCCGTAGCCCGCCTCCGCGTACGGCAGTGGTCGCAGCTCGTAGAACGAGTTGAGGTAGGTGCCGGGCAGGCCGTGCGGCTCACCCTCGTCGAGGTTGCCGCGCAGGCCGACGTGCCCGTTGGAGAGCGCGAAGACCGACTCCGACTGGGCCAGCACGTCCATGTCGAGCCGGGTCTCCCGGACGTGCCACGGCTCGACCGGATAGGCCCGCTCCCGGATCACGCGGAGCCTCGTTCATCGGCGGGGTGGGCGGTGGCGGCACGGCCCGGCGCCGACGGGTCGGCGACGGCGAGCAGCTCGGCGAGGTCCTGGACCACGATGTCGGCGCCGTGCGCGAGCAACTCGTCGGCCTGCCCGACCCGGTCGACGCCGACCACGTAGCCGAAGCCACCGGCACGGCCGGCGGCCACCCCGGAGAGCGCGTCCTCGAAGACGGCGGCCCGTGTCGGGTCGACGCCGAGCAGTGTGGCCCCGGCGAGGAAGGTGTCGGGGTGCGGTTTGCCACGCAGCCCCTGGGCGCGGGCGACCAGGCCGTCGACCCGGGCCTCCAGCAGCGGTTCCAGCCCGGCGGCGGCGACCACCTCGCCACCGTTGGCGCTGGCCGTCACCACGGCCCGGCGCAGCCCGGCGGCCCTCGCCGCCTCCAGGTAGTGCACCGAGCCCGGGTAGACCTCGACGCCGGCGGTGCGGAGGCGTTCCAGCAGCAGGACGTTCTTGCGGTTGCCCACGCCGTTGACGGTGTCGGCGTCCGGCGGGTCGTCCGGGGTGCCCTCGGGGAGGACTATGCCGCGGGAGGCGAGGAACGAGCGGACGCCGTCGGCGCGGGGCCGCCCGTCGACGTAGCGGTTGTAGTCCGGGCCCGGGTCGAACGGTTGGAAGGGCTCGCCGGAGATGGTGGCTCGCTGCCGGAGAAACTCGTCGAAGGTCTGCTTCCAGGCGGCGTTGTGCACGCGGGCGGTCTGCGTCAGCACACCGTCCAGATCGAAGAGACAGGCGGTCACGTGAGCAGGTAGGCCCAGCACGGTACGAATCTATCCACCCCGCTGGGCCCGCAAACCCGTTTCGGTCGCCCCGGCGCGCCTCAGTTGGGCCGCAGCGTCCAGATCACGGTCATCGCCGAGGTCGGCTTGCCCTCCTCGGTCGCGATCTCCACCTCGACCGGGAACTCCGGCCGCTGACCGGACTCCAGCTCCTCGATCACCTCGAGCGCCGGCCGCCCGAGCCGCGCGGTGGCCAGCATCGGGCCCATGGCGAGCTTGCGGTAGGCGATGTCGGCCCGGACGGCGAGCGGCACGGCCCGGTCGAGCAGCTGCCCGAAGGCGGCCAGCACGACCGCGCCGGAGGCCGTCTCGCCGAGGGTGAACATGGCACCGGCGTGCGGGCCGCCGATGTGGTTGTGGGTGGCTGGCGAGTCGGGCAGCCGGACGACCGCCCGCACCCCGCCCTTTGCCTCGGGTGCCACCTCGACGAACTCGATACCGAGCGTACGAGCGAAGGGCACCGCTTCCAGGATGCCGGCCGCCACCTGGCGGGAGTCGATGGTCATGTCCTGACGTTACTCGCCGGTAACCAGGCCGGCAACCAGGGTCTTTCCCCGCTCGACCGGTGCTCAGAGGTTGGCGATCGTCCGCAGGATCTCCGCGTAGAAGTTGCCGTCGATGCTGCGGAAGAAGGCGAAATCCTGGCCCGGGTCACCGAAGAACGGGCGCAGCGTCCACGCCAACTGGGTGCCGACGAAACCGAAGAGCAGGATCCAGATGTAGAGCAGGGTCATGCTGGCCGGCCGCTGCGACGGGTCGCCGCGCCGGACGGGCGGGCTGCCCCACGGGCGTTGCCCCACCGGGGCGCCCGGAGGGAACGAGACGCCCGCCGGCTGGCCGGCCCACTGCGCCGGAACGTGCGCCGGAACCGGCGCGGCGGTCGCTGCGCCGTTCGACGTCGACTCGGCAACCGCGGCCCCGACCGGCACGGCCACCGGCTCGGCACCCTGACCGGCGGCCGGGGTCGCTCCGGCGGGCACGGCGGCCGGCACAGCCTGGACCGGGGCCGGGGCGGCCTGGACCGCGACCGGCGCGTTCGCCTGGGCGTTGGCGGCCTCCGGCGCGAGCAGGCCGTGGTCGTTGAGCACCTGCATCCCGCCGGTCAGGAAGCGCAACCCGACCACTGCCGACAGGGTCAGGATCGCCACGTTGAGCAGCTTGAAGAACCCGTAGTCGGGCGCGGTGATCAGGAAGAAGAGGCTGATCGGCGCGAACGCCACGGCGAGCATCGAGGTGACCGTGATCGCCACCATCACCAGCGCCAACGACTGACGCACCGACAGCCGGGCGCCGAAGACCAGGTTGAACAGGTAGAGCGTGGGCAGGCAGATGGCCAGCGTGACCAGGAACAGCAGCGGCAGCTTCAACGCGGAGGTCAGCGCCATCAGCGGGCTGTGGAAGGCGCCCAGCACCGCGCCGTAACAGGCCAACGCGATGGCGGAACTGCTCAGCATGCGAACGGTCAGCGCGTTGAGGTCACGCTCGGCCACGATCTGCTGCCAGATGCTCCCGCGATCGCGCAGGATGCGCTCGATGACGAGCGGGCTGGGACGGTCACCCGACACGGGTGCACCCCTCTCGGAGGTCTTTCACTGTGGACTGGGTGCGCAGACGGTAGGACACCGGACGGTGGGCCCGCCACCCCGCTCCGGCGAGTCGTCAGCGCCAACCCACGTCGATCCGGGCGCCACGCTCGTCGAAGAAGTGCAGCGCGTCCATCCGGACCGAGACGGCGAGCGGATGACCGGCGCTGACTGCCGGGTACGGCGCCAGCCGCACCGCCAGCTCCGCCGGGCGGCGGTGGTGCCGGCCCGGGTCGGGAAGCACGCTGGTCTGGGTGCCGCCGCCACTCGAGGCCTCCTGCGGCTCCACCGGCTTGCCGGTGAGGCGCTGCATCACCGAGCCGAACCGACGCAGGCCGCGCTGACCGACCGGCGGCGATTCGACCGGCGCACCCATCTCGTCGACCACGACCGCTGTCGCACCGATGTCGAGGAACGCCAGCGACTCGTGCCCGTGGTGCTCCAGGTAGCGGATCCGCCCCCGCAGCACGTCGCCGGGGCTGTCCGGGGCGACCGGGGTGAGTGCCTCGGCCCGCATGCCGACCACGATCCGCTCACCGTGGTAGTGCGCCACCGCCCGACTGCGAATGTCGTTCCAGGGCAGGTAGAGCGACTGGTCACCGAGGTTCAGCGTGACGTACCGGTCGAGGTGGACGTAGACCGACGCCTCCAGCAGGTTCATCCGTGGGCTGCCCAGGAAGGCGGCCACGTAGAGCGTCGCCGGCCGGCCGTACACCTGGGTGGGTGTGCCGACGTCCTGGAGCACGCCGCGGCGCATGATGGCGACCCGGTCGGCCATGGTGAGCGCCTCGGCCTGGTCGTGGGTGACGTAGACGGTGGTGACCCCCAGCTCCCGGGTCAGGCCAGAGATCTCCGCGCGCAGCTCGGCGCGCAGGCCGCTGTCCAGATTCGAGAGCGGCTCGTCCATCAGGAACAGGCCGGGCCGCCGGACGATCGCCCGACCCATCGCCACCCGCTGCCGCTGGCCGCCGGAGAGCTGGCCCGGCTTACGGGCCAGCACGTCGCCGATGCCCAGCGCGCTGGCCACGTCGCTGACCCGCTCGTCCCGCGGCTCCTGCTCGATTCCCGCGAGGCGCAGTGGGAAGGCGATGTTGTCGCCGACGCTCATGTGCGGGTAGAGCGCGAAGTCCTGGAAGACCATTGCGATCTTGCGGTCGCGCGGAGGCAGGTCGTTCGCCAACTCCCCGTCGAGCAGCACCGCGCCCTGGGTCGGATCCTCCAACCCGGCGATCATCCGCAGCACCGTCGACTTGCCGCAGCCGGACGGCCCCAGAAGCACCATGAACTCGCCGTCGTTCACATCAAGATTGATGCTGTCGACTGCCAGCGTGCCGTCCCTGAAGACCTTGCTCACGTCCTTGAGCGTGACGGTGCTCACCGTCGTCCCCCCCAGCTCGTCTGCCGAACCCCACAAGACTGTGACCAGGATCATTGGATCCGCACATCGGGTAAACGTCTCATGTTCGACGGATGACGCCGCAATTACACGACAAAGGAGACGGACAGCGCTGTCAGCAGCGCGAAGATCGCCCGCTGGGCTCCCCCAGGAAAACCTCACGCACCACCCGTTCCGCCGCGTGCCCGTCGTCCAATGTGCAGAACCGGCCCCGGAAATGCTCACGGGCCTTGGTCGCCGCGTCGGAGCGCACCGCGTCGGTGCGGAACAGGTCGACCAGGTCGGCGAAGGTGGTGACCACCGCGCCCGGCGGTTCGGCGGTCACGTCGAAGTAGACCCCTCGGGCCAGCCGGTACGCCTCCCAGTCCGGGGTATAGAGCACGATCGGCCGGTCCAGCACCGCATAGTCGAACATCGCGGACGAATAGTCGGTGATCAACACGTCGGCTATCAGGTAGAGATCCTCCACCCGTTGGTGGCCACTCACATCGCGAACCCGTTCCCAGTCCACCGGCCGACCGGGGCGACGGTCACGGTCGTGGAAATAATGGCTGCGCATAAGCAGCCGGCCCGAGTCACCCAGCGCCCGCACGAACCGGTCCGGGTCGAACGGCGGCCGGTAGCCCGGAAGGTGCTCCCGGTGTGTCGGGGCGTACAGCACGACCTGCTCGTCGGGGCCGACGCCGAACTCCGCGCGCAGCCGACGCACCTCGTCCGGACCGACCGTCACCAGGCGGTCGTTGCGCGGGTAACCCACCTCCAGAGTCGTGTACGTGGCCGGGTACGCCCGGTCCCACATCTGGGTGGAGAAGCTGTTCGCGCTGACGCTGTAGTCCCAACGGTCCACCCGGCGCAGCAGCCCGGCGAAGTCCATCCGACCCGCGCCGATCGGGTAGCGCTGCTGGTCCAGCCCCATCACCTTGACCGGAGTGCCGTGGTGGGTCTGCAGGTGCACCTGCTCCGGCCGCTTGCGGACGAAGTCCGGAAAGTTGACGTTGTTGACCAGCCACCGGGCGCGGGCGAGGACCCGGTAGTACGCCGGCGTGCCAGCGACCACGTACTCCACCCCGGTCGGCACGCTGTCCACCCGGTCCCGCCGCACGATCCACACTCCGCGCACCCCCGGCGCCAACGTCCGGGCAGCTTCGTAGATCGCCGCCGGGTTGCAGGAGTAACCCCGGAACCAGTAGGCGGCGTACACCGCGAGCGTCGGGTCGACCGGCCGACGCAACTCGGCCCGGTAGTACTCGCGCAGCAACCCGTCGCGGGTCAGCCGGGCACCGCGGCGCGCGACCGGGCCGACCCGACGCCGGGCGGTGCGGGTCTGCCGACGGGCGGCGTCGCGGGCCCGGCTGGCGGCCCGCAACGCGCTGAAGGTGCGCCAGCGGCCGGACGCGACGAGCCGGTGTTTGATCCCTTCCACCCCGTCCGGCACCGGATAACCGCCGGCCGGCAGCCAGCGCTCGTAGTCGGCGGTGATCTGCGCGAAGAACGCCGGTCGCAGCTCCGGGGCGATCCGCTGGCCGTTGCCCAGCACGGTCAGGTAATGCCAGATCATCCGCTCGAAGACCGCCGGCCGCAGGGCGTCCGTCGCCGAGCCCCACGCGTCCATCAGGTGGAAGACCCGGTGCCACTGTGGGAAGACCTCGAAGTGCCGGTCACCCCGGGTCCGGGTGATCGCGCCGGCGCGGCGTTGCCGGTAGTTGACGCACACCCGATCGAGTACGCCGATCCGCTGCGCCGCCATCAGCACCGGATAGCTGAACGAGACGTCCTCGTACCAGCCCGGCGCGAAGCGCAGCCCCAGGCCGGCCAGGAACTCCCGGCGGACCAGCCGGTTCCACGCGGTGTGCAGCAGGTGCATCGCCTCCGGCCGGTCCCGCAAGCGGAAGGTGTCCGCGCCGGACGACTCCGGGAACACTTCGGCCATCGCGCTGCGGGTCGCGGTGTCGTTCCAGTGGGTGCGGACGTGGTCGACCAGCAGCACGTCGGGGCGGGTCGCCCGCAACCGCTCGGCGACCTCGGTCAGGCACTCCGGTGCCAGCCAGTCGTCGCCGTCGAGGAACCACACGTACTCGCCGACGGCCCGGTCCAACCCGATGTTGCGGGCTGGACCGAGGCCGACGTTCTCCGACAGCCGAACCGAGCGGACCCGCTGGTCGCGGGCCGCGTACTCGTCGATGATCTCGCCGCTGGCGTCCGGCGAGCAGTCGTCGACGGCGATCACCTCGATGTCGGTCTCCGGCTGACCGAGGACCGAGTCCAGACATTCACGCAGGTATCCCTGCACACGGAAGGCCGGCACCACGAAGCTGATCAGGGTCATCCGGCCGTCCCTCCGTCAGTGCGGCGCGGCACCTCCAGCGCCCACCGGCGCGACCGACGCCCGCGCGCTACGGGCCGGTCGCACGAACCAGGCCAGGACGACGCTCACCACGAAAACCACGAGAAGGTACGCACCGAGTGTAGCCAGCCCGATACCCACGATGCCGGCAATCGCCGCGAGGGCCAGCAGCGCCGAGCGCCCCTCCCAGCCCAGCGTGAACGCGTGCAGCGGCGGTGCCGCCTGCCGCTTCTCCAGCCGGGCCGTCAGGTCGTAGTGGTGCACGGTGAGCACGAAGACGTACCCGAAGATCAGCCAACCCGGTGCCTCACCGACCACCCCGACCGCGATGGCGAACAGGTACTCGGCGGCCCGCAAGGCCGCGGGCACCAGCCAGTCCAGCGGACCGTTGTGCGCGGCCCCCGCGCCCAGGCCGCCGACCAGCAGCACCAGCAGCGCCACCGGCACCGCCCAGCGCAGCCCGTCCGGCGAGTCGCCCCACAGCGCCGCGACCAGCAGCACCGCCGGGCCGAGCGCGGCGATCACCGCCAGGGTCAGCGGCCCCATCGGGCGGACCACCGGCAGCCAGCGGGCCAGCGGGCCGTCGTCGCGGTGCAGGGTGGCGTCGACCGTGTCCAGCACCGGCACCCTCATCCAGCGGGCCCGCAACGTCCGCAGCGCCCCGGTGTACGCGAACGCCAGCACACCCCAGACCAGGACGGCGATGAGGCTGACCAGCGGGTTGAACAGCGCCACGGTCAGCGCGATCAGCGCCCACCGCTCGCCGATGGGGAAGACGACGGTCCGCTTCAGCCAGTACGACAGCGACCCGGTGTCCGCCTGCACACGGGTCGACGCCGCGTTGAGCCGGTCACCGATCCCGCCGCTGGCACCCGCCGCCGCTCTCGGTCGACGGGCCGCCTCGTCGTGCAGCACCCCGTACCAGGTGTCGGTCATGTGCCGGACGGTCTGCAACGTCATCGCGGCGATCGCGAGCGCCCAGCCGTTGCCCAGCCCGGCGTGGCTCACCCCGAAGCCCAGCCCGGCGTAGACCAGGTATTCCTTCGCCCGGTCCGCCATCGTGTCCAGCCAGCCACCCCAGGCGCTGAAGTGCCGGGTGTAGCGGGCCAACTGGCCGTCCACGCAGTCCAGCACGAAGCCGAGGTAGAGCAGCACCGCGCCGCCGACCAGCGCGGGTCGCCCACCGACCCCGAACAGCACCGCCGCGGCCAGCGCGAACAGCACCGAGATCGCCGTCACCCCGGTCGGGGTGAGCCGCAGCCGGGCCGCCCACCGGACCACGTACGGGGACCAGGTGCTGACGAAGTAGGTGGAGAAGAAGTCGTCCTTCTCCTTCACCGACAGCCGCAGCTCGGCCCGGTCCTCGTCGACAGCGGTCACCGCCGCCTCGGCAGCGGTCAGCTCGTCCTCGTCCTCGACCCGGCGGGCGACGAGCAGGCGTACCCGCTGGGCGAAGATCAGCGTGCCGAGCGCCGCGAGACCCGCGAAGAGCCGGTCCACGGCGGACCCGGGGCCACCCTCCGCGGCGCGGGCGGCTGCGGCGAGGGTCGGCAGGTCGTCCACGCCGACCCGCAGCGCGCCGCCGAACACGCCGGTGGCGGCCCCGTCGAGGGCGTCCAGGGCGCCGGCGTCGACCACCTGGCCGCGTTCCTCCCGCACGGCAGTGCGCCCGGGCACCGGCGGGTCGCCCAGCACCAGCACCACAGTCGGCCCCACCGGGCTGGTGGCCAGGTGCCGCAGCACGGCGGTGTGCGCCACCAGGTCGGTGCCGGTTACCAGCACGGGGGCGGTGGCGGTGGCGACCAGCGCGGTCAACTCGTCGAGGGTGGCGGCGAAGCGCACCTCGTCGGCACCGGCCCGGCGCAACTGGGCGGCCAGGCGGTCGGCCAGCGGCTCACCGGTCGCGGTGGTCAGGCCCGCTGCCGGCGACCCGGCGGCGAGCACGATCGCGAGCGTCACCGCGGGACCGCGGCCTGGTACGCGTCGAGCGCCTCGGCGATGGTGCCGTCGAGCGTCAACCGGCCCGCGTCGAGGTACAACCCCCGACGACAGAACCGGGTCAGGTCCTTTTCGTTGTGTGACACCAACACCAGCGTGCGCCCCTCCCCGAGCAGACGATCAATCGTCGCGTAACACTTCTTGCGGAACTCCGCGTCCCCGACCGCGGTCACCTCGTCCATCAGCAGGATCGGGTGCGGCAGGTGCGAGATGATCGCGAAGCCGAGTCGCACCTTCATACCCGACGAGTAGTGCCGGACCGACGTGTCGATGGCCCGCTCCACCTGCTCACCGGCGAACTCGACGATCTCGTCGAAGTGCCGCTTCAGGTAGCCCGTCGACAGCCCGTGCAGGCCACCGACCAGGTGCAGGTTCTCCCGCCCGGTCAGGTCGTTGGAGAAACCGGCGGACAACTCGAGCAGCGGTGCCACCGCGCCGTGCACCCGGATGTCGCCCTCGTCGGGGATGAGCACCCCGGCGATCAGCCGCAGCAGGGTGCTCTTGCCGGTGCCGTTGCGGCCGATCACGCCGACCGTCTCG
This sequence comes from Micromonospora sp. C81, assembly GCF_018070425.1. NCBI lineage: Bacteria > Bacillati > Actinomycetota > Actinomycetes > Micromonosporales > Micromonosporaceae > Micromonospora > Micromonospora sp. C81. The sequence continues at coordinate 147,465 of NZ_JAGPXS010000005.1, forward strand.
CCGGGTTCGATGGTGAACGACACGTCCCGCAACGGCCAGAACTGGCCGGGCAGGGCACCACGCGCACCCCGGTGGATGAACAGCTCTCGCAGGCGCAGCTGACGGCGACGGTTCCGGACGAACCGGATGCCCAGGCCGTCGGCCTCGATGATCGGCGCGGCCACGTCAGAGTTCCTTGAGCACTGCGGGTTCCAACCGGCGGAACGACCACCAGCCGGCGGCCAGCACCAGCAGGCTGCCGACGACGGTGGTGGCGAGCAGCCGGGCGTTCGGGAACTCGTCCGGGTACCAGATCGCGTGATGCAACTGGAAGATCCCGACCAGGGGGTTCAGCTCGTACACCACCTTCAGCCAGCCGGGCAGGCCGGACTCGCGGACCAGGCTGAGCGGATAGATGATCGGCGTGGCGTAGAAGAGCACCCGGATGATCAGCCGCATCAACCGTTCCACGTCGCGCATCAGCACGTTCCAGGCGGACAGCAGCAGGGCGAGCCCGGTCAACAGGACGGCCTGGACGGCCACCGCGAGCGGCAGGGAGAGCAGCGACCAGCCGGGGTGGATCCGACCGTGCACCGCGTAGATCACCGCGATGGCGATCAGGATCGGCAGCCCGGCCGCGTACTCGGCGAACCGGCCGGTGACCCGGCCGATCGGGAAGATCTGACGCGGCACGTTCATCGTGGTGATCAACCGGGACTGGCCGGTCAGCGCGTTCGTGGCCTCGCTCAGGGCCGAGCTGGCCCACATCCAGGCGAAGATGCCGGTGATCAGGAACAGCGGGTACGACCCCGCCGCCTCGCCGAGATGCCGGCCGGTGTCGCGGGAGTAGAGCACCCCGAACACGAACCAGTAGATGGCGCCCATGCCGAGCGGCTCGATCAACGACCAGAAGTAGCCCAGCACCGACTGCTGGTACTTGACCGCCAGGTCCCGCCTGACCAGGATGCGCAGCGAGTTGCGGTGCGACCACAACGCCGCGACGCCAGAGGTCACCGCGAGCCTCCCGCCTCCTGAAACGGACGACAGGTTAGCAGTCGGTGAACGAATGCCCCGAATCGACCGGACTCAGCACTCGATCACATTGACGGCCAGACCGCCACGCGCCGTCTCCTTGTACTTGACCTTCATGTCGGCGCCCGTCTCCCGCATGGTCTTGATGACCTTGTCCAGCGACACCTTGTGCACACCGTCGCCGCGCAGCGCCAGCCGGGCGGCCGTGATCGCCTTGATGCTAGCCACCGCGTTCCGCTCGATGCAGGGGATCTGCACCAGGCCACCCACCGGATCACAGGTCAACCCGAGGTTGTGCTCCATCCCGATCTCGGCCGCGTTCTCCACCTGCTCCGGGGTGCCACCGAGCACCTCGGCCAGCCCCGCCGCCGCCATCGAGCACGCCGAACCGACCTCACCCTGGCAGCCCACCTCCGCACCGGAGATCGAGGCATTCTCCTTGAACAACACCCCGATCGCGCCGGCCGTCAGCAGGAACCGCACCACACCGTCGTCGGACGCCCCCGGCACGAACCGGGCGTAGTAGTGCAGCACCGCCGGAATGATCCCGGCCGCCCCGTTGGTCGGCGCGGTGACCACCCGGCCACCGGCGGCGTTCTCCTCGTTGACCGCCAGGGCGAACAACGTCACCCAGTCCATCGCGTGCAGCGGGTCGGGCGTCCCGGCGTCCGCCTCCAGGCCGCGCCGCAGCTCCGCCGCGCGCCGCCGGACCTTCAACCCCCCAGGGAGTACGCCGTCGCGCTCACAGCCGCGCTCCACGCACTCCCGCATCACCCGCCAGATCTCCAGCAGGCCCGCCCGGATGTCCGCCTCGCTGCGCCAGGAACGCTCGTTGGCCAGCATCACCTCACTGATCGACAGCCCGGTGCGGGTGGTGACCTCCAACAGTTGCGCCCCGGTCAGGAACGGGTACCGCACCACTGTGCTGTCCGGCTTGATCCGGTCCGCGCCGGCCGCGGCCTCGTCCACCACGAAGCCACCACCGACGGAGTAGTAGGTGCGGCTGCGCAGCTCGGCACCGGCCCCGTCGTACGCCGCGAAGGTCATCCCGTTCGGGTGGTACGGAAGCGACCGGCGGCGGTGCAGCGTCAGATCCCGGTCCGGGTCAAAGTCGATCTCGTGGGCGGCCAGAATGTTGATCCGCCGCTCGGCCCGGATCCGCTCGACCCGAGGACCGACGGTGTCCGTGTCGACAGTCTCCGGCGACTCACCGGACAACCCCAGCAGCACCGCCGGGCCACTGCCGTGCCCGTGCCCCGTGGCACCCAGCGAGCCGAACAGCTCGGCCTGCACCCGTGCGACGTCGCTGAGCAGCCCGTCGGCCTTGAGCCCGCCAACGAACGTACGCGCGGCCCGCATCGGCCCCACCGTGTGCGAGCTGGACGGCCCGATACCAACGCTGAAGAGGTCGAAAACACTGATCATGGCCGCGCTTCCTCGCCGTCGTCCCGGCGTACGGGACCCGGCCGGGTCGTGACCGCCGGTCTGACGGCCCCGCTCGTGACCGCCCGGGGTATGGGTGCCGGTCACCCGGGGTGTGGGTGGCCGATCTGCCAGCCTACCCGCCCAGCTCAACGCCCACCCGGCCGCTGGGAGGCGAGCACCTGACCGCCGTCTCGCGGCCATTGCAAGATCACGTTCGATCCATGTTGCAGTGGTCTGGGCCCTTCCCCGAGGCCACCCCGTGAACGAGCGCGATCTTCACCGGTCCCGCCGTGCGCGGCGCTCGGGCGCGGCGCGGGCGGGTCGCGGGGAGGCATCAGCGAGGGGCTGCCCGGGTAAAGCACCTACGGGTCCACGGGCCACCGCTCATCCTCGGGACCGAGGGCGAGGTGGCCACCCCCTTCTACCGTGGATTGCAGACGCGGCGCACTGCCGCAGAGTGGGAGTACGACGATGAGTCGCAAACTGGTCCGGCCCCGCGAGGGGCGCATGCTCGCCGGTGTCTGCGCCGGCCTCGGTCGGCGGTTCGGCATGTCCGCCGGGATGGTCCGGCTGCTGTTCCTGCTGTCCCTGCTGCTGCCCGGCACCCAGGTGATCGTCTACCTGGTCCTCTGGGTTCTCATGCCGAACGAGGATCGCTACCTGGCCTCCACCCAGCACTGACCCCCACCCCTCAAGCGCGCCGCGCGTCCGGGAGGCCACTACAACCCTGTTGTAGTGGCCTCCCGCACGTCCAGGGCCCCCATTTCCAGGAACTTGCGGGCAGAAGCGCTCGCCAACTCCATCCGGAACCGCCGCTCCAACCAAGCCCCACCCCACCCCCACCCCACCCCCGCCTCGCCTCAGCCCAGGCAGCAACTTCACCGATGTTGCTGCCTCAGGAGCACCCGAGGCACCAACTTCCCCGAAGTTGCTGCCCACCTCGCCGTTGATCCACTCGGGTTTGCTGATTCCGCCGGGTCCAGGTGCCGGTAATACCCCGAATTCAGCAAACCCGAGTGGATCATGGAGCGCTCACGCCGCTCGGCAGAGCGCGGGCCTGCCCCCAGAGCACGAACGCGCCACGAGAGGCGGCAGACGGACGAACGGCAGGGTTCAGCACTCAGACGCGCTGCAGACCGCCGGCAAAACGGCAGGCGAATGCCGACCGCGTGAACGACGCGACCACCGACAGTGAACGCCGACGCCGAATGCACGAGAGCGACTACCGACAGCGAATGCCAGCGGCGACTAACAACGGCTGCCGACGGCGACTCACACAGCGGGCTGACAGCAAGGGCTGCCACCGGCGACCGCCAGCTGCGACCGCCGACGGCGAATGCCAGCTGCGACCGCCGACGGCGAATGCCAGCTGCGACTGCCAGCGTGGGCTACCAGCCGCGAATGCGAGCGGTCCTGATGGAGAAGCGCCCGCTCCGACGGACGTCGGGGCGGGCGCTTCCGCGGTACGGGCTGTCGCCGGTCAGGGAGCCGTGTAGGTGACCGTGATCTGTTGGTAGCCGAGGGAGCGCAGCAGCCCCTCCAGCATCTTGCGGGTGTTTTCCTCGGCTCGGGCGGAGAGACCGCTGTCGCGGGCGGCGGCGGTGATCCGCTCCTCGGCGAGCTGGTAGACCTGCTGCTGCCGGTTGGGATCGTTGCCGACCAGGTCACCGAGCCGGTTGAGCAGACCGCGCTGCTCCGCGAAGACGTAGCTCTTCTCCATGTCGAGGTTGGTCTCGCCGAGCTGCGGGGCGGGCAGTTTGATCTCGACGGACTTGCCGTCGGCGGACTGGACGACGGCACCCTCACCGATCTTGGTGAAGTCGACGTACGCCTCGATGCTGCCGGCCCCGACGAACAGGGTGCGCTCGTTGAGCAGGAAGTCGGGAACGTTGCGCCGGTCGTTCTGGGTGTCGACCACGACCTGGAAGTTGCCTTCGGCCGCCACGTAGCGGCTGAGGTCCTGGATCGACTTCAGCAGTGGTGGCTGGCTGCGGTCGGTCTGCTCCTTGGCGAACGGGTTGCGGAAATCCGGCAGGATGCCGGTCGCCTGGATGCCGAGCAGCACCACCACGGCCAGCGCGGCGGCGCCGAGCAGCAGGAGCAGGCCACGGGCCCCGCCACCACCACCCGTCGGGCCACCGCTGCCGCCCATCGGGCCACCCATCGGGCCACCGGGGCCGCCCGGTGTGTCCATGGTCGGCTCGGGTGTCGCGGCCGACCGCTCCTTGAGATCGTCACCGGTCGGGTAACCGGGAAACTCCCTCGTGGGCTCGTTGATGCCAGCGTCGCGGGCCATCACGCTCACCGTCCTCGTCAGACACGTCGTCTGTCAATGACGGTACGGCCCCCGTACGACAGCCGCGCGTCGAGCGGCCGGAAAGCACAAACGGGCAGGTCACGCGCGGGCAGGTCAGCACGCGGGCAGGTCAGCACGCGGGCAGGTCAAGCCGGACAGGTCACGCGAGCGCAGGTCACGCACACGGGCAGGTCACGCGAACGCGGAGATCCCGGTGAGTCGCTGCCCGACGACCAGCTGGTGGATTTCGGAGGTGCCCTCGTACGTCAGCACGCTCTCCAGGTTGTTGGCGTGCCGCATGATCGGGTATTCGCCGGAGACACCGTTGGCACCGAGGATGGTGCGGCACTGCCGGGCGATGGCCAGGGCCTCCCGCACGTTGTTCAGCTTGCCCACGCTGACCTGCTCGGGTCGCAACCGGTCGGCGTCGGCGAGCCGGCCGAGGTGCAGCGCGAGCAGTTGCCCCTTCACCAGCTCGACGGCCATGTCGGCGAGTTTCGCCTGGGTGAGCTGGAAGCCGGCCAGCGGGCGACCGAACTGGGTGCGGGTGGTGGCGTACGCCAGGGTGGTTTCCAGGCAGTCACGGGCGGCGCCCACCGCGCCCCAGACGATGCCGTACCGGGCCTCGGTGAGACAGCTCAGCGGCGCCTTGAGCCCGATCGCCTCGGGCAGTTGGGCGTCCGCCGGGAGCCGGACGTCGTCGAGCGCGATCTCGCCGGTCACCGACGCGCGCAGCGACATCTTGCGGCGGATCTCCCGGGCCGTGACACCGGGCGTGTCCATGGGTACGAGGAAACCCCGCACGCCCTCGTCGGTGCGCGCCCAGATCACCGCGGCGTCGGCGATCGGCGCGTTGGTGATCCACATCTTGGCGCCGGTGAGCACCCAGTCGTCGCCGTCGCGGCGGGCGCGGGTGGTCATCGAGGCGGGGTCGGAGCCGTGGTCCGGCTCGGTCAGGCCGAAGCAGCCGATCGCCTCGCCGGTGGCCATCGACGGCAGCCAGCGTTGCTTCTGCTCCTCGCTGCCGTAGCGCCAGATGGCGTACATGGCGAGCGAGCCCTGCACCGAGACCAGGGATCGGAGGCCGGAGTCGCCGGCCTCCAGCTCCTGGCAGGCCAGGCCGTACGCGACGGCGGAGGCGCCAGCGCAGCCGTAGCCGGTGAGGTGCATGCCGAGCAGGCCGAGCTTGCCGAACTCCCGGGCCAGCTCGCGGGCCGGCACCTGGCCCTGTTCGTACCAGTCGGCGACGTGCGGACGCACCCGGTCGTCGACGAGTTGGCGGACGACGTCGCGGATCTGTCGCTCTTCGTCGGTGAGCGACGGGTCCAGATCGAGCAGGTCCAGCGCAGCGGTCATGGACGCCACCCTAACGAAGGTTCAGCGAGCGACAGAAGGGCTCGTCACTCGATCGGCTCGGAGAGCACCAGCACCCGGGCGTGGATCTGGTTGCGCTGCTGCAGGGCGGCGCGCAACGCGCGGTGCAGCCCGTCCTCAAGGTAGAGCCCACCGTTCCACTGCACGACGTGCGGGAAGAGGTCACCGTAGAAGGTGGAGTCCTCGGCGAGCAGCTTGTCGAGCGCCAGCTCACGCTTGGTGGTGATCATCTGGTCCAGGCGCAGTGGCCGGGGCGGAATCTCCGCCCACTGCTTGAGCGTCAGATTGTGTTCCGGATAGGGACGCCCGTCCCGGACCGCTCTGAAGATCACGACGGCACGCTCCCCTCCCCGTGGCCGGGCCGACCGACGGCGCCGAGCCGGGCCGCGGCGGGCACCGCGCGGCGCGGCACCGATGACCGTGCCAGCCTAGCCGCCCCGCGCACGACGCGTTTCGCTCCCTGATGTCAGTTTCGCTACCGGTCGTCCGATCCTCAAGCGGACAAACGGGACGGGGTGCTCAACTCCACCGGCCGCGCCGCACCACCTCGTCCATCGGACGACGCCCCCGGCGCAGCGACGGTGACCGATGGTCCGCTGCCCGGTAACCGATTGTGACGGCACCGACGGGCTGGTATTCCTCCGGCACACCGAACGCGTCGCGGTAGGGGGCGAGTTGCTGCGGCGGAATGCCGAAGAAACAGGCCCCCAGCCCTTCGTCCACGGCCGTCAGCAACATCAGCAGGGCCGCGAAGCCGGTGTCCACGTGCCAGTACGGCACCGGCCAGCGGTCGGTGGATTGGTCCGTCCACCCCTTGTCCGGCTCCGCGTACCGCCGCAGGTAGGCCGACGCGTTGGCGTGCGGCACCACGATCAGTGGTGCCCGGCGCATCCCGGCCAGCCAACGCTCCCGCCCACCGCCGTCCGGTGTGGTGGCCGCCCAGAACCGCTCCCGGTCGGCCGGCTCCTCCAGGACCAGGAAACCCCAGCCCTGAGCGAACCCGGCCGACGGTGCGCGGACCGCGTGGTCGAGCAGCCGGTCCACCACGTCGGGCGGGACGGGGCGGTCCGGGTCGTAGTTGCGCACCATCCGCCGACGCCGGACGACCTCGGCGAACTCCATCAGGCCCCGGGCCGGATGCCCCAGGCACCCCGCCAGGTCGTAGCAGGCTTGAGCGTGAGCACGTCCCGGCCCGAGCGGAACGCGTCCGGCGGGCAGGTCATCGGCTCGATCGCCACCGAGCGGCGGTGCCGGTCACCGGTGAGCGCGTCCCCGGTGAACACCTGCCACCAGCCGAACTCCGCGTCCGCCCAGATGCTCACCCCCGCCGAACCGTCCGGCGCGGACAGGCTCACCGACGAGCCGCCGTCAGCGTCGCGGATCACCTCGCCGAAGCAGAGATCCAGCTCGGCGGCGCCGATCCGGCGCGGGCTGGTCCAGTCGTACTCGGTCCCGGCCACCGGGGTCGCGCCGACCGGCAGCAGCCGACCGTCCACCAACAACCGGGTACGGGTCGGAAGCCGCATGACCAGGTCGTCGACCGCGATGCCCGGCAGCTGCAGGTAGGGGTGCACGGAGAAGCCGAACGGCGCGGCCTCCCCGCCGATGTTGGTCACCTCGTGCTCGGCGCGCAGCCCGTCCGCGCTGACGCTCCACCGGCTGAGCAGCCGCAACGGCCACGGGTAGCCGGGCTGCGGCGGCAGGTCGTAGCCGAGGGTCACCGCGGCCTCCGACTGCTCCAACAGACGCCACGGCACCCAGTTGACCAGCCCGTGGATGGCCACGTGCCGCTCCGGCTCGGTCAGCGGGAGCTGGAGCGCCCGCTCCCCGAACGCGTAGCGACCATCGCGGATCCGGTTCGGCCAGGGTGCCAGCACCTGCCCGGCGCACCCGGGGCACACCTCGTCGGTCTGGTACCCGTCGACCAGGTCGACACCGTCGTGCCGGTACGTCCGGAGCCCACCGCCCACCTCCACGATGACGGCCTCGTGACCGGCGGCGGAGATGGTCCACTGGGCGCCGGAGAAGGGGCGCTGATCGGGGCTTTCCATGCCGGCGACCCTAACCGGTCAGGCCCGGTCGTTGCTCGACGCGGTAGTGGCCCGGTAGCGCAGCAGTGCCGGGAACGCCACCGCGAGCACGACCACGAGCACCGCCGAGGCGAGCCCGCCGGCCACCCAGGCCACCCCGCCGCCGAACCCGGCGGCCATGGTGCCGGCCCGGAGGTCGCCCAGGCGTGGGCCACCCGCCACCACGACCGTGTTGACGCCCTGGAGCCGACCGCGCATCCGGTCCGGTGCGTAGACCAGCAGCATCGACTGGCGCAGCACCGCGCTGATCAGGTCGGCGGCCCCGGCAACGGCGAGCAGCGCGACCATCAGCCAGAGCTGCTGGGCCAACCCGGCCGCGGCGATCGCCAGGCCCCAACCCACCACCGCGAGCACCAGGCCGAGCCCCTGCCGGCGGAGCCGGCCGATCCAGCCGGAGGTCAGCCCACCGATCATCGAGCCGATCGCGATGGCGCTGTAGAGCAGGCCGACCGACCCACCACCGCCGAACCGTTCGTGGGCGATCTCCGGGAAGAGCGCCCGCGGCATGGCGAGGATCATCGCGATCAGGTCCACCCCGAAGGACAGCAGGAGTACGGGTGTGGTGGCCAGGTAGCGGAATCCGTCGATGACACTGGCCAGGCCGGCTCGCCGGGCCTGACCGTCGGCGCTCGGCTCGGGCGGCAGCGAGGGCAGGCGCAGCGCCGCCCAGAGCATCGCGGTGAACAGCAGCGCGTCCACCCCGTACGCGATCGGCAGGACCACAGCGGTGTCCGGCGACGCGGCGAGGATCAGGCCCGCGGCCAGCGGGCCGGCCACCGAGGCGGCGGTGAAGGTCGTGTAGTTCAGGGTGGCGGCGGCCGGGACGAGGTCGTCCGGGACCAGTCGGGGCAGCATGGCACTGCGGGCCGGCGAGCTGATCGCGAACGCCACCGACTGCAACGCCATCAGCGCCAACAGGAGCACCGGGCTACCCACGTTCAGCAGTGCCTGGACCAGCAGCCCGAGGGTGGATGCCCAGAGCAACAATGAGCCGCCGAGCAGCACCGCGCGGCGGTCGCGGGCGTCGGCGACCGCGCCACCCCAGAGCCCGAAGACCAGCAACGGTACGAAGGCCGCCACGCCCAGCAAGCCGACCCAGAGGGAGTCCCTGGTCAGGGCGTACATCTCCACCGGCACCGCGACGGCCGTGAACTGGAAGCCGAACATCGCCACGGTGTTGCCGAGCCAGAGCCGTCGGTACGCGGGCACGCGCAGCGGGCGTACGTCGAGGGCCCAGCGGCGCGCTCCGCGCGGCCGAGCCTCCTGCACATCTGTCACGGCGCCAACCGCTCGACGATCCAACCGCCCTCGTCGAGACGACGGAAGCGGAGCCGATCGTGCAACCGGCCGGCCCGACCCTGCCAGAACTCCACCGACTCGGGGTGGACCCGCAACCCGCCCCAGTGCGACGGCGTCGGGATCACGTCCTCGTCGGCGAACCGCTCGGCCACCTCCCGGTAGCTCTCCTCCAGCTCGGCCCGGCCCGACACCACCTGCGACTGCGGGCTGGCCCAGGCGCCCAGCTGGGAGCCGCGCGGCCGGCTGGTGAAGTACGCCTCGCTCGTCGCGCGGTCGACCGGCGCGACCCGCCCGGCGACCACCACCTGACGCTGCATGGGAAACCACGGAAAGACCAGGCTGGCGTACGGGTTGGCGGTCGCCTCGACGCCCTTGCGCGACAGGTGGTTGGTGAAGAAGACGAACCCCTCGGGGTCGTACCCCTTCAGCAGCACCGTCCGACCGCTCGGCCGACCGGCCGGGTCCGCGGTGCCCACCACCATCGCGTTCGGTTCGGGTAGCCCGAAGGCCACCGCGTCGGCGAACCAGCTGGCGAACTGGGTGTGCCAGTCGGCGGCCAGGTCAGCCTCGGTCAGGCCCAGGTCCGCGGCGTACTCGTTACGCATCGCAGCCGGGGCGGGTGTGTCACCCGTCACGTGCCCACTCCTTCTCGGCGGCCCCGCCAACGCCCTCCCGCGCTGGCCAGCACGCAGTGCCCAGTCTCACCGAGTCCAGCGGAGATTGCGCGCCCGGGGATGTCGCGTGCAGCACAGTCGCAGCGGGTCGCGTATCCCTTACTCAGCAGGCAAGATGTTGCGAACACATCCCTGAGGGTCGCCTAAGGCGCCCGGCCGACCGGCCGGATGAGCTGTTCGGGCGCACCGACCAGATCCAGGAGAGCGACATGGCTGATTTCAAACCCGGGCTGGAGGGCGTCGTCGCCTTCGAGACCGAGATCGCCGAACCTGACCGTGAGGGCGGCGCGCTGCGCTATCGCGGGGTCGACATCGAGGATCTGATCGGGCAGGTGTCGTTCGGAAACGTCTGGGCGCTGCTGGTGGACGGCCGCTTCGGACCGGGCCTGCCGCCGGCGGAGCCGTTCCCGGTGCCGGTGCACTCCGGCGACATCCGCGTCGACGTGCAGTCCGCGGTCGCCATGCTGGCCCCGTACTGGGGGCTCGACCAACTGCTGGACATCTCCGACGAGCAGGCCCGCGAAGACCTCGCCCGGGTGTCGGTGACTGCGCTCTCCTTCGTCGCCCAGTCCGCCCGGGGCCTCGGCCTCCCGGCGGTGCCGCAGAAGGAGATCGACAAGGCGCAGACCATCGTCGAGCGGTTCATGAAGCGTTGGCGCGGCGAACCCGACCCGCGGCACGTCAAGGCCGTCGACGCGTACTTCATCTCGGCCGCCGAGCACGGCCTGAACGCGTCCACCTTCACCGCCCGCATCGTCGCCTCCACCGGGGCGGACGCGGCTGCCTGCATCTCGTCGGGCATCGGCGCCCTCTCCGGCCCGCTGCACGGCGGCGCACCGTCCCGCGTGCTCAGCATGCTGGAGGCGGTGGAGCGCAGCGGCGACGCCGAGGGTTACGTCAAGGGCGTCCTCGACCGCGGTGAGCGGTTGATGGGCTTCGGCCACCGCGTCTACCGGGCCGAGGACCCGCGCGCCCGCGTGCTGCGGCGCACGGCCAAGGAGCTGGGCGCGCCGCGCTTCGAGATCGCCGAGGCACTGGAGAAGGCCGCCCTCGCCGAGTTGCAGGCCCGCCGCCCGGACCGGGTGCTGGCCACCAACGTCGAGTTCTGGTCGGCCGTGGTGCTGGACTTCGCCGAGGTGCCGGCGCACATGTTCACCTCGATGTTCACCTGCGCGCGGATGGGCGGCTGGAGCGCGCACATCCTGGAGCAGAAGCGCCTTCAGCGGCTGGTACGCCCGTCCGCCCGCTACGTCGGCCCGGAGACCCGCAAGCCGTCCGACGTCGAGGGCTGGGCCGCCATCCCGCACGGCGTCTGATTTGACACGAAGGGGCCCCTTCTCGACGCCTGCCGTCGAGGAGGGGCCCCCTTTCGTACCTCTGGGCGCGCTGAGGACGCCCGGTGTGGCGAAGGCCTCAGACCTGCCCTCGGGGGCCCGGCTTCCACCGATGGGTCCGGGTGCGAGGATGAGGGCCGGCAGTGTCGCCGGGCCCGCCCTCGCCCTTGCGGAAGGATCTTCAAGACCGTGGCTGACGCACCGACCATCCGGATTCCGGATGACATCAAGCCCGCCGACGGACGTTTCGGCTGTGGCCCGTCCAAGGTCCGCCCAGCGGCGGTGTCCGCCCTTGCCGAGGTCGCGACGAGCTACCTGGGCACCTCGCACCGGCAGAAGACGGTCCGCGACCAGGTGGCGCGACTGCGCTCCGGCATCGCCGAGTTCTTCTCGCTGCCCGAGGGCTACGAGGTCGTGATCGGCAACGGTGGCACCACCGCATTCTGGGAGGTCGCCACCTTCGGCCTGATTCGCGACCGCGCCCAGTTCGCCAGCTTCGGCGAGTTCGGCGCCAAGTTCGCCAAGTCGGTCAAGGACGCGCCGTTCCTGGGCGAGCCGACCGTCCGCAAGGCCGACGCGGGCAGCGCGCCGACGCTGGTCGCCGAGTCCGGCGTGGACGCGTACGCGACGCCGCAGAACGAGACCTCGACCGGCGTGGCGGTCCCGATCAGCCGGGTGGCCGGCGCGGACGAGGGCGCGTTGCTGCTGGTCGACGCGACCTCCGGCGCGGGTGGCCTGGAGGTCAACGTCGGCGAGACCGACGTCTACTACTTCGCCCCGCAGAAGTGCTTCGGCTCCGACGGCGGCCTCTGGCTGGCCCTGATGTCACCGGCCGCGCTGGACCGGGCCGCCGAGATCAAGGCGTCCGGGCGCTACATCCCCGCCTTCCTCGACCTGGTCACCGCGATCGACAACTCGCGGCTGGAGCAGACCTACAACACTCCGGCGCTGGCCACCATCTTCCTGGCCGCCGAGCAGACCGACTGGATGAACGCGCAGGGTGGCCTGGCCTGGGCGGCCAAGCGCACCGCCGAGAGCGCCGCCACGGTGTACGGCTGGGCGGAGCGTTCCAGCGTGGCCTCACCGTTCGTCGGCGACCCTGCACTGCGCTCCAACGTGGTCGCCACGATCGACTTTGCCGACGAGGTGGACGCCACCGCGATCGCGAAGGCGCTGCGCGCCAACGGCATCGTGGACACCGAGCCGTACCGCAAGCTCGGCCGCAACCAGCTCCGGATGGCGCTGTTCCCGGCCATCGAGCCGGCCGATGTCGAGGCGCTGACCGCGTCCATCGACTACGTGGTCGAGCGACTCTGACGTTCGTCACGGTCGGTGTCGGTGGAGGCCTCCACCCACACCCACCGTGATCATTGCCGCAGCTCAGTCACGACATGCGGGGTGTCGCTTCCCCCACCCCGAGACAGATGCGCGTACGGTGGTCCGAGACGCCTGGGTGGCCGACTCGTGGCGTGCGGCCAGCGAAGCGGGACGGAGGCAACGCTATGCGCCCAGTACGCTTCGTCGCCCTCTCCGAGGACGGCCATGCTCTGGTTCTCGCCGACGAGGTCGGGCGGTTGCTCGCCCTGCCGATCGACGAACGGATCTCCGGTGCGCTGCACGCGGAGCCCGGTTCGCCGCCGCTCGCGGCGGCGCCGACCGCAGCCGATCCGATTCCCTCACTGTCCCCGCGGGACATCCAGGCCCGCATCCGCTCCGGTGAATCCGCCGAGGATGTCGCCCGGATCGCCGGTGTGCCGGTCGACCGGGTGCTGCGCTATGCCGGCCCGGTCCTCCAGGAGCGGGCGATGCTCGCGCAGCATGCCCGCCGCACCCGCCTCAAGGGAGCGGAAAAGCCCACCCCGCTCGCCGAGGTGGTCAACGGTCGGCTGAGCCAGCACGGCATCGACACCGAGAAGATTTCCTGGGACGCATACCGGCGTGATGACGGCACCTGGCGGATCATCGCCACCTGGCCGTCCGGCAAGGCCACCGCGCAGGCCATCTGGGATCTCGACAAGACCCGGCAGTCGGTCGCCCCGCACGACGACATGGCGCAGTATCTGTGCGCCGAGCGGCCCACGCCGATCCTCGGTCAGGAGCCCGCACCGGAGCGGGGCGGGCATGCCCTGCCCGGTCCGTCGCGCGGTGAGCCGAGCCGAGGTGGGCACGGGTTGCCGGCGGCATCCGAGCACCCGCGTCCCGGTCGGGATCCGATCCGCGCTGGCCGCGATGCGTTGCTCGCCTCACTGGACCGCCCACTCGGCGCCTCGTCGGGCCGTGGTCTGGAACCGCGTACCCCGGCTGCTCTCGCCGGCTCGGACGCGCCCCGGCAGCGGCCGGTCGGCGGGGGTGCCGCCGCGTTGCTCGGCGGCGGCCAGGGGTCGGCCTTCGACGACGACTCGGATGCGCCCAAGGAGGTGCCGGCCGTGCCGTCGCTGGCGGTGCTGCGGCCTCGCCGGACGGGCGCTGCGGCAGCCGCTGGCGGCGAGTCCACCGATGCCAACGGCAAGCCGCGTAAGCGGCTGCCGAGCTGGGACGACGTCCTCTTCGGCAGCGGCCCGGCCGCCCGCGAGTCCTCCTGACGCTTCGCGTTGACGGGTGGCGGTTCGCCACCCGTCAACGCGAAACACGTAAGCCTCATCGACGGTCTTCGGCGTCCCCGCGGTCGAGGCCGGCGACCTCGCGTACGGCCTCGGCGACGGCCGGGAAGTCCTTCTTGAGGATCGCACCGTGGTTGCTGGCGACCTTCGCCCCGATCCGGATGTGCGGGTTCCGGACGGTCACCGCGTCGAGGCTGGCGCGGATCTGTTCCTGCTCGTCACCGCGGCTCCCCAGGGACGTCCCCGAGGCGACCACGTACCGCACCGGCACGGTGATGGTGTCCAGCACGGGGCCCAACTCGCGCTCGCGGGAGAGCCTGCCGAGTTCGATGTTGCTGTCGGCCATCTGGTCGGCGTCCATCCGAGGGGTCAGGCCGGTCGGGCGCAGCAGCGGCATGAAGAGGTTCATCCGTCGGAACATCTTGCGGATCCGTTGCGCCATGGCCTCGTCGAGCCAGTCGTGCGGGAACGCGCCGTCGACCAGGACCGCGCCCAGGGCACGCTCCGGGTTGCGGCTGACCCAGTGCGCCCCGACAACAGCTCCGTAGGACCAGCCCACCACGAGCGCGCGGTGCACGCCCCGAGCGGCGAGGACGGCATCGACATCCCGGACGGCCGCCTCGAAGGAATAGTCCGCTGAGCGCTTCGACTTCCTGCCGCGAGCCCGCTCGTCGTAGGTGATGTGCCGCCACCCGGTGCCCAGTTCGGCGATGACCCGCCGCCAGTATCCCTGGGTGGCGAACTGGCCGTTGAGGTAGACCACGGGGACCCCGGGACCGCCGGTGTCGGTGACGGCCAGGGCCGTGTCGTCGACCGGCACCATGCCGGTCCAGGACGAACTCGGGGCGGAAGCGTTGTTCATTGGCATGTCTGCACTCCTGGTCGCGTCGGGGTTTCGGTCGGGGTCAGAGGCTGCGGGCGGTGATGTCGCCGTGGGAGGTGGTGGCGCGGATGTCGAGTGCGGTGGTGCCGTCGTTCCTGAGGGCGTTGCTAACCCGGCCGTGGCCGGTGCCGGCGTCCAGCGCGGCGGACACGCCTGCGGCGGCGCCGACCGAGATGTCGCCGGACTGAGTGGTCAGCACGACGGCGCCGTGCACGGCTTCGGCGATCCGGATGTCGCCCCTCGCGGTGCTGATCTCCGCAGGGCCGGTGAGCCGGCCGACCTCCACGTCGCCGTCGATCGCGGTGAGGCGCACGCTCGCCGCCTCGTCGATCTTGATCTGGCGGTACGCGCCGTCGAAGGTGACGTCGCCGAGACGCCCGACACCACGCAGCTCGGCGCTGGCGGCCTTGGCGTCGACGCGGGAGTCGGCAGGCAACCGGACGGTGACCTGTACGGATCCGGAGGAACCGACGAGCGGGTTGCCGGGTGTCGCGGCCGTGATCCGCAGGACGCCGTCGGCGTACGCGACTGTGGTCTGCTCGGCGGCCCTGGTGTCGCGGCTCTTGGAGGGGTCGGTCGGCAGCACCTCGACCGTCGTGTCGACGCGGTCTGCGGCGATGAGCTGGATGCGCCCGGCGGGGATGTTCAGGACGGCGGAGATCGGGGCGGGGGTGTCGAACGTCTTCATCATGCTCTCCCGTGCTCGTACAGCGTTTCTGATATCGGAAACGCTACGTTGCTTTCCGTAGAGCGGCAACGGGTCTGTTGCGATGAAGAGGCGTCGTCCCAGCTAGATCCGTCGTGGTTGTTGCAACGAGCCAGAAGATAACGCAACGCCTCCGGCCGTTCGCGTTGCAATAGAGCAGAAGTGAACGCTATGGTGGAGTCGCCACGGGCCGCCCACGAAGGATCACCAGGGAGATCACGATGCCGGGAGGCAGACTCACCCAGCAGGAGCGCCAGCAGATCGCGCTGGGGCTGGTCGACGACCTCCCCTACGCGGAGATCGCCCGACGACTCGACCGTCCCACCTCGACGGTCACCCGCGAGGTGATGCGCAATGGCGGCCCTCTGGCCTACCGCGCCGACCTGGCCCACCGCGCCACCGAACGCCGCGCCCACCGACGCAGGTCGGCCTCCTCCCGCACGACGGAGTCAGTCCCCCAGCCCCACGGCCGTGACGCCGAGGCCGTGGCCGAATACGAGGAAACGTTCACCACCGTCCTCATGGCGTCGGGTCTGAGCAAGATGGCGGCCCGTGTGTTGACCTGTCTGTTCACCACCGACTCGGGCAGCCTCACCGCGTCCGAGCTCGCTGGGCGCCTCCAGGTCAGCCCGGCGTCCATCTCCAAGGCGATCACCTTCCTGGAGGGGCAGAGCCTGGTCCGCCGCGAACGCGACGAACGCCGCCGTGACAGATACGTCGTCGATGACGAGCTCTTCTACCAGGCCACGATCGCCAGCGCCCGAGCCAACGACCAGCTCGTCGAGACCGCACGACAGGGCGTGGCCCTCCTCGGTCCGCACACCCCGGCCGCCGCCCGCCTGGAGAACATCGCCCGCTTCCTCGACTTCATCAGCGAGAGCATCGTCCGCGCCGCCGAACAGGCCCGCGAGGTCCTCCACAGCAGACCCGAGGCGGTCACTGCCCAGCCGAGTCCGGACCAGGATCAGTCGGGGGTCGCCGTGACGAGGGTGCCGGGTCAGAGCGGCCAGGCGGCGAGCCGGTCGTAGCGCGATGGTTGCGGGTCGAGGTGGCTGCGAATCAGCAGCAGCTCGGTCGCCGGCCACTCCGGTCCCTGGTAGTCGTCCAGGTCGGCCTGGTCCGCCTCGATGTCGGCCAGGTCCATCCGATCGCCCGGCCGGGCCACGGTCAGGTGCGGGCGGAACGGCCAGGCGTCGTCGCACGGCAGCCGGGCCTGCCGCAACCGGGACCGGACCAGCCCGGCGAGCACGTGCAGTGCCTCGACCTCACCTCGCAGGCCCACCCAGAGCACAGTGGACCGGCCCTGACCGAACCGACCACCGCCACCGAGGCTGAACCGGGGCAGGGCGTTCCGGCCGTCGTGGAACCCCTCGGCGGCCAGCCCGAGTGCGCTCTCCACCTCGACCAGCCGGGCCGCCTCGACGTCGCCGAGGAAGGCCAGGGTGACGTGCAGATGGGCCGGATCGGCGAGCCGGACGTTGATGCCGGCGGCAGCCGCCGCGCCGACCCGTAATCGCGCGACCTGCACGCCGAGGTGGCCGACCGGCTCGGGGGGCGGGTAGACCGCGACGAAGAGCCGCAACCGTCGCTCAGCGGTGCCGTTGCCGATGGCCGGCCCGAGCCGCTGGCAGGGTCAGCCCGGCGGCGTTCAGCACACCCTCCACCCGGACCCGCTCGATCTCCTGGTCGACGCCCTCCAATTCACCAAGGTGCTCGGTGATGCCGAGGGCGCGGCAGGCGAGGCGAAGCCGGTCGTCGTACGCCTGGAGCAGCGCGCCGTGCCAGACCATCGAGCGGCCGGTGCCGCCGAGCCGCTGACCGCCGAGGCGACGCAGGTCGGCGGCGAGTTGCTCCAGGGGCCGACGGTCGGTGCGGTCGAACTCGCTGAGGTCGATGTCCCGGGTCAGCGCGTCGGCCTCGATGGCCCGGTCGAGACGTGCGATCGTCCGTTTCTCCCGCCGGCGATCACGCCACTCGGACCAGCCGCAGACCACCCGGTCGAGGATCTCGTCATAGCAGAAGAGCAGGGCGAGTGCCGCTGGAAGACTGGCCACGGCGAGGAACGCCAGGGCCAGCATCAGCGCGCGTCCGACTCCCACGTATCGACGCTAAGCCCCATCGTGCCGCCCCGCCAGCGATTTGCCCGCATCCGCGTCATCCGCTCAAGACGGCGCGTGCGGATCGGACCGCGGATGCGGCAGTGCCCGGAAGGGCCCCTTGTCATGCGAAGTCCGATGACGAGGGGGCCCTTCCGGACAGATCAGCAGTCGGTGGACGTGACGTAGAAGCGGGGCATCGGCAGCACCCGGAAGCGCAGCCGGGCGCCGGAGTGCCGCAGCTGCCAGGTGAGGGCGATCAACGCGGCGGCCAGCGAGATCAGCCCGCCCATCCAGATGCTGGCACCGGCACCGAAGCGCTCCGCGACCCAGCCGATCAACGGCGCGCCGACCGGGTTGGTGCCCAGGAAGACCAGCACCCACAGCGCCATCACCCGGCCCCGGAAGGCCGCGTCCACGCCCAACTGGACCCGCTGGTTGGCGGCCTGGGCGAAGAAGACCATGAAGAAGCCGGTCGGCACCAGCAGTGCCACGACCAGCCAGTACGTCGAGGCGAGACCGACCAGGGTGCCGAAGCTGGCGCAGGCGATCGCCGCGCCGAGCACCAGCCAGACCGACGGCCGGCTCCGCCGACCGGTGCCGCTGAGAGCGCCGCCGAGCGCGCCCACGGCCAGCGCCGTGCTGAACAGGCCGAAGGAGGCGGCACCGGTGTGGAAGACCGTCTTCGCCAGCGCGGCCAGGGTCAGCTGGAAGTTGAACAGCGACATGCCGATCACCGACATGACCGCCATCGGCAGCAGCAGGTCGGGGCGGCGCGACACGTACCGCAGCCCGTCGATGACCCGTGCGGACGCCCGCTCGTCGCGCGGCAGCAGGGCGTCGCGGTGCAGGTCGGCCGTACGCATCCGGACCACGTTGACCAGGGGCGCGACGGAGCTGAGGGCGGTGAAGAGGAAGACCGGGCCCACGTCGAAGGCGGCGATCGCCAGGCCGGCGACGGCCGGGCCGACGATCCGCGCCGAGTTGAACACGGCGGCGTTCAGCGACAAGGCGTTGGGCAGCAGCGGCGTGCCGACGAGTTCGGAGACGAACGCCTGACGGACCGGGGTCTCCACTGCGTTGGCCGTGCCGAGCAGCGCGGCGAAGGCGAAGACGTGCCAGAGCTGCACCAGGTCGGTGAGGACCAGCACGGACATGCCGAGCGCCAGCACGGTCCAGAAGGCGTTGGCGACGAAGAGCAGCACCCGCTTGTCGTACCGGTCGGCAAGTCGGCCGGAGAGCAGGGTGAGCAGGAGCACCGGGGTGAACTGACAGGCGGTGACCACGCCGAGCGCGGTGGCCGAGTTGTTGGAGAGCTCAAGGACGAGCCAGTCCTGGGCGATGAACATCATCCAGACGCCGATCAACTTGATCAGCTGCCCGGATGCGAAGAGGCGGTAGTTACGGACCTGCAGGGACTGGAACATCGTGCTCAACTTGGCCTGCACTCTTCGTGCGCCTCCTTAAGAACGTACGCGTCATCGACAGGTGACGGCACGGACCCGGTGGCGCGGGCGCGGCTCAGGCGCGAGCGAGCTGCTGAAGAATCTGGGCAGCCCTCTGCAGGGTCTCCCGTTCGTCCTCGTCGAGTGCGGCCAGCCGGTGGGCCAGCCACTCGTCGCGGGCCCGCTCGAACTGGTCGAGCACGGCCTGCCCTCCTTCGGTCGCCGCGAGGATGACCTGCCGGCCGTCGGTCGGGTGGGGTGTCCGCCGCACGAGGCCGCGGTCCTCCAACTTCCCGATGATCTTGGTCATCGTCGGCGGCTGCACCCGCTCCACGTCGGCCAGTTCCCTGGGCGTCAGCGCGCCGGCCAGCCGCAGGCTGGTGAGCGCGGAAACCTGGGTGACCGTGAGGTCGCCGACCGGTCGGGCCTGGCGGACCCGCCGGTTGAGTCGGGTGATCGCATCACGCAACTGGGGAGCCAGTTGCGCCGGTGGCACGCGTTCCGCCGTCACCGTCCGCTCCATCACGTTAGTTAGCTTAACTAATGAGCCTGGCTAACGACATCCGTTATGACCAGGCTCACGAGGACGTTGGTGCTGTTCCGGGCGGGGAATCCCGTTCGGTTCCCCGCCCGGAACGTACGTCAGAGCACCAGGGACTCGATCGGCCCGCGCAGGAAGTACAGCACGAACAGCACAGCCACCCCGTACAGCAACGGGTGGACCTCCCGGGCCTTACCCCGGGCCAGCTTCACCACCACGAAGGTGATCAGGCCAGCGCCGATCCCGTTCGAGATCGAATAGGTGAACGGCATCAGCACGATGGTGAGGAACGCCGGGATGGCGATCTCGTAGTCGGACCAGTCGATCGTCCGCACCGCTGTCATCATCAGGAAACCGACCACCACCAGGGCCGTCGAGGCCGCCTCGAACGGCACGATCACCACCAGCGGCGCCAGGAACATCGCCAGCAGGAAGAGCACGCCGGTGACCAGGCTGGCCACGCCGGTCCGGGCACCCTCCCCGACACCGGCGGCACTCTCGATGTACGACGTGTTGCTGGAGGTGCTGGCCGCACCACCGGCCGCCGCGGCGATCGAGTCGACCAGCAGGATCTCCTTGGCCCGTGGCGGGGTGCCCTGCTCGTCGAGCAGGTCGCCCTCCTGGCCGACCGCCACCATCGTGCCCATGGTGTCGAAGAAGTCCGTGATCAGCAGCGTGAAGACGAACATCAGCACGACCAGCCAACCGGCCCGACCCCACGAGTCGAGCACGTTGAACTTGCCGAGCAGCGACAGGTCCGGCAGGTCTACCACCGTCTTCGGCAGCTCCGGCACGTTCAGCGACCAACCCTTGGGGTTGGGCTGACCGTTGACGAACGACGGGCCGATGTTGCCGATCGCCTCCACGATCACCGCCAGCACGGTCGAGGCGAGGATGCCGATCAGGATCGCACCCCGTACCCGGCGTACCACCAGCACGAGGGTGATCAGGAGGCCCACCACGAAGACCAGCATCGGCCAGCTCACCAGCTTGCCGCCGATGCCCAGACCGACCGGGACCGTGGTGTTGGCGTCGTCCGGGATCCGTCGGACGAAACCGGCGTCCACCAGACCGATGATGGTCAGGAACAGACCGATCCCGACCCCGATCGCGGTCTTCATCTGGGTCGGCACCGCGCGGAACACAGCGGTCCGCAGACCGGTCAACACCAGCACAGCGATGATCACACCCTCGATCACCACCAGGCCCATCGCGTCGGCCCAGGTCATCTCGGGGGCGATCTCGTACGCCACCAGCGCGTTGACACCCAGACCGGCGGCGAGCGCCAGCGGGAACCGGCCCACCACGCCCATCAGGATGGTCATCAGGCCGGCGACCAGCGCGGTCCCGGCAGCCAGCGCGGGAATGGGGAGGGTCTTGCCGTCACCGTCGACGGCACCACCCAGGATCAGCGGGTTGAGCACCACGATGTACGCCATCGTGAAGAAGGTCGCCAGGCCACCGCGTACCTCGCGGCTCATCGTCGAGCCCCGGGCGGAAATCTCGAAGAACCGGTCGAATCCGTTACGCGGGTGAGCGGGGTTGGGAGGGGTGCCGTTCTCGGGCGGCGCTACTGCCATCAGGTCCTCGCAGGTGATCTTCCGGTTGTCGCGCGCATCGTCCCAGATCACCGACGGGCAGGGGAAGTAGGTCGCGTACGCTTGCCGAATGCCGAACGAGCAGCCACCGCGGCCCGCACCACTGGACCCGCCGATGGTGCCGTTCGCCCTCGCCGGGCTGGCCGCCTGGGCGATTGCCGGGCTGGTCCTGCTGATCTTCTTTCGGGGTTGGCTGACCGACCACGGTCACCAGAACTGGCTCTGGACCTGCCTCGCCGGGTTCCTGTGGGGCTTCCCGGGCCTCGCCGTGATGATGCGGCACGACGCCAACCGACGACGTCGCCGCGCGCGCTGACCCGGCCACGCACCGGGCCACCCCCGGTGCGAACGATCAGGAGTGCCCGTACGGCTCCGCCGGCTCGGCGGCTTCCACCGAGCCCGGGGCGCGGCTGACCGACATGGCCTCCACCGCGCTGTCGTCGTACACAGTGGGTAGCTCTTCGACCGCGGTCTCGGCCGCCTCGATCAGCGTCTCGGAGTGGGCACCGCAACCGTGGTCGGCGCTCACCACCCGGCCGTCGTCGGGGGCGTAGAAGTTGCCGCACGCCCCGAACGCCTGCCGCATCGCACCGGCCAGCGGCAGGTAGAAACCGCAGGTGCCACAGCGGGCGGCGGCCGGCGCGGCAGCGGAGATGGGCGCGGCGGGGCCGTGGTCGCCGTCATACCAGCGCTGCGCCGCCTCCATGCGGCCCTCGAGGGAGAGCACGCGCGCCCGACCGAGGCCCAGCTCCCACGCCGTCTCCTCGACCGCCGGGTCGTCGGAGAGCAGGTAGCCGGGGACCAGCCGGTCGTCGTCCGGTGAGGTCGGCAGCAGATCGCCCGGACCCAGGTCGCCCGGCTTGAGCCGCTCCTGCCAGGGCAGCCAGCCGGGCGCGAGCAGCGCGTCGGAACCGGGCAGCAGCACCGTCTCGCAGATGGTCACGGTCTTGCTGCGCGACACCCGGGTGACGGTGACCGCCCACCGCCAACCGCGGTAGCCGGCGAGGAGGCATTCGAAGTAGTGGGTGACCAGCCGTTCACCCTCGGCCACAACCTGCAGGTGATCGCCGACATCGTCGGCGTCGACCTCGGTGATGCCAGCGCGGGCCACCTCGACGGCGGCGGCGCAGACCTGGTCGAGACGGGCGGCACGGGTGGAGACAGGCCTGGTCACCTAACCATTGTTCCCTATGCGCCTCGCAGGGGTGACAGGGACTCCCGGGGAACCTTTCCCCGCAGTGGTGCGGCGTACCCGGATCGGATGGGCGAGGATGGTGGACATGCCGTCGTACTCCCGCTCCGGGCGATCCGTCCTCGGGCGGACCGTCGGCACCGGCATTCGCGCCGTTCGTCTGCTGCTGCGTGGTTCGCTGGGCAGCGGCCGCTGGGTGACCCGTCGGGCCGGCAGCGCCCGGGCCCGGGGCGCCGGTGGCGAGGTCGGCATGGTTCGCCTGTTCGACCTGCACGCGCTCTCCTGCGCCGGTGACACCCTGATCGCCATCGGCCTGGCCGGCACGATCTTCTTCAACGTGCCGCTGGGCGAGGCCCGCAGCAAGGTCGCCCTCTACCTGCTGGTGACCATGGTGCCGTTCGCCATGCTCGCCCCCGTGGTGGGCCCGCTGCTGGACCACTTCCGGCACGGCCGGCGGTACGCGCTGGCCGCGACGATGCTGGGCCGCGCCTTCCTGGCCTGGTTGATCTCCGACTACATCCACGGCTTCGGGCTCTATCCGGCCGCGTTCGGGGTGCTCGCGCTGTCCCGGGCGTACGGCGTGGCCCGGTCCGCGGCCGTGCCCCGGTTGTTGCCGGAAGGGCTCGGCCTGTCCCAGGTGGGCGCCCGGGCCAGCGTCTACGGCACGGTCGCGGGTGCGCTGGTCGCGCCGATCGGGTTGGCCGCGTTCTGGTTCGGGCCGCAGTGGCCGCTGCGCGTCGCGTCGGTGATCTTCCTGGTCGGCATGGTGATCTCCCTGCGTCTGCCGCCGAAGGCCGATTCGGAACCACCGGAGCGGGTCCCCCGGCCACTGCGCGCGTTGGGCCGCCGCCGTGGCGATCGGCCGCTGGGCCGAGGCCGACCCGCCGGCCGCCTGGTGATCGCGTCGCTGATCGGCGCCGCGACGCTCCGCGCGGTGTACGGCTTCCTGCTGCTCTTCCTCGCCTTCGCGATCAAGAAGGGCGACCTGACCACTGTCGCGTTCGGCCGGGATCTGGGCGCCGAGTGGGCGCTGGGGCTGGTCGGCGGGGCCCTCGCGGTCGGCACCTTCCTGGCCACCGCCATCGGCACCCGGCTGCGCATCCACCGGCCGACCGCCATCCAGTCCAGCAGCATGATCATCGTGGCCGGGGTGGCGGTGCTCGCCGTCATCCAGTTCTCGCTGGTGATGGTCGCCCTGCTCTGCCTGGTCGCCGCGCTGGTCAGCGGGATATCGAAGCTGGCCGTGGACGCCTCGATCCAGGAGCGCATCCCGGAGCGGCTGCGCGCGAGTTCCTTCGCCCATTCGGAGACGGTGCTGATGCTCGCCTTCGTCGCCGGTGGAGGGTTGGGGCTGGTCCCGTTCGACGGTCGGATGGGCATCGCCGTGGCCGCCGGGGTGGGCGTCCTGGCCGCGGTCCGGGGTGTGCTGGTCGCCGCCCGGCTGCGCGGCGAGAAGCTGGCCGGCAGGCCGCTCGGCGACGACGAACTGACCGAGGACGAGCCGGCCGACGAGCCCGGGGACGCCGCGCCCACCTCGCCGGCACCGGCCCAGGCCAGCTCCCCGCAGTACGACGATCCCAGCCTGGCCCCTCCCGGCTACCACATCTACCGCCCGTCCTCAGCGGTCGGCGGCCCGGGCGGCGGGGCGGACGACGAGACCCGCCGGGAGTCCCCCGGCTCAGTCTCGTGAGCGGTCTGCTGGTGGTGACCGCGGTACCAGCCGAGGCGGAAGCCGTCCGCGCCGGTCTGACCGATCCCACCGTGACCGTCACCCCGGTTGGCGTGGGCCCGGCCGTCGCCGGCGCCGCCACCGCCCGGCTGCTGGCGCTGGCCGAGGCCGCCGGCCGCCCGTACCGTGCCGTGGTCAGCGCCGGCGTGGCCGGCGGCTTCATCGGGCGGGTCGAGGTCGGCGACACCGTGCTCGGCACCGCCAGCATCGCCGCCGACCTGGGTGCCGAATCACCGGACGGTTTCATCCCCGTCGACGAGTTGGGCATGCCGCCCGCGATGCTGGGTGTCGGCGGCGTGGTGCCGACCGACCCGGGTCTGCTGGCGGCACTGCGGGCCGTCCTCCCAGCGGCCACGACCGGGCCGGTGCTCACCGTCAGCACGGTCACCGGCACCACCGCCAGCACCGAGGAGCTGCGCCGGAGGCATCCGGAGGCGGTCGCCGAGGCCATGGAGGGGTACGGGGTGGCGGTCGCCGCCGCCCAGGCCGGGGTGCCCTTCGCCGAGCTGCGCACCATCTCGAACCCGATCGGCCCCCGCGACCGGGACGCCTGGCGGCTGCGCGAGGCCCTCACCGCCCTGACCGCTGCGGCCCCAGCGCTGCGCTGAACTACGGTCGCGTAGGACGGACTTCGAGGGTGAGCGCCGACGGCCGGCCTGGCTGCAGCTCGAACCCGCAGGCGAGCAGAAACACGACGTTGCCACCGTCGGCTATCGCGTGGACGGTCCGGATGTCAGCGACTGCCATCTCGCTGGCCAGCAGCTCGATCAGCTGACGCGCGATGCCCAGGGTCCGGAGGCCGGGCGCAACGACGACGCCCTCCAGCACCAGCTCACGTCGGTCGCCCCAATCCTCGCCGCGGAGGAGGTCCAGGCTTCGCTCATGGGCCCTCAACTCACCGACCGGCCCGGCCCCTGGCAACTCGGCGAGAAAGCGCCACGACGTGGCTGGCAGCCCTTCGAACGCGCGCCGAAAGCGAACCCGGGCCCGCGCCTGGTCCCGCAACCGCCGCTTGTCACGTCGCGCTCGATCGAGGTCGTAGGTCAGCTCCGGGACGCGTACCGGCCACAACCGCTGCGGAAGTGTGTAGGAATGCACCCACCAGGCGCCGGGCCAGTCCTTCAGGGTCAGGACTCGACGGACGTCGAGATGCGCTGGGTAGCGGCGACCGGCCTCGTCCCGCAACTCGTCCCACAGCTCGTGGTCGGGCGCCTGCGGTGACTCGTCAACCGCCGCGGAGGAGGGGGCGTCGGGGAGTTTGAGCACGAGCTCACCGCCGGCCGCGCGGACCAGCCGCTCCACCGTGCGGAACGCCGGCCCGGCACCCTGCCCCGCCTCGATGCGAGCCAACGTGCTCTTCGGGATCCCCGACTGCTCGGCCAGCTCGCGCTGGCTCAAGTCGGCACGTCGACGAAGATCCCGCAGGGTCGCCCCCACGTCGATCGCACCCTTGTCGGCAGTCACCCGTCCATGGTTTTCCGCTCAGATCGTGCCGTCAACAGCATCCGCCCACCTGTGGATAACCCTGTGGACAGCGCCTCTGCCGCTGTGCACATCCCTTCGTCAGCGCCTGTAGAGCTGCCCCGTGAGTGGGGCAAGAGGGTGCACCTCGCTGGGACGGCCCAGCCCGGCCCGGCCCGGCCACAGCGCCTTCCGGACGCCGACGCGCCCCACAGACGGGGCAGCTCTACAGGGAGCAGAGGTGACCACCGAGCCCCGACGACGGCGCGCGACAATCGGTCGCCGGGGACAGACGGCGGGCCGGGGACAGACGGCGGCCGGGGACCAGGCGGCAGCCGGGGACCAGGCGGCGAGTGCCCGGCAGATCACAGACGCCGGACCGCGGCAACCGAGTGGCGAGGGGCGGGGCTAACGTGAAGGGCGTGGCGCTCTCTCTGGCGATCTCGCCCTGCCCCAACGACACGTTCGTCTTCCACGCGCTCGTGCACGGGCGGGTGCCCGGCGCGCCGCCGGTCGAGGTGACGTACGCCGACGTGGACGTCACCAACACGGCGGCCGAGCAGGGCGCCTTCGACCTGGTGAAGGTGAGCTTCGCGGCGCTGCCCTGGCTGCTCGACGACTACCACCTGCTGCCCTGCGGTGGCGCGCTCGGTCGTGGCTGCGGCCCGCTGGTGCTCACACGGGGCGACCGCGACGGCGGGCCGGACCGCACCGACCTGACCGGCGCCACGGTGGCGGTGCCGGGTGACCGGACCACCGCGTACCTGCTGTTCCGGCTCTGGTCGGCCGGACGACCGCCGGCCCGGATCGAGGTGGTTCCGTTCCACGAGATCATGCCGGGCGTCGCGGCCGGCCGCTACGACGCTGGGCTGGTCATCCACGAGGCCCGGTTCACCTACCACCGGCACGGCCTCAGCGCGCTGGTCGACCTCGGTGAGTGGTGGGAGGCCGACACCGGCCTGCCCATTCCGCTCGGCGCGATTCTGGCCCGCCGCGGCGCGGTGGACCCGGAGGCCGCGGCCGGCTGGGTCCGCGAGTCCGTCCGGCAGGCCTGGGCGGACCCGGCTGCCAGCCGGGAGTACGTGCTGGCGCACGCCCAGGAGATGGAACTCGACGTGGTGGACCGGCACATCGGCCTCTACGTCAACGAGTTCACCGCGGACCTGGGCGAGGCCGGTTTCGCCGCGGTGGCGGCACTGCTCGACCGGGCCGCCACCGCCGGGCTGGTGCCTCAGACCTCCAGCTCGTTCGCCACCGCGTGGACCAGCTGAGCGATCTTCTGCGCGGTCTTCTTGTCCGGGTACCGGCCCCGACGCAGGTCCGGCTGGACCTTCGCCTCCAGCAGCTTGATCATGTCCTCGACGAGACCGTGCAGTTCCTCGGCCGGTCGACGGCGCAACTCGGCCATCGACGGCGGCGCGTCCAGCAGTTTGACGCCCATGGCCTGCGCGCCCCGGCGGCTGTCCACCACGCTGAAGTCGACCCGCTGGCCACCCTTGAGGTCGGTGACACCCGCCGGCAGCGCCGCCTTGGACAGGAACACGTCGCCGCCCTCGTCACTCGTGACGAAGCCGTATCCCTTGGCCGTGTCGTACCACTTCACTCGACCCGTAGGCACCTGAAAACCCCTGCTTCACTTGAGCCGCTACTGCTCCAAGGCTAGCTGGATCATGTCGTCGAGCGCCGCCGGGAATTGGGTGAGGTCGTTCAACACGACTTCCGCGCCTGCCGCCCGCAGCTCGTCCGGAGAGCACGGGCCGGTCGCCACGGCGATCCCCGGCACCCCGGCCGCCCCCGCCGCCACCATGTCCGCCACATGGTCGCCGACGTAGTGGGTCGCGTCGTGCTCCCGCAGGGCGGTCGCCTTCTGCTCGGCGAACAGGTCACCGGCCAACTCGTCGACGGTGAGACCGAGGTGGTCCAGGTGCAGCCGGGCCAGCCGGCCCATCTTCGCTGTGACGACCAGCACACGGCCGCCCCGGGCCCGGATGGCGTCGATGGCCTCCCGCGCGCCCGGCAGCGGGACCGTCGGGGTGATCGCATACGCCGGGTACAGCTCGCGGTACGCGCGAACGGCCGACTCGACCTCTCCCGGCGGGAACCAGTACGCCAGCTCGGTGCGCAGCGGCGGCCCGAGCCGGGACACCGCCAGGTCGGCATCCACCGGCACGCCCGTCCGCGCGGTCAGCGCCTCGAAGGTCGCGGCGATGCCGGGGCGGGAGTCGACCAGGGTCATGTCGAGATCGAAACCGACGGTCAGTGCGGGCATGCCGAGAAACGTACCCGTCGACACCTGCCCAGCCGAACGTCCGAGGGGCGCGGAAGCCCGGTGCCGGGCTAGCGTGGAAAGACGATGACCACCTCACTCGCCGACCACCTGCGGTCGCTGCCCGACGAGTCACTGGCCGCGCTCCTCCAGCTGCGGCCGGACCTCGTCGTACCCGTGCCGGCCGACGTCTCCGCCCTGGCCATCCGGGCCCAGTCCCGGGTCTCGGTGGCTCGTGCGCTGGACGGGCTGGACCAGTTCACCCTCCAGATCCTCGACGCCGCCCGCCTCACCCGGAACCCGGACGACGGCACCACCACCACCGACACCGTGCTCGCCATGGCGACCGCAGGGCCGCAACCGCCGGCCCCGACCGCTGTCCGGGCCGCCGTGGGCCGGCTACGCGCGCTCTTCCTGCTGTACGGCCCGGAGCACGCACTGCAGGTGCTGCCAGCCGTCGACGAAGTCGCCCCGTACCCCGCCGGGCTCGGTCGACCGGCCGCGGAGCTGGACCCGCGCACGGCCGAGCTCTGTGCGGACCCGGCGAAGCTGCGGCGGACGCTGCTCGCCGCCCCGCCCTCGGCCCGGGCGATCCTGGACCGGTTGGCGGCCGGCCCGCCGGTGGGCAGCGTGCCCCCGGGCGCGTTGCAGGCACCGCCGCTGGGCGCGGAGGACCCGGTGCTCTCCGACCCGACCAACGGTGGCGCTCCGGCCGGCTCCCCGGTGCGGTGGCTCGTCGACAACCGGCTGCTGGTCCCCGTGACGACCGGGTCGTCGACGACCGCCGGCACTGTGGAGCTGCCCCGCGAGGTCGGTCTGCTGCTGCGCCGGGACAGCGGCCCCCTCGGGCCGCTGCGCACCAGCCCACCGCCGGTGGCCGCCGCCCCCCGCGAGCCGAAGGCGGTGGACTCGGCCGGCGCCGGGCAGACGATGGAGGTGGTCCGGCACACCGAAGGGCTGCTGGAGCAACTCGCCGACGAGCCCGCGCCGGTGCTGCGCTCCGGTGGCATCGGCGTACGGGACCTGCGGCGGCTGGCGCGTACCGCCGGGCTGGACGAGCCGACGACCGCGCTGCTGCTGGAGGTGGCGTACGCGGCGGGGCTCGCCGGCGAGCTGGAGATGCCGGGTGCGACCACCAGCCGGTACGGGGCGGATCAGCAGGTGCTGCCGACCGGCGGGTACGAGGTGTGGCGGGCCGCCTCGCTGGCCCAACGGTGGGAGCAGTTGGCCCGAGCCTGGCTGACCATGACCCGGCAGGTGGGGTTGGTCGGCCGCCGGGACGACCGGGACCGCCCGATCACCGCCCTCTCCGCGGAGGCCGAACGGGCGGGTGTGCCGGCCACCCGGCGGGCGGTGCTCGGCGTGCTCGCCGATCTGGAACCGGCGACCGCGCCCACGCCCGAGGAGGTGCAGGACCTGCTGGACTGGCGGGCGCCGCGCCGCAGCCGAGGCCGGGACGCCGCCCACCGGGAGGTGCTGGCCGAGGCCGCGCAGTTGGGCGTCACCGGGCTGGGGGCGCTCACCTCGTACGGTCGGCTGCTGCTGGGTGACCTGACGTCGACCGACGAGCGGGGAGGCGACCCGCTGGGCGTGCACGCGGACGTCGAGAGCGGTGACCCGTCCGCTGCCGCCCGGGCGTTGGACGCACTGCTGCCCGCCCCGGTCGACCACTTCCTGGTGCAGGCCGACCTGACCGTGGTGGTGCCCGGCCCGCCCGAGCCGGCGCTCGGAGTCGAGTTGGAGGCGATGACCGAGCTTGAGTCGGCCGGTGGGGCCAGCGTCCACCGGGTCACCACGGCCAGCGTCCGGCGAGCGCTCGACTCCGGCTACACGGCCGACGACCTGCACGACGTGTTCCGGCGACGATCGCGTACTCCGATTCCGCAGGGCCTCACCTACCTGGTGGACGACGTGGCCCGTAAGCACGGTGGGCTGCGGGTGGGCCTGGCCGGGGCGTACCTGCGCAGCGACGACGAGACGCTGATCAGCGAGGTGCTGGCGGACCGGCGGCTGGAGTCGCTGGCGCTGCGCCGGCTCGCGCCGACGGTGCTGTGCACGCAGTACCAGGTCGGTCGCCTGCTGGGTGCGCTGCGCGACGCCGGGTACGCCCCGGTGCAGGAGGACGGCACGGGCAGCACCGTGCTGACCCGGCCACGAATCCGACGGGCCCCGCCTCGGGTTTCGGTGACCACCCGGACACTCGACCCGTTGGCCGCCCCGAAGCTGCCCATGCCCCGGCTGCTCGGGGTGGTGGAGCACATCCGGCGCGGTGACGCGGCGGCGCGGGCGGCCCGACGGGCACCGGCGGTGGTGCGTGGCGGTGCGGCAGGGCTGGGCGGCGGCCCGGTGCCGGCGCACACGCACAGCGAAGCCCTGGCGGTGCTCCAGCAGGCGGTACGGGACAAGGCGCTGGTCTGGGTCGGTTACGTCGACGCGCACGGGGCGACCGCGTCCCGCCTGGTCAAACCGGTCTCGATCGGTGCTGGCTATCTGCGCGCCGAGGACGAACGGACCGAGATGCTGCACACGTTCGCGCTGCACCGGGTCACCGCGGCGGTGCTGGCGGACTGACCGGGTGGGGCCGGGTCGGCCGACGGCGCCTACGCGGGCGCTGTCGGTCAGCGACGGCTGCGGCGAACCGTGCCGATCACCGAGATGATCAGGAGCAGCGCGAAACCGGCGCCAGCGGACTCCCCGACCGAGTCGACGAAGCCCTGCCGCAGCACCAGCCAGCCGAAGAGGAACCACCCGACGAGGAGCGTCGCCGCGACGGCGTACGCGATCACGGTCGCGCGCGACACCTCGTCGGGCGGTGCCGCCTGCTCATGCTCCACGATCACGTCACGGTCGACCGTCATGCCAAGCCTCCCCGCCCGGTCCGGCCCTGGACTCCCAGCGTGACACTCGTTGGACCGGTCGGACAGGGGGTTATCCCCCGCGTTTCGCCGCGTGTCGCTCAGGTGCCGGGGCGGCGGCCGATCAGCACCACCCGGGTGCCGACCTTGCCCAGCTCCCACATCCGGACCGCGTCGGCGTGCAGGAGGTTGACGCAGCCGTGCGAGCCGATCGGCTTGTCGTGCAGGTAGGTGGTGGTCTCGTGGAAGCCCATGCCCTGGGTGAAGTGTTGCCAGTAGGGCAGCCACACCTCGTACGGGTCGGACCACTCCCTGGGGTTGCGGTAGTTGACGGTGAACGTGCCGGCCGGGGTGCGGTAGCCGGACATACCGGTGCGGGTCACCGTCGGCCCCATGATCACCTTGCCGCCGCGCATCGCCCAGACGGTCTGCCGGGTCAGGTCCACGCAGAACGTGGTGCCCGTACCGGCCTTGCAAGCGGCCGGGTCGGTGGTGGCGAGGCGTTGGGCCACGTCGTACGTGGTCGGTCCGGCGCGACCCTCGACGGGGCGAATGCCGTACCTTTTCTGGAACTTCTTGATCGCCGCGCAGTCGGCGGCGGACTGCCGACCGTCCACGGTCACCGCCCCGAACCCGCCCAACCGGGCCAGGTAGGTCTCCACCTCGCGCTGGTGCTGGCCCTGCGGGCAGCCGGCGACGGTCGGCGTGCCGGTGCTGGGTTTCGGCTTCGGTGTTGCGCTGCGTGTGGGTTTCGGCGTCGAGGACCGGGTTGCCTTCGGCGTGGGGCTGGGCGCGGCCGGCGTGGGCCGGCCGCGCTGGTCCGGGCCGGGCGTGTCGCTCGCCCCCGTTGCCTGGTCCGCCGCCCCGACTGGGGCGGCTCCCCCGCCACCACTCCCACCGGACTGCGGATCGAACGTGCACGCACCAGCACCGACCAGCACGACCATCAGCAGGGCGACCAGCCGGGAGGTGCTCCGAACATGCTTCATGGCAGCTCCCCCTGACAGTCGTCCCTTTGCTAGACGTTCGTCAGTGCCATCCTGGTTGCACCTGGTGAGCATCTTTCTTCCGACAGCCCGCACCGTGCAACACTGGATGGTCGGCCAGCAGCGGGTATGCGACCCGCCCGGGCCGGACGGCCAACCGAGGAGAGGACGCTCGCGTGAGCGGTGGACCACTGATCGTGCAGTCGGACAAGACCCTGCTGCTGGAGATCGACCACCCCGACGCGCAGGCGTGCCGGATGGCGATCGCACCGTTCGCCGAGTTGGAGCGCTCGCCGGAGCACGTGCACACCTACCGGCTGACCCCGCTGGGCCTGTGGAACGCCCGGGCCGCTGGGCACGACGCGGAGGGTGTGGTCGACTCGCTGCTCAAGTACTCCCGCTACCCGGTGCCGCATGCGCTGCTGGTCGACGTGGCCGACACGATGGACCGCTACGGCCGGCTCCAGCTCGCCAACGACCCGGCGTACGGGCTGGTGCTGCGCGCGCTGGACCGCCTGGTGCTGATCGAGGTGGCCAAGAGCAAGAAGCTCGCCGGGATGCTCGGCGACAAGATCGACGACGACACCATCCGGGTGCACCCGTCCGAGCGTGGCCGGCTCAAGCAGGCGCTGCTCAAGCTGGGCTGGCCCGCGGAGGACCTGGCCGGTTACGTCGACGGTGAGGCGCACCCCATCGAGCTGGCCGAGGCCGGCAAGGACGGGCGCAAGCCGTGGACGCTGCGGTCGTACCAGCGGGAGGCCGTCGAGGCGTTCTGGGCCGGCGGGTCGGGTGTGGTGGTGCTGCCCTGCGGCGCCGGCAAGACCCTGGTCGGCGCGGCGGCGATGGCCGAGGCGAAGGCCACCACTCTGATCCTGGTCACCAACACGGTCGCCGGCCGGCAGTGGAAGCGGGAGCTGATCGCCCGCACGTCGCTGACCGAGGAGGAGATCGGCGAATACTCGGGCGAGCGCAAGGAGATCCGTCCGGTCACCATCGCCACGTACCAGGTGCTCACCTCGCGGCGCGGCGGCGCGTTCACCCACCTGGACCTGTTCGGGGCCCGCGACTGGGGCCTGGTCGTCTACGACGAGGTGCACCTGCTGCCCGCGCCGATCTTCCGGTTCACCGCGGACCTCCAGGCCCGCCGTCGGCTGGGCCTCACCGCGACTCTGGTACGCGAGGACGGCCGCGAGGGTGACGTGTTCAGCCTGATCGGCCCGAAGCGGTACGACGCGCCCTGGAAGGACATCGAGTCGCAGGGCTGGATCGCCCCGGCCGAGTGCACCGAGGTCCGGGTGACGCTGACCGACGCGGAGCGCATGTCGTACGCGACGGCGGAGGCCGAGGAGCGCTACCGGATGGCGGCAACCGCCCGCACGAAGCTGCCCGTGGTCAAGGCACTGGTGGACCGACACCCGGACGACCAGGTGCTGGTGATCGGCGCGTACATCGACCAACTGCACCAGCTCGGCGAATATCTCGACGCCCCGATCATCCAGGGTTCGACCACGAACAAGGAGCGGGAGCGACTGTTCGACGCGTTCCGCACCGGTGAGATCCGCACGCTGGTGATCTCCAAGGTCGGCAACTTCTCGATCGACCTGCCCGAGGCGGCGGTGGCGATCCAGGTGTCGGGCACGTTCGGATCGCGCCAGGAGGAAGCACAGCGGCTGGGTCGGGTGCTCCGGCCGAAGGCCGACGGCCGGCAGGCCCACTTCTACACGGTCGTGTCCCGGGACACGATCGACACGGAGTACGCGGCACACCGGCAGCGCTTCCTCGCCGAGCAGGGGTACGCGTACACGATCGTCGACGCCGACGACGTCCTCGGCCCGAAGCTCCCAACCGTCGACTGACCCGCGCGGCCTTGATCGACTCGGTTTACTGAAAGTCGCGGTGTCCTAGGCACGCCGACACCCCGTCTTTCGGGAAGCCGAGTTGATCGACGGCAGGACGAGGGGCCGGCGAGTCGCAGTCAGCGACCCGCCGGCCCCGACGGCCAACCAGAGGGGTTATCCGGCGCGGAACGCCACCCAGGCGTCGCTCATCCGGTCGGCCTGACCCGGCGTGAACATGTTCATGCAGGAGTCCTGCGTGTAGTCCATGAAGTTGTGGATCGGGTCCAACCCGGGCGCGGTGCAGGTGTCCGCGCCCACCGGGCAGTCGAACTGCGGGGCCGCCTCGCGCGGGGTGTCCGCGACGAAGTCGCCGGCCGCGGAGC
This sequence comes from Micromonospora sp. C81, assembly GCF_018070425.1. NCBI lineage: Bacteria > Bacillati > Actinomycetota > Actinomycetes > Micromonosporales > Micromonosporaceae > Micromonospora > Micromonospora sp. C81. The sequence goes on from NZ_JAGPXS010000005.1 coordinate 181,547, forward strand.
AGCCGTGCGCGAAGGTGTGCTCCAGCATCAGCCAGTGCCCGACCTCGTGCGTCAGCGTGTCACCCAGGGCGTACTTGCCGGCCGTGCCGCCCGGCATCGACTCGTCGAGCATCACCACGCCGTCGATGTAGTCACGCCCGTTGTTGTAGCCCTTCGGGAAGTACGCCCAGCCGAGGAGCCCACCGCCGATGTTGGCCGCGTACACGTTCAGGGTCTCCGAGTCGCCGGTGTACAGGGCCCTCTTCATGTCCCGCTCGTTCTTGCCGGGCACGACCGTGTACCAGGCGCTGTTCACCGTCCACGTCGTGTCGACGAGCGAGAACCGGAACGGGGTGTTGGAGGCGTCTCCCGCCGTACGGCCCGCGAACGAGTCGTTGAGCACCGTCATCTGCGCGGCGATCAGGGTGTTCCACCTGGTCGTCTCGGCGGCGGTGAGCGGACGGTCGGAGATCATGTGGAAAACCGTCGGCACGGTGACGCTGCCGTTCGGCAGGCGCGGCGCGTCCTTGATCACGCCGTAGGCGTTCGCCTCGTTCTTGGAATGCAGCTCCGGCTCCTGGGCGGTGGCGCCCTGGGCGACCCGGGCTGCGCTGTGCGCCTCGGTGCCCGGGTCGCAAGCCACGACACCTGGGGAGGCGGTCGCGGGGCCGGCCGTGGCCAGCGCCCCGGAGGCGCCGCCGGAGGCAAGGAACGTGGCGGCGGTCGCGGTGAGGACCGCCAGTCGGAAGGTCGATCTCCTGTGCATCGGTGCACCTTTCAGTGAGGGAGCGGTGCGTGGTCGATGACGTCGTTGTTCCGGTATGAGAACATGCCGACGGCATCGACAAAAGACCCTCTGAACAGGGCAGATGCCGATGTAACGGAACAGGACCGGCCGGCGCTGTTTGAGCCGGTCCGGCCCGATCAGAGGAGCCGGGTCACCCGCTCGGCGGCGACGATCGCGTCCCGCCGCGCCGGGTCGAGGTTGGCGCTGATCACCACTGACGCGCCGGCCGAGAGCGGCGCGAGCAACCACTTCAGCGGCTGCTCGGTCTCGGCGGCGTCGACCAGCAGTCGGTCGCCGGCGCGCAGGTCCAGCATCGTGGCGAACTCCTGGGCGAGCGCACCCCACTGGCCGTAGGTGGTGCCGTCCGCTGTGGCCGGATCCGACGGGTGGATGGCGGTGTGGTCGGGCGCGCCGTCGCCGTGCCGAAGCACCTCTGCGGACCAGTCCAACCAGCCCAACGGCACGTCGTCCAGCCGCCCCGGCCCGGTGCCGACGAGATAGCGGTGCGGCGCGTCCGGCACCTCCTCCAGCCAGTCGTCCTGCCGCTCCGGCGTCACGAAGACCGCGTCGAACGGCCGGTCACCGCCGGGCTCAAGGACCGGCAGGCCCGCCGTGGCGCGCGGTCGGAACGACACCGCGAGGCCGGAGGCCCAGGCGCCCAGCAACACCGCGGCGGTACGCCAGTGCGGCGGCAGCAGGACCGCTACGCGGCTGCCGGGGCCGAGCCCGCAGCCGTCGCGCAGGAGGCTCGCGCTGCGCGCCGCCCAGGCACCGACCTGCTGTGCGGTCAGGTCGACGCGCTCGCCGGTCGCCTCGTCGCGGTAGCTGAGCAGCGGGTGTTCGGCGTCGGCGGGTCGGGCCGTCAGGTCGGCCGTGACGGTTGGCTGCATCTCCACGCTCCCCGGATCGACGTCGGCACCACCCTACTCAACGACTTTGGTCGCACCGATCGTCGGCCGATGGCCGTAGCGGCTGGTCGGGTGGCCCGAGCACGGTACGGGTTGACACGCCCAGCGCCGCCGAGGAGCGCCCATGACGGCCGAGCCCCGCCCCACCGACCGCCCCGCCACTGCCCGGCTTCCGCTGCGCCGGCGGCTCCTGCCGGTGCTCGCGTTGCTGCTGCTCGCGCCCTGGGCGGCCGAGTGCTCGTGGGGTGGCTTCGCCATCGACGACTTCCTTCCGGTGCTGATCTTCCTGGGCCCGATGTATGGCGGGGCGGCGATCCTGGTCCGGGAGACCGCTCGGCATCTCGGCGCGGGTTGGCCGACGATCGTGCTGCTCGCCGCCGCGTTCGGCGTACTCCAGGCGGGCCTGGTCGACCAGTCGCTGTTCAACCCCGACTTCCTCGACGACACCCAGTACGCCGACACCCGTGCCGCCGCGGAGGCGACGCTGGTGCCCGGGCTGGAGTTCAGCCCCCGGCAGGCCTTCGACTACGTGGGCAACCACATCGCGCTGACCATCTGCGCCCCGATCGTGCTCGTCGAGTCGTTCCTCGGGGCGGATCGCCGGCTGCGGCCGTGGCTGGGCCGTCCCGGGCTCGTCGTGATCGGCGTGATCTACCTGCTCGGCAGTCTGCTGATCTTCTCGGACAGCAGCGGCCGGAAGGACTTCCTGGCCAGTCCGCTCCAGCTGACCTTCGCCACGGTGCTGGTCCTCGCCCTCGTCGCGACGGCGCTGCTGCCGCGCTGGCGCCGCCCGCGTCCGCGTCGGGTCCGTCGGGTGCCGCACCCACTCTGGGTGGGCCTGCTGGTCGTCCTGGTCCGCTTCGGCACCGACCTGACGCCCGGCTGGGCGGGGGTGGCCATCGCGCTGGCGCTCGCCGCCGCCGTCGGAGCGCTGATCGTGTACTGGTCGTCGCGCAACGGTTGGAGGCAGCGGCACGTGCTCGCCGCCGGCTCGGCGAGCCTGCTCACCGCCGCCGCGTTCGCGTACCTGGTGCCGCCGTACTCTCCGACCTCCCCGGCGGCGGCCCTGGCCGGCGACGTCGCGGTCACCGTCGTCACGCTCGCCCTGATCGGTGGCGCCTGGTGGCGGCTGCGTGCTTCGCCGGCTGTTCGCGTCGCCGCAACCTGATGCGGGACCAGCTCTACGGCGTCACCAAAGCCGCATACCTCCCGGCCCGGCGGCCACCGCACATGGGCGCAGGGCCGGTGACACAAGGTGATGCCAGGCGCAGCCACCATCCCCACCCCAGGCCCTTTGCTCTGCATACCTATACGCAACGCTAACGCTCTGCGAGCACAGGTTCGGCCGCACCATCGGAGACCAGAAAGGAATCCGCAGCTCATCGTGGTGTTGCGTATAGGTAGGCAAAGCAAAGGGAGTTGAGGGGGCTGGGTGAGGCACTGGCGCTTGTCGCGCTCAGTCACGGGCAGCCCGCCGCGCCATCAGCTCAGAGAGGCAGTTCCGGGCCGCCGTCGAGCAGGGGGGCGAGCAGGTCGTCGTACTCCTCGACCCGGGCCAGGACCTCGGCGGCGGTGAACTGGCGAACGGCCGGCTTGCGGCCGCGTGCGCCGGCCTCGACCTCGTCCCAGGTCAGCGGCGTCGACACCGACGGCACCGACTGGGCCCGCAGCGAGTACGGCGCGACGGTCGTCTTCGCCGCGTTGTTCTGACTCCAGTCGATGAAGACCTTGCCCGGGCGGAGGTTCTTCGCCATCTTCGACACGATCAGCTTCGGGTGGGCCTTCTCCAACTCCTGGGCGATCCGTCGGGCGTAGTCGGAGACGAGATCCGACGACTGGGTGCCCGCGATCGGGCAGCAGAGCTGCATGCCCTTCTTGCCGGAGGTCTTCGGGTACGACTCGATCCCGTCCTCGGCGAGCCGGTCGCGCATCAGCACCGCCACCGGACAACACTCGGCGAGCCCGGCCGGCGGCCCAGGGTCCAGATCGACGACCATCATGTCCGGGTGCTCGCCGACCTTCCACTGCGGCGTGTGCAGCTCCAGCGCGGCGAGGTTGGCCAGCCACACCAGGGTGGGCAGGTCGTCGGCGACCACGTAGTCGATGGTCTCCCGGCCCTTCGTCGAGCCGGGCGCCGGGAGGTTCTCCACCCGCACCCAGTCCGGGGTCGCGGCCGGCATGTTCTTCTCGAAGAACGACTTGTCGTCCACGCCGTTCGGAAAGCGGATCCGGGTGACCGGTCGGTCCCGCAGGTGCGGCAGCAGCACCGGTGAGATCCGGGTGTAGTAGTCGATCACCTCGCCCTTGGTGAAGCCGGCCGCCGGGTAGAGCACCTTGTCCAGGTTGGACAACTCCAGCGGGCGGCCCTCGACGTCCACCCGTAGCCGATCAGCCGGCATCGTCGACCTCCTCCGCGGGTTTGTCCGGGCGCAACCGCAGCACCCGGGGGAAGCGCAGTCGACCGTCCGGAGTGCGCTGGCCGTACTTCACCTCCACCACCACCCGGGGTTCTACCCAGATGGCCCCTCGGGCATCCTCGCGCGGCACACCCGGCGCGAACGGTGACGCGCCGGACCGCAGCGGCTCCAACTCGGCGAGGAGCTGCCGTTCGATGGCGGCGCCGATCCCACCGCCGACCCGACCCCGGTAGATCAGCCGACCGTCCGGGCCGGGCACCCCGACCAGCAGTCCGCCGATCCGGCGCGCGCCCGGCCGCCAGCCACCGATGACGAAGTCGCCGGTCACCTCAAGCTTGACCTTCACCCAGTCCGGTGAGCGCACCCCCGGGCGGTAGACGGCACCGATCCGCTTGGCCATCACCCCCTCCAGACCGTGCTCACCGGCCGCCTCGTAGGTGGCCGGCCCGTCGGCGAACGTCGGGGGCACCGCCCACCGGGCGCCTCCGAGCGCGAGGGCCTCCAGGGCCTCCCGGCGGCGCTCGTACGGCCAGCCGGTCAGGTCGTCGCCGTTCCACCGGAGCAGGTCGAAGATCATGTAGGTCACCGGCATGACCGCCGCCAACCGGGCCGCCTTGTTCCGGTCCCGCACGTGCATCCGCTCGGCCAGCGCGGTGAACGACGGTTGCCCGCTCTCGCCGAGCAGCACCACCTCGCCGTCGAGCAGCGCGTCGTCGACCTGCTCGGGCAGGGTGGCCAATTCCGGGTACGCGGCGGTGATCTCCACGCCGGAGCGGGCATACAGGTGCTGACCACCACCGGAGATGTCGGCGAGCGCGCGGACCCCGTCCCACTTGAACTCGTACGCCCAGCCGTCACCGGCCGGGAGCGGCCCGGTCATCGCGAGCATCGGCTTGAGCGGCGCGCCAGGCACGACCCGACTGTAGTAGCAGGCCGAACAGCTCGCGTCCGGTTCTTTCGGATGCGAGCATGGTCGATACCGGGGAAGGGAGCGCAGGATGCGTGCCATCTGGAAGGGAGCCGTGTCGTTCGGGCTCGTCTCGATCGGGGTGAGGCTCTACTCCGCGACCGAGGAGAAGGACATTCGGTTCCACCAGGTGCACCGCGAGGATGGCGGTCGGATCCGCTACAAGCGCACCTGCTCGGTCTGCGGCGAGGAAGTCACCTACGACGACATCGCCAAGGGCTATGACATCGGCGGTGGCGAGATGGTGATCCTCACCGACGAGGACTTCGCCGACCTGCCGCTGACCAGCTCACGGGCCATCGACGTGTTGGAGTTCGTGCCGGCGGAGCAGGTCGACCCGATCCTCTACAACAAGGCGTACTTTCTGGAGCCGGAAGGCGCGGCGACCAAGCCGTACGTGCTGCTGCGCGACGCGCTGATCGACTCGGAACGGGTGGCCATCGTCAAGGTGGCGCTGCGTCAGCGGGAGCAGCTCGCCACGCTGCGGGTCCGTGAGGGTGTGCTGCTGCTCAACACCATGCTCTGGCCGGACGAGATCCGTACCCCCGATTTCGGTTTCCTCGACGAGGACCTCAAGGTGCGCCCGCCGGAGCTGGCGATGGCCAGTTCCCTGATCGACTCGATGACCGGTGAGTTCGAGCCGGACGTCTTCACCGACGACTACCGGGCGGCGTTGCAGGAGGTCATCGACGCCAAGGTGGAGGGTCGGGAGGTCGTGCAGCCGGAGGAGGTCGAGGAGGCGCCGGCCGCCGCTGTGGACCTGATGGCCGCACTGAAGGCGTCCGTGGAACGGGCCAAGGCCGCTCGCGGCGAGCAACCCGCGCGTGGCGGTGGCGGCGGCGGCGAGCCGACGCCCATCTCGTCGGCCCGGTCGGCGCAGAAGGCGGCCGAGAAGAAGGCGGCCAAGGCACCGGCGAAGAAGACCACCGCGAAGAAGACCGGCGAGAAGAAGGCGGCCGAGCCGGCGAAGAAGACCGCCGCCAAGAAGACCGCCGCGAAGAAGGCGGAGCCGGCGAAGAAGACCGCCGCGAAGAAGGCCGCACCCCGCAAGAGCGCCTGACCGTACGGCAGCGACGGCGGTGTCCGCCGGGCCGGGTACGCTCCGCCGGCCGCTGGCCACCGGAGGAGCCCCCATGCCGTACACCCCTGATCTGGACCGGTTGCTGACGCCCGGTGCCCGCTTCACCGACCAGCACGGCGGATACCTGATCGAGGTCCACCCGGTGGGCGACGTCGTGTTGCCGACGGGTCAGGTGGTCGGGTGTGACCCGCTGGTCTGCCCGGAGGCCGAGCCGTTCACGGTGACCGTGCCGCCCGGTCGGCATCCCGCCCGCGCCTGGGTGGCGGTGGTGCTGCGGGAGGACGCCGAGGTGGACCGGCGGGTGGCCGCCCTGGAGCTGGTCGTCTCGGACGAGCCGACCACCCGTTGGGAACTGGCCGTCGCGGGCGACCAGGACGTCGCGACGCTCGGCGCGGACGACTACTTCGGGTACGGGGTCGACGCCGGCGCGGGCACCCTCGCCGACCCGACGGCGCTGGCCGTTCTGGAGGAGTGGGACGAGGACCGGGTCGAGGAGGTCTTCATCCCGACCGAGCTGCCCGCGTCGCCGGTCCCGGGGCTGATCACCGCCGTTCTGGACGAGGCCACCGGCGCCAACGTCGTCACCGTGGCCACCGGTTGGGGAGACGGTTGCTACGGCACCTGGATCGGTCGCGCCGCCGATGGTCGCGTGACATCGTTCGTGACCGACTTCATGGTCGTCCCGGAATAACCGCCCGCGAAGGCCCCGCAACTGCCTCGCTGGGCGATCCGAGGCGTTCGCGGCGGGCACGGTGGGCCGCGATGCGGGTACCGTGTGCGTCGGCTTTCCCCCCGGCACTGGGTGCCGGCCACACCTTCGCAGCAGGGAGTCGACGACGTGAGCGAGCGGACGCAGCAGAACCGGTCGGCGGGCGACCAGAGCCCGGCGACCAAGTCGGGCCGCCGGCTGGCGGCCCAGCTGGCGGCGAAGAAGGCTGCCGACGCGAAGCGCCGCCGCCAGGCGTGGGCGGGCGGGCTCGCCGGCGTCGCGGTGATGGCGCTGCTGATCGGCGGTTTCGTGTGGATCGACCGGAACCGGAGCGACGACAAGCCCGCCAACCAGGCCGGCGCGACCCCGTCCGCCTCGGCCCCGGCCCCCGATGCCGCCGCACCTCCCGCGCCGCAGTTGCCCGAGGGCTCCGACCCGGCGCTGGGCAGCAAGCCGACGGTGGCAAAGGGCACTGGCGACCTCAAGAAGCTCGCCGTCACCCCGCTGATCAAGGGCAAGGGCGCTGCCGTGCAGAAGGGTCAGACGATCACCACCAACTACGTGGGGGTGTTCTTCAAGGACGGCAAGGAGTTCGACTCCTCCTGGAAGGCCGGGCAGCCGGCCACCTTCCCGATCGGTGTCGGCCAGGTCATCCCCGGCTGGGACCAGGGCCTGGTCGGCGTGACCGTGGGCAGCCGGGTGCAGCTCGACATTCCGGGCGAGCTGGCGTACGGCAACGACGAGGCTGCCGCAGGTGGACGCCCGACCGGCCCGCTGCGCTTCGTGGTGGACGTGCTCGCCGCCCAGTGACCTGCCTGAATCGCCCCGGTTGTCCCCCGGTCGCGATGCAGTTGTTCACATGGGGCTTCCGACCCGTTACCCAACGGCAGTAGGTTCGGCGTCACCCCGGGCGGTCCGCCGCCCGGGGTGAGCATCGGGGACCGGGACGCGGAGGTGCACGTGACAGCGCTGGACGATCCTGGACGGACCGCTCGGTTGATGTGGACGCACTTCGAGCCGGTGCACGCGGTCACCTACTTCCACCCTCGGGCTCGTGCCGCGTACGAGGCGGTCGGGCTACGCGGCTACTGGCGGGGTTACTTCGCCGGCCGGGCCGCGCCGCTGGGCGCCACCGAGGCGGCCCCGGTGATCGCCGCGTTCTTCAGCTTCGCACCACCGATGGTTGCTCGGGCGCTGCCGGCGGTGTGGCGGTTGGCCACCCCGCAGGAGGCGCTGCGTGCCCGCCTGACCGGTGCGGTGCAGGCCCTCGCCGAGCTGACGTACGAGCTGCCGGAGACACACCTGGCGGAGGCCGCCGACCTGCTGGAGCGGGCCGCCTCGGCGACGCAGACCGCCGGCCGGGTGCTCGGCGCGGTCAACGCCGCGCTGCCGGTCGGGGAGTACCCGCTGGCCCGGCTCTGGCAGGCCGCCACCACTCTGCGGGAGCACCGCGGCGACGGGCACGTGGCGGCGCTGGTGGCCGCCGGGCTGGACCCGGTGGAGACGCTGGCGTGGCGGATCGCGATGGACGGCTCGTCGCCACTGAATCTCCTGGGCCGGGGCTGGTCCGAGGAGCAGTGGCACGCCGCCCGCGAGCGGTTGGCGCAGCGGGGCTGGCTGACCGGGGACGGAACGGCCACCGACCACGGCCGGGCCGAGTTCCAGGCGGTCGAGGACGCCACCGACCGGGCCGCCGCGCACCCGTGGCAGGCACTGGGCCGAGACGACACGGATCGGCTCCGGGAGCTGCTGGAGCCGACGGCACGGTCCTGCCATGCGTTGATCCCGGCCGGCAGCCCGATCGGCCTGCCCGCACTGCCCGGCTGACCGGGCGCCCGCCCGTCGGGCAGGATGGGGCCGTGGCTGATGCGGTGGTCTTCGACCTGGACGGCGTGATCGTGGATTCCGAGCCGGTGTGGGAGGAGGTCCGCCGCGCGTACGTGGCGGCGCACGGCGGGACGTGGCAACCGGACACGCAACGTCGCCTGATGGGCATGAGCACCGGCGAGTGGGCCCAATACCTCAGCGGCGAGTTGGGCGTCGACCGCACGGCCGAGCAGGTCGCCAGCGAGGTCGTCGAGGAGATGACCCGGCGCTACCGGGACCACGTACCCCTCATCGCCGGCGCCGATCAGGTCGTGCGTCGGCTCGCCGCGCGCTGGCCGCTGGGGCTGGCCAGCTCGTCGCCGACCCGGCTGATCGAGGCGGCGCTGGCCGCCACCGGTCTGACCGACGCGTTCGGCGCGACCCTCTCCACCGAGCAGACCGAGCGGGGCAAGCCCGCACCGGACGTGTATCTGAGCGTCGCGCAGCGCCTCGGCGTCGACCCGGCCCGCTGCGTCGCGGTGGAGGACTCGTCCAACGGGGTGCGCTCAGCGGCCGCGGCGGGTATGCGGGTGGTGGCGGTGCCGCACGGTTCGTACCCGCTGGACCCGGACGCCGCCCGGCTGGCCGTGGTGACACTGGGAGCGATCGGTGAGCTGACCCCGGAGCTGGTGGACGACCTGGGTTGATCGAGGCTGAGCGGGGTACCGCAGCCGGCGGTGCTCGGCGCGGATGCCGCGCATGGTGAGGAGATCACGGATGAAAGCCATCGTGTACGAGCGCACCGGCGACCCTTCGGTGCTGGAGCTGGTCGACCGGCCGGTGCCCGAGCCGACTGCGGGCGAGGTTCTGGTGCGGATGGCGGTCGCGGGGGTGAACCCGACGGACTGGAAGTCCCGCCGCAGCTCCCCGCCGAACGGGTGGCAGATTCCCGGGCAGGACGGCGCGGGAGTGGTGGAGGCGGTCGGCGAGGGGGTCGACCCGGACCTGATCGGTGAGCGCGTCTGGATCTGGGAGGCCGCCTGGCAGCGGCCGTGGGGCACGTCGGCGGAGTACACGCTGGTGCCGGTCCGGCAGGCGGTACGCCTCGGTGACGCCCCGTTCGAGCTGGGAGCTGCCCTGGGCATTCCGTTCCTCACCGCGCACCGCTGTCTGACCGCTGGCGAGTTCATGCCGGACACGCTGCGCGCCGGTGCGCTGGCAGACCACACGGTGCTGGTGCAGGGCGGGGCCGGCGCGGTGGGCAACGCCGCGATCCAGCTTGCCCGTTGGGCCGACGCCACGGTGATCGCCACGGTGAGCAGTGCGGAGAAGGCGCAGCTCGCGGCGGCGGCCGGTGCCTCCTACGTCATCAACTACCGGGAACAGGACGTGGTCGAGGAGGTCCACAAGATCGCCCCCGACGGGGTCCACACGATCGTGGAGGTTTCCCCCGCCCGCAACGCCTCGGTCGACGTGCAGGTGCTGCGGCACGGCGGCGCGGTCTGCATGTACGCCGACAACGGCGGCGACGAGGTGAGCATCCCGATCCGGGCGATGATGGTGCCGAACGCCCGGTGGCAGTTCGTGCTGGTCTACACGGAGCCGAAGGCGGCCAAGGCGCAGGGCGTGAAGGACGTGGCGGCGGCGGCCAGCCAGGGTGGAATCCGGGTCGGTGCGGACGCCGGTCTGCCTCTGCACTCCTACGCCCTGGCCGAGACGGCTGCGGCGCACCAGGCGGTGGAGGACTCGGCGGTGGGCAAGGTGCTCATCACCACCAGCGACGCCTGATCGGGTCGCTGACCACCCGATTTCCCCGTCATCAGGACAGAGGCGAACAAGTTTCGCAACAATGACGGTGCGGGGGTAACCCCGCGTGGAACGGGCGGCCCCGGCGCGGTGCGAACGCCGGGGCCGCCCCCTGGGGAGGGATCTTCCAGGAGTTACCCCTGCCCCAACAGGCGACAGTGCCTGGGAAAACGTTACGGGGCTGTCAGCTCCCGGACAGTCAGCTCACCCTCGGCGTACTGCGAACGGACGACCTTCTTGTCGAACTTGCCCACGCTGGTCTTCGGCACTGCGTCGATGAACGCCCAGCGCTCGGGCAGTTGCCAGCGCGCCACCGAGCCGGCCAGGAAGTCCCGCAGTTCCTCGGCGGTCACCGAGGCGCCCTCCCGGACCACCACGGTGGCCAGCGGTCGTTCGTCCCACCGCTCGTCCGGCACACCCACCACGCATGCCTCCAGCACCGCCGGGTGGCCCATCAGCGCGTTTTCCAGCTCGACCGAGGAAATCCACTCACCGCCGGACTTGATCACATCCTTGGCGCGGTCGGTCAGCGTGATGTAGCCGTCCGGCGAGAGGGTGCCCACGTCGCCGGTGCGTAGCCAGCCGTCGCGGAACTTCTCCTCGTCCGGGGCGTCGTCACCGACGTACCGAGCGGTCACCCACGGCCCACGGACCTCCAGCTCGCCCACGGCCCTGCCGTCGGCGGGCAACGGCTCGGCCGACGGGCCGACGATCCGCGCCTGCACACCCGCCGGCACCCGCCCCTGGGTGTAGCGGTAACGCCACGCCTGCTCCCCGGTCGCACCGGCGGGCGGGCGTGAGACCGACCCCAGCGGGGACATCTCGGTCATCCCCCAGGCGTGGATCACGTCGATTCCGAAGCGCTCGTCGAACGCGTGCATCAGCGCCGGCGGGCAGGCCGATCCACCGACGATCACCTCGGTGAGCGAGGACGTGTCGACGTCGTGGCTGTCCAGGTAGGCGAGCAGATCGGTCCAGATGGTCGGCACCGCCCCGGCCAGGGTGGGCCGCTCGGCCGCGATCATCTCGGCGATCGGCGCGGCCTGGAGGAACCGGTCCGGCATGATCAGCGACGCGCCGGAGAGGAAGGCCGCGTACGGCAGACCCCAGGACATCGCGTGGAACATCGGCACGATGGCCAGCTCCCGGTCGGTCGGCGCGAGACCGAAGCCCTCCGGCATGCAGACCTGCAACGAGTGCAGGTAGATGGACCGGTGCGAGTAGGCCACGCCCTTCGGGTTGCCGGTGGTGCCCGAGGTGTAGCAGAGGGCCGCGGCGTCACGCTCGTCCACCTCGGGCCAGTCGTACGTCTCGGGCCGGTCGGCGAGCAGCGCGTCCCAGTGGTGCACGGTGATCCGGTCGCCGGCCACCGCCACCAGGGGCGCCGGGTCGCCACCGCCGACCACCACCACGTGCCGCACGGTGCTCAGCTCGCCGATCACCCGGGCCAGCAGCGGGATGAGCGTGCTGTCCACCAGCACCACCCGGTCCTCGGCGTGGTTGGCGATGTAGACGACCTGGTCGGGAAAGAGCCGGATGTTGAGCGTGTGCAGCACCGCACCCATGCTCGGCACCGCGAAGTACGCGACCAGATGCTCGTTGTTGTTCCACATGAAGGTGGCGACCCGCTCGTCGCCGGTCACCCCGCACTCGTCGCGCAGCGCGTGTGCCAGCCGGGCGGCGGTGCGACCCACCTCGGCGTACGTCATTCGGCGGGGCTCGGCGCCGGTCCAGGTCACCACCTCGGCCGTGCCGTGTACGCCTGCGCCGTGGTCGAGGATCCGGGAGACCTGAAGGGGGGCGTCCATCATCGTGCTACGCATGGGTAACAAGCTAGTGTCGGCGGTCACACGTTGGGAACCCCCGTATGTTGTCGCAGGTGAGCATCTCCTGGGCCGACTCATACGTAGGGCAGTTACGCGCGATCGCCGGAGACCGGACGCTGATGTTCGTCGGCGCCCGTGCCGTGGTCAGCGACAACGCCGGGCGGATCCTGCTGATCCAGCGCTCGGACAACGGGCAGTGGGCCATGCCGGCCGGTGCGATGGAACTGGGCGAGTCGATCGCCGACTGCGCGGTCCGCGAGGTCCGCGAGGAGACCGGGTTGCGCGCGCTGCGGGTCTGCGCGTTCGCCCTCTACACCGGCCCGGACCGGACGAGCACCAACATGTACGGGCACACGTACCAGGTCTTCACGACGGCGTTCAAGGTGGAGGAGTGGGACGGGCAGCTCGCCCGGGTCACCGACGAGACCACCGACGCCGGCTTCTTCCCCCGGGACCGGTTCCCCGCCCCGCTCTCCGCCTCGGTCACCGAGACGCTGGCAGATCTGGACGTCTTCGAGCAGACCAACCGGCTCATCCTGAAGTAGGGCGGCCCCGGAGCCACCGACTCCGGGGCCGTGGCCTCACTGCGGGTGGCGGAGCCCCGCGAAGAACCCCTCCTGGATCCAGTTCGGGTACGCGATCGGCAGCTTGGTGGCCTCGTCCAGCTCGGTGAGGTCCTGCTCGGTCAGGGTGAGATCCGAGGCGGCGATGTTGTCCACCAACTGCTCCTGCTTACGCGCACCGACGATCACGCTGGTCACGGCCGGTCGGGACAACAGCCAGGCGACCGCCACCCGGGCCGGGCTCACCTCGTGCCGCTCGGCGACACCCTTGAGCACGTCGACCACGGCGAAGGCGTGCTCGGGGTCGAACGGGGTGAAGCTGGCGTAACCGGGCTGGGCGCTGCGCGCGCCGCTGTCGGCGACGGCGCCGTCCCGGCTGATCTTGCCGGAGAGGAAACCACCGGCGAGCGGGCTCCACACTGTCAGCCCGACGCCCGCGTCGAGCGCCATCGGCACCACGTCGCGCTCCACGTCGCGGCCCAGCAGGGAGTAGTACTCCTGCACCGAGACGAACCCGGCCAGCTTCTCGCGGGCGGAGATGCCCAGCGCCTTGGACATCTGCCAGGCGGCGAAGTTGGCGGCGCCGATGTAGCGGACCTTGCCCTGCCGGACCGCGTCGTCCAGCGCCCGCAGCATCTCCTCCATCGGGGTGACCTGGTCGAAGTTGTGGATCTGGTACAGGTCGATGTGATCGGTGCCCAGCCGGCGCAGGCTGTCCTCCAGGTTCTGCATGATGTGCAGCCGGGAGGTGCCGACGTCGTTCGGGCCGGGGCCGGTCCGGGAGTGCACCTTGGTGGCCAGCACCACGTCGCGGCGCCGCTTGCCGAGCGCCTGGCCGAGCAGCTCCTCGCTCTCGCCGTCGCTGTAGCCGTCTGCGGTGTCGATGAAGTTGACCCCGGCGTCCAGCGCGGTGTCCACCATCCGCTGGACGTCGGGCAGCGCCAGCCCGCCGAGGGTGCCCCAGAGGGGGTGTCCGCTGCCACCGAAGGTCATCGCGCCGAGCGAGATCTCCGAGACGTACACCCCGGTGGTGCCCAACAGTCGGTACTTCACGTGTCGCTCCTCGCGGTGCGGGGGTCGGAGGCCACGGTCGGGCGCTCCTTGGTCAGAGTGTCGGACAGTGTGTCCGGCAACGAGCGTACGTCGCCCACCCCGCACCCGCCCACCTAGGATTCCGGCTATGCCTTCGATCACCCGCCGTCGCCCACGCAACCCCGATGGGCGGGCCGCCGTCGAAGCGCGGGTGCTGGCGGCCACCGAGCGACTCCTCCAGGAGGGGATCCGCTTCACCGACCTCGGCGTGCAGCGCATCGCCGCCGAGGCCGGGGTGGCGCGGTCGACCTTCTACACCCACTTCCGAGACAAGAGCGAACTGCTCATGCGTCTCGCCGGCACCATGCGGGAGAGCTCCTTCGGCCGCACCGGCGAGTGGAACCCCGCCGAGCCGGGCGATCCGCTCGCGTCGCTGACCGAGATCTTCGCCGACGTGATCCGGATATACCGGACGTACGCCCCGGTGCTGGCGGCGGTCAGCGAGGTCGCCGCGTACGACGAGGTGGTCCGGGAGTACTGGGCCGCAGGCCTGGAACAGTTCGTGGCGCGCACCGTGCAGGTGCTCCGCGCCGAACAGGAGGCCGGGCGCACCCCCGCGGGCATCGACCCGGTGACCGCGGGCCGGCTGATCGTGATTGGCGGCGACCGCTTCCTCGCCGATCACGTCAGCGCCACCTCGGCCGACCCCGACACCGACGCGTCGGCTGCGAGAGAGTTGGCCGCGACCTGGTGGTACGGCGTCTACCGCCGCCCCGCCTGACCGACCCGGACCGACATGACCTCGCTCAGATCATCGTCTGGGACTTGGCCTCCATGTCGGCGGCGGCCTCTTCCTTGGACTCGCGGGTCAGCGGCTTGCCGCCCGGTGCCGGGGCCTCACCGCCGAGCGGGTCCGCGCCGCCGGTCGCGCCCTGCGGGCCGGCGCCCCGCAGTTGCGTGTTGGGCAGCGTCAGGGTGACCACCACCGCCACGATGGCGATCAGACCGGCGGTCAGGAAGACCATGTCCAGCGCGTCGACGAAGGCGCCCTGGATGGCCGCGCGGACCGGCCCCGGCAGGGCCAGGATGGTCGCCGGGTCGTTGATCGAGATGTTGGTGCCACCACTCGCCGCCACTGCGGCCTGCTCCTGCGGCGGGAGCTGCGCGATGGCACCGGGCAGCCGGTCGGAGAGCCCGCTGGCCAGCCGGGACGACAGCACCGTGCCGAGGATCGCCACCCCGAACGAACCGCCCAGAGACCGGAAGAAGGTCGCCGAGGAGGTGCCGGCCCCCAGGTCGCGTACGGAGACCGCGTTCTGCACCGCCAGGATCAGCGACTGCATACACAGACCCAGCCCGACGCCGATCACCACCATGAACCCAAAGGCCACCCAGAGGGAGGTGGCCACCTCCAGCTGGGTGAACAGGAACATGCCGACCAGCAGGGTCACCGAGCCGGCCACCGGGAACCACTTGTACCGGCCGATCCGGGTCATCGCCCGGCCGGTCAGGATCGAGGTGATGATGATGCCGGCCATCATCGGCAGCATCAGCAGACCGCTGCGGGTCGGCGAGGCGCCCTTGACGATCTGCAGGTACAGCGGGATGAAGATGATCGAACCGAACATCACCAGACCGATGATGAGCAGTGCCGAGTTGGCCAGCGCGAAGGTGGCGCTCCGGAACAGCCGCAGCGGCAGGATCGGCTCGGCGACCCGGGCCTCCTGGAGGACGAAGAGCACCCCCAGCACCGCACCGACGACGAAGAGCCCGATGATCACGCCGGAGCCCCAGGCGTACTCGTTGCCGCCCCAACTCAGCGCGAGCAACAGCGAACTCACCCCGGCGACCAGCA
Organism: Micromonospora sp. C81; assembly: GCF_018070425.1. NCBI lineage: Bacteria > Bacillati > Actinomycetota > Actinomycetes > Micromonosporales > Micromonosporaceae > Micromonospora > Micromonospora sp. C81. The sequence continues at coordinate 197,283 of NZ_JAGPXS010000005.1, forward strand.
GACCGGCGCCGAGCCAGTCGATCGAGTGGTCCCGGCGTTCGAAGGGGATCAACCGCATCACGTGGTAACAGACCACGATGGCCAGGATCGCCAGCGGCACGTTGATGTAGAAGATCCACCGCCAGTCGGTCTCCGCGAAGTAACCACCGACCAGCGGCCCCGCCACCGACGAGATCCCGAAGACGGCGCCGAACAGACCCTGGTAGCGACCACGCTCCCGGGGTGACACCACGTCCGAGATGATGGTGAACGCGAGGGTCAGCAGACCACCGGCTCCGAGGCCCTGGATGCCCCGCGTGACGATCAGCTGGGTCATGTTCTGGGACAGCCCGGCCAGCAGCGACCCGACCAGGAACGTGCCGATCGAGAAGAGGAAGACCGGTCTGCGCCCGTACAGGTCGGCCATCTTGCCGTACAGCGGTGTGGACGCGGTCGAGGCGAGCAGGTACGCGGTGACCACCCACGAGTAGTGGTTGATCCCGCCCAGCTCGCCGACGATGGTCGGCAGGGCCGTACCCACGATGGTCTGGTCGAGCGCGGCCAACAGCATGCCGGTCATCAGACCGAACATGAGCAGCCGAATCTGCTGACGATTCAGCACCGGCGCGCCGGAGGCTTCGGTGGTCATGTGGCCTTCTATCCCGGACAGCGCGGAACATGCGCCCAACCACAAAAAACCCACCCGACCCGGACCCGATCCGGAGCGTTGATCATGAAGTTAGCGCCACGACACGCCGAGTCGGAGGACGCTAACTTCATGATCAACGGGGACGGGACGGGGTTGGGGGGTGGGGTGGGTGGGGTGGGTTCGTTAGGCGGCGAAGACTTCGGTGATTTTTTGGCAGAAGGCTGGGAGGTCGTCGGGCTTTCGGCTGCTGGTCAGGTTGCCGTCGGTTACGCACTCCTCGTCGACCCAGGTCGCGCCGGCGTTGGTCAGGTCGGTACGCAGGGTGGGCCAGGAGGTGATCCGTCGGCCCCGCACCACGTCCGCCTCGATCAGCGTCCACGGGCCGTGGCAGATCACCCCGACGGGCTTGCCCGCGTCGAAGAACGCCTTCACGAACCGCACCGCGTCCGGGTCGCCACGCAGGAAGTCCGGGTTCGCCACCCCACCGGGCAGCACCAGAGCGTCGTAGCCGGCGGCGTCCGCCTTGTCCGCGGTCACGTCCACGTCGTACGTCTTCGACTGGTCCAGATGGTTGAAGGACTGGATGGAGCCGGGCTTGAGCGAGACCAGCTCGACCGTCGCGCCGGCGTTCTCGACCGCCTCGCGCGGCTGGACGTACTCGACCTCCTCGACGCCGTCGGCGGCCAGGAAGGCGATCCGCTTGCCCTGCAGTTGCGCTGCCATCTCGGTACATCTCCTTTCCGGGGTTACCTCAATTCCCTTCCCGCCTCCGGACGTCCGAAACGGCCCAGCCGGGCGGTAAGGGCACGGTGGTGACATGACCGCAGGTCAGGCGCGGGTCAGGTTTGGCCCGGAGGGCGGTGGGGACCCGGGGAGGCATGGCAGGAGCAGCAGCGGAACAGCGCCGGCTCGCCACCGTCGTGGAGAGCTGGCTCGGGCGCCCAGTCCTGATCGTCGGTGACGCCATGTTGGACGAGTGGCGCTTCGCCGACTCCGACCGGCTCTGCCGAGAGGCACCAGCTCCGGTCCTCACCCTGCGCAGGCGGATCTCCGCCGCAGGTGGCGCCGCGAACACCGCGGTCAACGTCGCCGCCCTGGGTGGCCGGGCGGTGCTGGTGGCACCGGTCGGCGCCGACGTGGCCGGCGACGAACTGCACGACTGCCTGGACCGCGCGGGCGTCTGGGACCGGACGGTCAACCAGCCGGGACGGCCCACCCCAGTGAAGCGGCGGATGCTCGCCGGCAACCAGATCCTGCTGCGCGAGGACTCCGGCGACCCGGACGACGCACTCGACCCGGAGGGCGTGACCCGGCTGCTCACCGCCCTGAGCTGCGCCACCGAGGAGTTGCGCGCCGCCGCCGGTGGGGAGGCGCCGACCCTGGTGGTCTGCGACTACGGCCTGGGTGCGCTGCCCGCGCAGGTCCGCGCGTGGCTGGTCGAGCAACGCGAGCGGTACGCCACTGTCGCGCTGGACGCCCACGACCTCGCCGACTGGCGGGGGCTCGCGCCGACCGTCGTCACCCCCAGCTTCGCCGAGGCGACCCGCCTGCTGGCCCGGGCCGGCGGCACCAGCCGGACGACCACGGGGACCGAACTGCACCTGGAACACCCCGACGGCGACCCGGCCGACGGGCCGTCCGAACTGACCGTCGGTGCCGCACCCGGTGGGGTACGCGCCGACGACAGCACCGCCGACCCGACCCCGGAGCCGTCGCCGTCCGATCGCCCCGGGCCGGTAGGTGAACCCGTCCGGGGTGAGGGTCGGGTGGCCCTCACCGGCGACGGGCTCAGCGTCACCGGCACCGGCGTCACCGTGAACACCCAGGCCGGGGAGGGCGTCGACCGGGCCGTCCTGGCCGAGTCGCGGCTGGCCGAGTTGCGCGCGCACACCGGTGCCGACGTGGTCGCGGTGACCCTGGACACCGAGGGCGCGGTGGTCGGTGGCGCCGACGGGGCGCCGCGACGCAGCCACAGCACGCCGGTCCCGGCGAGCCACGCCGTGGGCGCCGGCGACGCGTACCTGGCGGCGATGACGTTGGCGCTGGCCGCCGACGCGCCGCTGCCCACCGCCGCCCAGCTCGCCCAGTTGGCGGCCACCATCACCGTCTCCGACACCGGCACCTGCGTGTGCCGGCGGGAGGACCTGCTCACCGCGCTCGACCAGCCGACCGAGACCACGGGCCATGCCGCGCTCGTCGACACCGACGAGTTGGACGCGATCGTCGCCGAGTACCGCGAGGCGGGACGGTCGGTGGTGTTCACCAACGGCTGCTTCGACGTGCTGCACCGAGGGCACGTGCGCTACCTGGAGCAGGCACGTGCGCTGGGCGACCTGCTCATCGTGGCGGTCAACTCGGACGGCAGCGTACGCCGGCTGAAGGGCGCCGACCGTCCGGTCAACCCGGTCGAGGACCGGGCTGCCCTGCTCGCCGCGCTCGCCTGCGTGGACCACGTCGTGGTCTTCGAGGAGGACTCGCCCGCCACGCTGATCGAGGCGGTCCGGCCGGACGTGTACGTCAAGGGCGGGGACTACCCACCGGAGCTGGTCCCGGAGGCACCGCTGGTGCGCCGGCTGGGCGGCCAGGTGCGCACCCTGGGGTACGTGCCGGACCGGTCCACCTCCGCAATCATCGAGCGGATCCGGTCACACAGCCAGGACCCGTCGGCGCACCCCGTCGACCGGGAACCCGACCCGTCGCTGAGCACCCGCACCCAGGCGTCGTGAACCGCCCCCTCGTCCTCGGCACGCCGGAGGAGTTCCGCGCCGACCGGCTGCTCGACGTGCTGATTCCGACCCGGAACCGGCCCGCCGAGCTGGCGGTCACCCTGGGCGGGCTCGCCGCCCAGGACGGCGTACCCGGTTTCGGGGTGGTGGTCAGCGACCAGTCCGACGGAGATCCGGCGTACGCGCATCCCGCTGCCGCCACCATGGTCCGGGCGCTGCGTCACCGGGGTCACCCGGTGCTGCTGACCCGTCGGCTGCCCCGACGGGGGTTGGCCGAACACCGGGCGTACCTGCTCGCCGCCTCGGCCGCCCGTTACGTCCTCAGCCTCGACGACGACATCTGGTTGGAACCGGGGGCGGTGCACCGGCTGGTGACGGCGATCGGCGAGCTGGGCTGCGGGTTCGTGGGCAACGGCGTGCACGGGCTCTCGTACACCGACGACGTGCGGCCGGAGTCGCACGGGCACTACGAGGAGTGGATCGGCCCCCCGACGCCGGAGCGGATCCGCCCGGACACCCCGGAGTGGAACCGGGCCCGGATCCACTCGGCAGCCAACCTGCTGCACATCACCCAGCACCTGGCGCTGCCGCCGGGGGCGTGGCGGGCGTACAAGGTCTCCTGGATCGGCGGGTGCGTGCTCTACGACCGGGCCAAGCTCGTCGACGCCGGTGGCTTCGACTTCTGGCGTCGGGTGCAGGAGAAGCACCAGGGTGAGGACGTGGCCGCGCAGCTCTCGGTGCTGGCCCGGTACGGCGGGGCGGGCATCCTGCCCAGCGGCGCGTACCACCTGGAGTCCCCCACCACTGTCACCGACCGGGACGTGGAGGCGTGGGAGGTCGTCCTGGCCGACGAGGACAGCCCGCAGCCGGCCTGAACTACGGGTTGAGCAGCTCCCGGGCGGCTTCCAGCACCTCGATCACCGGGACGTCCGCCACGAAGGAATCCTGGTGCGGGCACTCGCCGTCGCCGGGCCGGTGCGGGTAGATGCCCGGCGTGCAGTCCACGCCGCAGACCGGGCAGTGCACCATCCAGGAGCAGATCGGGCGGTGCCGGCCGCGCAACGGATTCGCCGTGTTGATCAGGTTGCCGACCCAGAAGATGCCCACCGTGGGCGCGCCCACCGCGGCGGCCACGTGCAGCGGGCCGGTGTCGTTGGAGACGACCAACGCGCAGTCGGCGTAGCAACCCAGCAGCCCGCCGAGGCTGAGCGTGCCCACCTGCGGCCGCACCGGCACACCGGCCGCGGCGACGACGCGGTCCACCACCTCCTGCTCGGAGGGTGTGCCGGTGACCAGCACCTCGTACCCGTCGCCGTGCAGCTCACGGGCCACCTCGGCGAAGCGTTCGGCGGGCCAGCGACGGCGGGTGTCGCTGGCCCCCGGGTGCAGCGCCACCCGGGGTCGGCTAACCGGGCCGAGCACCTGGGCCGCCTCGGCCCGGTCGGCGTCGGTCACCGCCAACGTCGGCACGATGGTGGTCGCCGGTGCTCCCACCAGCGCCACCACCTCCAGGTAGCGGATCACCTCGTGCTGGTAGTAGACGTAACGCAGCCACCGGTCCAGCGGCGGCGCGTCGTCGGCGCGCAGGCCGACCGTCACCCGGGCGCCGAGGCGACCAATGATCGGGTTGGAGTTCGCGCCGCCACCGTGGATCTGCACCGCCAGGTCGAAACCCTCACCCGTCGCAGCAGCCAGGAAGTCGTCCATCGACGACTCCGCCTCGCCCGGGTCGGGCGCACGAATGCCGGGTGCCGGCGGCACGACCAGCACGCGGTCCACCGGGCCGGGCCGGTCGCGCCAGAGCTTCGCGTGCCACGGCGCGCCGAGCAGCACGATCTCCGCCGACGGGTACGCGGCACGCAACGCCTCCAGCGCCGGCAACGCGAACACGAAGTCGCCAAGTGCGTTGGCGCGCAGCACGGCGATCCGCCGCACGTCGGGAAGGCGCTCGGCGGTCGGGCCGAGCAGAGCCGGGGTGACCACGCAGGCCGCTACGGCCGGTCGATCTCGGTGTCCGGACGGTGCAACTCCCGGTCCGCCGCGGGATCGGCTGGCATCGGCGTACCAGTGGAAAAGTCGCCGGAGCGCGGCCCGGTGCGACCGACGGTGATGGTGCGCGGCGCGGGCCGGGTCGCCCGGGGCAGGCGGACCCGGAGCAGGCCATGGTCCATGACCGCGTCGATGGCGTCCGGGTCGACCCGCGACGGCAGGTTGATGCGGTATTCGAAGCCCCGGGTCTCGAAACCGCCGGGGATGCCCTGGTCGGCGTTGACCTCCGCCTCGGAGCGGGCGCGCACGCACAATTCGAGGTCGTCCAACTCGACCGCCACCTCCTCCGGTGCCACACCGGGCAGCCGGACGACGACCTCCCAGCCGTCGGCGGTCTCGGCCAACTCGACGTCGGACGCGCCGGCCCGGCCGCCGACCAGGCGACTCAGCTCGGCGCGCAGCGACTGAAGCTCACCCATCGGGTCCCAGCCCTGCTGCCGGCCACCCCGCCAACCCCGGCCGAAGCCCCCGGACTGCTGCTCGCTCATCACACATCTCCGATCCGCTGAGCGGCCGCGGGCGGCCGTAGGGAGCTGGGCGCGTCCAGGCCGGCATCGCGGTCGACGCCCACACCGAGCCGGTCGACCAACTCACCGCCGAGCCAGGCACTGATGCCGAGGATCGCCAACGCGACAATCTCGACGACGAGCAACGCGCCGCCAGCGGCGCGGGAGTCGGCGTTGAGCCGGACCACCCAGATCGCGGCGAAGAGCAGGATCACCGCGAGGTTGGCCCCGGCGTGCAGCAGGCCCACCCGCTTGGCGCGGGTGCCCGTCGGGATGGCCAGCAGGTCGAACGAGCCCGCCACCGCGGCCAGCAGGCCGCCGATCAGGCCGACAGTGATGTTCCAGTACGCGACCTCGCCGAGCAGGTCCGGCCCGCCGACGGTGTCCACCACGTCGAACAGCACCGCCGTGGCCAGCAGTGCCACCGGGAACATGACCAGCATCGGGTGGACTGGGTGACCCAGCACCTTGAGTCGGCTCTCCATCTCCCGGCCTCCACTGGTCGGCGTCCTGCGAACGGTCTCGTTGCGGCGGGCGCGTCGGATGAGGCCCTACCCCCGGCAACCGGGCACAAACCTCGCGCTGGTCACGGCGGCCTAGGCTGACAATGGTGGTGCCCGCCAACGGGTCAACGCCTGAGGGAGGATCAACGTGACGGTGGAGATCACTTCACACCAGGAGTTACGCGAGCTGCTCGGTGTGCCGACCGCGCGGGCCGCCAACAAGGAACGCAACCGCCTGCACGAGCGGGACCGCGAATGGCTCGCCGCCTCGCCGTTCTGCCTGGTGGCCACGGCCGGCGCGGACGGCAGTTGCGACGTCTCCCCCAAGGGCGACCCGGCCGGATTCGCCCTGGTGCTGGACGACACGACAGTCGCATTGCCCGAGCGGCCGGGCAACAAGCGGGCCGACGGCTACCGCAACATCCTCGACAACCCGCACGTCGGGTTGCTCTTCCTCATCCCGGGGCGGACCGACACCCTGCGGATCAACGGGCGCGCACGCCTGGTGAGCGACGCGCCCTGGTTCGACGACATGGTGGTCAAGGGGCACCGGCCGGTGCTCGCCGTGGTGGTGGAGATCGAGCAGATCTTCTACCACTGCGCGAAGGCGTTCCTGCGGTCCGCGCTGTGGAAGCCGGAGACCTGGCAGCCCGACGCGCTGCCGTCCCGAGCACGCCTGATCAAGGAGGTCGAGGCGCCGGTGGAGAGCCTCGAAGACCTGGAACGGCACTACGGCCCGGAGTACGCCACCAAGATCTACGTCTGATCGCTGAGCAGATCAGGCCGACCAACCGGCGGGGTTGCCGAACGACTCCCTGGAGATGCCAGAGCCGGTCTCCGGCCATGAACCGAACCGGTCGTTGTGCAGATGGGCGAAGAAGTAACACAAGCTCTCGCACTCGGCGTCCGGCAGGGCCATGGCGGGATCGGCGCGAACCGCCTCGTAGAACCCCCGGCCGAGCGCGACGATGAAGCCCCGGCAGTAGAGGAAGCCATCGTCTGACCCGTCGGTCACCTCGTGGACGTCCTCCCGATCGATGTCGTGCAGCTTGCGCTCCACCACCCGGTCGAGGTCCGTCAACTCCGGCCCGGTCAGCTCGGCACTCAGGTGACCGAGCCGGTCCAGGAAACGGTCCAGCCAGTCGCCGATCGCGTAGGACGGGCCGTCGTCGCCGTCATCGTCGGCGGGGTCGCGCTCGACGAGGGCCCGCCGCAGCGCCAGGGGCTCGGGGCCCAGCTCGGCCCACGCCGACTCGATGAGGGCCCACAGTCGGGCCTCGTCGGCGGAGGTGGGCATGGTCGGCGGGGCATCGGTGGTCACGGTCACCGCCGGACCGTATCGACCACCACCGACACTTCCGGTCGCCTGGCGACAGGCTCACTCCGGGGCGGTCGACACCATCCACAGGTGACCGTCGGGATCGGCGAACACAGCCGCGTACCCCCAGGGTTGGGCTTGCGGCTCGGTGACCACCTCGCCGCCGGCGGCGCGCGCCCGCTCGACGATCGCGTCCGCGTCGGCGGGCGAGGCGACGCCGAGGCTGAGCACGCACTCGCTCTGCCCCCGCGCGGCGACCTCGTGCCGGCCGATCACCCATCCGAAGCCCCCGGTCGGGACCAGCATCAGCCGCAGACCGTCGTTGACCACGAACTGCAACGGCTCCGGGAGGCCGTCGTCTGCCAGCTCGCCGACGGGGTCGAGGCCGAGACCGTCGCGATAGAAGTGGTACGAGGTGGCGCGATCGGCGATGGGCAGGCTGACGGTCATCGGTACGAAGGTCATGGGCGGACGCCTCCAGATCGTCGGACGGGCACCGTCGCAGCATGACCGCTCCGGACCCGGTTCGCGAAGCCACGATAAGACGTGGCGGCCGATATCGCCGCTCCTTCATGCTGTGCGGAGCCGGCGACCAACGACTGCCGGACAGGAGAGGACGCCGAGCGTGCGCAAGATCCCGACCCTGTTCCTCCGCGACCCGGACGACATGCGCCGGGTGACGTCGGATGTCCACCCGGACTGCCAGTGGGTGCTCGACGGCGAGGGGACCGCCACCCGGAAGTACGACGGCACCTGCGTGATGTACGACGGCGAGCGCTGGTGGGCCCGGCGCGAGGTGAAGCCGGGCAGGGCCACACCAGCGGGGTACCAGCCGGTCATGACCGATGAGGTGACCGGCAAGACCGTCGGCTGGGAGCCGGTCGAGCAGTCGTCCTTCGCCACGTTCCACGCCGAGGCTCTGGACGCGATCGTCGACGCGGATCAGTTCGCCGGCCCACAGCTCGGCGCGACCTACGAGCTGGTCGGGCCAAAGGTGAACGGCAATCCGGAGCAGGTCGCGGGCCACCAGCTCATCCGCCACGGCTTCTGCACGTCTGGCGACGACGACGAGTTGGAGAAGGCACCGCTGGACCACGACGGGCTGCGCGCATGGCTCCTGGCTCACCCGGACTGGGAGGGTGTCGTCTGGCATCACCCGGACGGCCGGATGGCGAAGCTCAAGCGTCGCGACTTTCCCCTCTGATCTAGCGTCTCCGAGGTGGACGTTGACGGTTGGTTGGCAGACACCCGCACCTCCTACGACACCGTCGCGGTCAGCTACGCACACCTGGTGAGCGGCCTGCTGTCGGAGGCACCGCACGAACGGGCGGCGCTGAGGCTGTTCGCCGAGCTCGTGGATGGCGTCGGTGGCGGGCCGGTCGCGGATGTGGGCTGCGGGACGGGACGCATCACCGCCCATCTGCGCACGCTCGGCGTCGACGCCTTCGGGATCGACCTCTCACCCGGGATGATCGCCGTGGCCCGCCGCGATCATCCCGGCCTGAGGTTCGAGGTGGGCTCGATGACGGATCTCGACCTGGCCGACGGGTCGGTCGCCGGCCTGATCGCCTGGTACTCGCTCATCCACATCCCCGACGACCAGCTCGGCGCGGTGTTCGCGCACTTCCGTCGGGTGGTGCGTCCCGGTGGTCCGCTGCTGCTCGGCTTTCACGTGGGCGACGAGACGACCCTCAAGACGGAGGGGTACGGCGGCCACCCGATGAAGGTGCACGTCCATCGTCGCCAGCCGGCCCAGGTGGCGGCCTGGCTGCACGACAGCGGATTCCGGGTCGAGTCGCAGACGACTCTCACCTCGCCGGAGAGCAGGCTCGGCGGCATCATCTTCGGACGACGGGAGCCCTGATCATCGTTGCCAGCCCTCCGGAACCCCTGTTAGCCTGAAACTGCGAACGCTGTTAGCGGTTTGACCTACCTGAATGAGGAACTGATGACGGACGACACGCGGCCCGTCTGGGTGCTCGGCGGCGGCGGAGTGACCGGCATCGCCTGGGAGGTGGGCGTCCTCGCTGGACTCGCGGACGAGGGGGTGACCGTCACCCCGGAGGCAGTGCTCATCGGCACGAGTTCCGGCGCCGTCGTGGGAGCACAGATCGCCAGCGGAACGCCGCTCGGCGAGCTCTACGAACGTCAACGCCAAGGCGTGGCCCACGAGACCTCTCCCGCACTGGGCCTCCTCGACCTCCTGCGCCTCGCCCGAGCGCAACTGTTCGCCCGGACCCCCGAGCAGGCCGCTCGCCGCCTCGGTCGCCTCGCCCTCGCCACGCCCACCCCCGACCCGTCACGACAACGCCGGACAGCCGAAGTCCGCCTGCCGGATCACACCTGGAAGGACGCGGACCTGCGCATCGTCGTCGTCGACGCGGAGTCGGGCAGCAGCCGCACCATCACCCGGCACGACGGTGTCTCCCTCGTGGACGCCGTCGCCGCGAGCTGCGCCATGCCGCTCTCCAGCGCGCCGGTGACGATCGACGGCCACCGGTACATGGACGGGGGCATGCGGTCGACTCTCAACCTCGACCTCGCTCCCGGGGTCGGCCCGGTGGTCGCCCTCGCGCCCAGCACCGCCGCCATCGGCCCGTGGGCGCGCATCGCCAAGCAGCGGGCCGCCCTGGACGAAACCCGCCGGGTGGAACTGCTCCTGCGGGATCCAGCGTCCAGACGAGCGCAGGGAACGAACGTGATGGACAGGTCCGTCGTACCCGCGCTTGTCGCCGCCGCCCGCGAGCAGGGTCGGCGTGAGGCGTCACGTGTGGCTGCCGCACTTGCCACCACCAGCCACTCGTAGGCCGGCCCAGGGTCAAGTGCCGATGCTAGGGCTACGCACTTCCGACTCACGTGTCACGATCTCCGCCATGCGTCTTCCGATCGGCCTCCTCGTCGCGTCCGTCGCGGGCGGTCTGCTCTCGGCTGCGGCGGCGGTGCTCGCCATGCCAGGCGCGTCGATGCAGTTCGGCCTGGTCATGCTGCTCGCACTGCTCGCCTACGTCCTGCTGGATCGCAGTGCGCGCCGCGTACGGTGGGCCGTCGCCGGCGGTATCGGGCTCCTCGCCGTGGTGGAGGTAATGAGACTGCTCTGGTATCAGGAGCAGGTCCTCGAAGTGGGCTGGGTGTCATACGGACCAGCAGCGGAGGCGTCCATATTGGGGCCATGGAGGGACTCGATCGACCGGCAACGGCTCGCCGCGCTGGGTCTGGCGCTCGGCGTTGCCTGTCTCGTGGCGGGCGTGTTGTCACTACCGTCCCGCGGCAGGCGGCGGGGTGCGGCGACGACAGCCCTCGCGCTGCTGCTGCTCGCCTGGTTCGGGCTGGACTCCACCCGGGAATTCGTCCGCTATCCGCTGTCGGACCTGCTCGGGACGGTGTGGCCAACGCTGCTCGCTGCCCTGGTGGCCATGGGGGCACTCGCGCTCTCCGGGTGGCGGGCCGACGGGCGTTGGCTGCTGCCGGTGGGGCTGTTCCTACTGTCACTCGGAGCAGCCAACGCGTACTCGGATCTCGCCGCGATGTGGTCGGGCTGGTGGGAGATGGCCAATCCTGACCAGGACGCCTTCCTGGAATTGGGAATGGCGGTGAGCACGGCGACGGAAGACTCCCTTCAGGTGTCGTCGGCCGTGGAGACGATGATCCCGCTCGCCGGGACGGGGCTGACGGCCGTCGGCGCACTGCACAGCTCTCGCGAGGCCACGGACCGGATGGGCCTGCTGCTGATGGGCGACGAAGGCCGCGATGCCGCTGAGGATGACGGCCCTTCGGCTTAATACACCCAGATCAACACCGTTGATCGCAAAGGCATGGGCGCCCCGGGCGGCGAGAACGGTGAGGGCGGTGGGCTGCCCGTGACCGGTGCCAACACCGCGACCGTGGCCGGCATTGGCGGCGCGCTTCTGCTCCTCGGCGGCGCGGGCTACCTGATCGGACGCCGTCGCCGTTCCAGCTTCGTGGCATAACCACCCGATCGCGCCCGGCTCGATGCTTCATCGGGCCGGGCGCCATCGGCGCTGTTCCGGCGAGGTTCGTCCGACCCGAAGGCGTAGGAGGATCGCGCATCCGCCGACACCCGGCTGGCCTCCCTGCCAGCTCGTGGTGGGCGCTTGTCTGATGGCGGCTTGTTGGCGGCGCGCTGGGGTCTGAGATCTCTGCCAGAATCGGCCGATGCCCAAGATCCCAGGCTATGAAGACGACCCCTTGGTCAATGGGGCGTACCTGGTAGACGAGCCACTGTTCTGGGCGAGCCACCTGTTGCAATGCACCAACGGCGTCGAAGAGCCGTTGTGTGCGGGATTCGGAGTCAGCGAGGCCGACCTGTTGCAGCTTTTTGAACGGGTCAGCGATGAGCGCCAGTGGCCAGTGCTGTCAGTCCCACTCTCGGCAGGGCACCTGCTCCATGTCGTCTACCGCAACCTTCCCGGAGAACACGGGTTCGACTACCTGCTGCACCATCCTGCATGGAAGGCGACGGTGCCCTTGGCAACTGTCGAAGGTTGCTTCAGGGGACCTGGGCTGTGCTGGCCGGAGTTGCTCGCTGTCGCGCATTCGGCGGCCGAAGCCGGATCGGCTCCGCGCCTTGACCCCCACACCTTCCTCCTGTTGCTGCCGATCATGAGCGACGCGGAACTCCCCTCAGACGCGGACGACGTCCTCGCTGCGATGTTGACCGCCTGCGGCGCCACTGGAGAGACCGGGGCGCTGGCCCGCATACTCCTTGATGAGCAGGGCTGCTGGGGTCCGCAGCACTGGACTCTGACCCCGGACGGGCGGATCAGCGAGACCAGGCACGCGTTCCGGCGCCCTGGGGTTATGTCGCCAGGCACGTTGGCTCAGGTCAGCTTGCTACTCGGGTCTGGTGGCAACGCTTGACAACCGCGCTGCCGCAGTTCCTCCGCGATCGTCCGCTCATGCTCGCCGGTTTGGCTGCTCGGCAGGGCCCTGACGCCTCGCTTACAAGTCCTGTACAGGTCGTCCGGTTGCCCACGCGCGTTAATGTGTCCCGTGATCGTATGGCTCAACGGCACCCACGGCGCGGGCAAGACGACGACCAGCGCGCTCGTGCAGCAACTGATTCCCGATTCACGGGTATTCGACGCCGAGAAGGTCGGCGAGACGCTCATGGACATCACGCCGGGGCTGCCCAAGACTGACAACTTCCAGCACTGGCCGCCGTGGCGGCAGCTCGTCGTCGAGACCGCCCGCCACGTGCTCGACTACACCGGCGGCACTCTGGTGATGCCCATGACTGTCCTGGTCGAGCAGTACTGGCGCGAAATCAGTACGGGTCTCGGCGAACATGCGATCCCAATAAGGCACTTCGTCCTCCACGCTGACGAAGACACCCTCCGCAGGCGTATCGAGGGGGAACACACCGTCCCGTCGCCGTTCCGTCTCAAGTACCTCGAGCCCTACGCCGAGGCGGCCCGCACGTGGCTGCATGCCGAGGCCGAGGTCGTCGACACCACGCACCTGACTCCCGCGCAAGCCGCCGTGCAGATCGTCCTCCGAGCTACCGCAGGAAGCTCAGGTGCTTAACCTCAACGTGGAAACTAGGTTGATCTCCACGGACAGCGACCGACATCAACGGGGGACAGCGCAGAGCGTTGATACCGCGTGCAGCGCGGCTACTGCTGATACCTGGTGTTGACCGTTGCGCCGGGCAGAGGAACGGGCACGAAGAACGTTGGGAGGGAACATGGAAATCACTTCTGGCGGCATCCCCGGGCCGCGTCTTGCCGACCGTCTAGCCGTTCGCGGCAACAACGTCTATGGCCGTCTCCCCCATGCCCCGAGGGTGAAAGTCTTGGCCGAGATGTTCGTGCGTGCAGGCTGGCGTGCCCGTGCAAGCTCGTGGACCGAGTATGAGGTCGAGCACGAGTGGGTGTGCATCGAACTGGTCGAGCCGTCACCTGATGAACGCCTTTTCAGCGGCGTCGTTGATCCGTCCCGCGTCGACGAACTCAGTGCCGTCCTCGCGGGTTTGGGCCTGCGCTATTCGATCGAACTGTGGAGCGACGACGGAACAAGCCTCCTGCGAGAACTCGCCGGATGACTCGTTCGGTGTGAACGAATGACCGGCGGGCGGTGAGCTGCCTCTGCCCCCTGCTGACCTGCTGACCTGCTGCGCCAACCCGCCCTCGTCCGAGTCCGTCCGTCGGCGCGCGTACCGATCGTCACTCAGTTAGTGCCGGCCTACGGCAGGTTCGTCTTCACGACCTGCGGCACACGGCGGCCAGCGTCCTTCTCGCCCAGGGCGTACCCGACCGTGTGGTGATGGAGATCCTCGGTCACTCACAGATCAGCGTCACTCTCAACATCTACGCACACGTGGCCCCTGAGGCCACGCGGGAAGCTGCGGGCACGGCTGGAATGGGCGCTGTGGTCCGGTGAGTAGGGTGCTGCTCGCTTGGCTGCTCGGCCCAACGAAGGCAAGCGAAAGGCCCAGATCATGTTCGGCGATCAAGCCGGCGACGTGGGCACATGGGGTGTCCAGCAGCGGAAGTACCTCTCGACATCTCGCACCACTCTCCCGCCGTCCGTCGACCTCTTGCGGCCTGGATGCGGACCGTTTACCTCGGGCTCGTGGCGTGTGTGCGGGGGGCGGGTTGCGGTGTCCAATATTCAGTCCCGGGATCACTCCGGGGACCTACCAGTGCCCGCCCCCGTAGCCGCGCTGTCCCACGTGGGGTTGCTCTGACCGGCCAACTGCGGCGCACCGTAGCAGGCGGTTACGACATGGAAGGTCCTAAGCCGGGGATTAGAAGAAGATCGCGGCCGCCTGATGGAAGGCCATTACCCCTGTTCAGATGGCCTGCCGCCGTCTGGGGATGCCGGACCGGATCGGGTGGCTTGGCTGCACCGCTGGCTATACAGCCATTGGCGTCCGCATCGTGCGCTTCGGCGCTGGTCGCAGCACCTCAGCGATACAGCTTGCCGGGGCATGAGTCCAGCTGTCCGCTGACCCTCGACGCCCGCCCGCCCGCCCGACCAGGGCAGGGCGAGCCGCGCGGCGCCTCGAGCCATCCAAGTCCGCCCAGCTCGCTGAGAGCTTCTTAGCAGAATGATCTCAGTGGCGGGTCTTTCATCCCTTGTGGAGGGGTTCGGGCGGCGATTTTACGCAGTGGGTTGCTCGTTGCGCGGTTCAGGCCGCCGATCTCTTCTTGCCTATCCATCCAGTGACGGTAATATCCCCGTGTTTTGACGTGTAACGGGGAGGAAGACCACATGCGATGGAAGACCCCGGCTGGCGCCCTCATAGCGCTGGCCTTTCTGATTCCGGCCGCGCCGGCGATGGCTCAGACCCCATCGACCGGGCTGAACGCAGCCTGCCAAACGGTCAAGCGCGACGTGTACCAGGACATCCGCAAGCTTACCTCCGACCTGGACACCGCCGATGATGCGCAGTTGCGGCTGGTGGCCTACCGGATCCTCGACGAGGCGCAAGCCAACAAGTTTCCCGTCCTGCCTGGTGCCCTGGAGAAGCCGCTGGCGGGCACCCCGGACGATCTCCGCGCCTACCTCAAGGCGGACGTGCAGAAGGCCTGGTTGACGGATCTGCGGGTCTCGGTGGGCCGAACGATGGTCGACGCTGGTGACAACGTGGACGCTGCCGCGCAGAAGGTGCTCGACGAGGCGGCCGTCGACGCCTACCTGGCTTACCTGAACGACGGCGTGTACGTCGCACGTGCGCTTGACTGCGCGCCTAAGCCCACACCGACGCCGAGCGCCAGTGCCACGCCGAGCGCCTCCCCCAGCGCCACGACGACCGTTGTACCGACCCCCACTTCCTCCGCCAGCCTGGGCGCTCCCGGCGGCGAGAACGGTGAGGGCGGTGGGCTGCCCGTGACCGGTGCCAACACCGCGACCGTGGCCGGCATTGGCGGCGCGCTTCTGCTCCTCGGCGGCGCGGGCTACCTGATCGGACGCCGTCGCCGTTCCAGCTTCGTGGCATAACCACCCGATCGCGCCCGGCTCGATGCTTCATCGGGCCGGGCGCCAACGGCGCTGTTCTGAAGAGGTTTGTCCGGCCCGAAGGCGTGTGCCAGCTTCGGGAGCAAGCCGCAATGCATGTCCGACGAGCCGGCGGCAATCCGTGCCGTTGAAGGCATCCTGACCTGCATTGCGGAAGATCTTCTCGGCTGACCCTGGCTTGCCAGCCGCGTTGGAAAGATGGACATGATCGACACTGCTGACATGAATGCCGGCGAGGTCCAGACGGTTCTGGACACTCTCGCTGCCGCCGGCTGCAACGCATGGATCAGCGGCGGGTGGGGTGTGGACGCGTTGTTCGGAAAGCAGACTCGTCCGCACCGCGACTTGGACCTGGCAATCGCCGCAGAGCACGAAGCAGCGGCCCTGCTGGCTCTCGGCCGGCTGGGCTATGTCATCGAGACTGACTGGCGCCCGGTACGCGTTGAGGTCGTGGCCGAAGGACGAGGCCGAGTAGACCTTCACCCGCTCAAGTTCGACGAGGCCGGCCACGGCCACCAGGCCAGCCTCGATGGCGGCAACTTCCGCTGGCCGAAGGAGTGCTTCACCACCGGAACCATCGCCGGCCGCCCGGTCAACTGCATCTCGGTGGAGCAGCAACTGCTGTTCCACAGCGGGTACGAGCCGCGCGACATCGACCGCGCCGACCTGACCCTTCTGCAGACACTCGCAACGGAGACCCGGCGAGCAGACGAAATCGTCTGATAATGCCCGCCACTCTCACACGACATGGACGCCGTCGCCAACCGCCTGGGCGAGGCGGTCACTGCGGACAAGGACCACCTGCGGACCGGCACCACAGACGGCGGCGTGACAGACCTCGGAAAACGGCGAAGCCCGGCTGCGCGCCCGACCACCCGATCCGTAGCCTCGGCGAGTCTGTCCGGGGCGATGTGCCGGTGTTGGCAGCGCCTGGTGCGCTGTAGCGTGCGCGTCATGACGTTGACGCTCCGGCCCGCCGTGCCGGCCGTCGCCGATCCTCCAGCCGCCAGTGCGGGCACTACCAGAAGGGAGCGCAGACGCCGACCTGCCGTGCCCGATGCTCGTCCCTCGCGGACGCCCCCTGTGAGGCGCCGTTGGCGGCTACTGGTCGCCGCGATGCTGGCTGTCCCACTGTGCGCAGGCTATCTGTCCGCCACCATCGGCCATCGCCTCGATCACGGCAGCTCGTGGTGGCACGGGGCTGACGCCGAGTCCCGCACGGACGGGCCGAGGACGGAGGTGCGATTCGCCTTCAATCCGGGAAGACAGGTCACGTTCGGCGCGACCATCCGCAATCCCGGTCCGTGGCCGGTGACGATCACCAGCATCAATGACGATGCTGCCGATCAGCAGGCTTTCAAGATCGCCCGCTTGGCGGTGAACCACGCCGACGAGGGCACTGCCGTCGTGTTCGACCCGGCTGCGGCGGCACCGTTTCGCTCGACCACGGTAGCCGCGGGCATGGAGCTGCCGGTCTTCGTCACGATCACGATGCCGGACGTGGAGATGGCTTCCGGAGGAGGAATCTTCTTCGATGACCTCGCGGTCGACTACAGGGTGCTCGGCCTGCCTCGTCACCAGCGGGTGCCAATGGGCTTCCGCTTGTTCGTGCACTCTGCGAACGGCTACATCCCAGGCTGACCGTCGAGGGTCGGGAGCGGCCTTGGGATTAGAAGAAGATCGCGGATGACTGGTCAGGCCATCGCGCCCCCGCTCAGCCTGTCCTTGGGTGTCGGGTGTCGTCGTCGGCCACTGCCGCTCTCCTTGGCTGTATGGATGGCTGTACGACCGGCCGGCGCTCACCGTCTGATCCGTAGATTCCCAAGACCATTTCCAGGCCGTCCGGGTCAGTCCGCCTAGTCCTGGTCCTCGGGCGCTCGGCAACTCGATCCGTCCGGTCCCGTCCGGTCCCGTCCGCCCCGGTGGCTCCCATGGGTGGCTCCCAGACTGTCAGCTTGGGAATCGCTCAAGATCGGTTTAGGGCACGGCATTTCCCCTTGCCGACCTGGCCGGCTGTGGGGCCTCGTTTGGCCTCCCGCGACACCACCATGTGGCCCGTGCCCGTCGCCGGGTCGCCTCCGTCGTGGAATTCCCCGTAGTCATGAGAACGGATGCTATTGCACAGGCCCGTCGATTCGGTGAAAGCGGATCTCCTCGTCGGGCAGTCGTAGGACCGTCCAGCCTCCCCGGACGGGGACAAGGTGGAGCGCCTCACTAGCCGAACGACCTTGGCCCCGTCCGGGGAGGCTGGTAGCCCTTGCGGTGCCCGGCGAGGTGATCCGCGGCGGCATCTCTGAGGAGGGCCGGGGTTCGGGGCGGAGCCACGAGATCTTCAAAGTCCTGCGTCCGTCAGCGTGGCCGGCCGGTCCGGCCGATGCCGGCCGGAGGTCGCCAGCAGGCCGGGGCCGGGCCGGCGCGGCCCGCTTGCGGGCCGCCTTGATTCTTAAGAGGTCAATTCGGCAGTGGACTCGGCTCTCCAAGTGTCGTGTCCCGGCTGATGCTTTACATCGGCGTCCCACCTGATGCTTGACAGTGGCCACGTTCGGCTTCTTGATCGCGTGATGTCTGCGGGCATCACGAGATCAGGGGGCCGAGATTGGCGCTGGTGCACATGTCGGTGGTGGAACAGCGGTATCGCGCGGTTCTCGCGGTGAAGGCCGGGGACCGCATGGGCGAGGTCGCCGCACAGCTGGGGGTGACGCGGCAGAGCGTTCACGCGTGGCTGCGTCGGTATGAGGAGGCTGGTCTGGCCGGGTTGCAGGACCGGTCGCATCGGCCGGACTCGTGTCCGCATCAGGCGTCGCCGGAGGTGGAGGCAGCGGTGTGTGAGCTGCGGCGGGAACACCCGCGGTGGGGTGCCCGGCGGATCGCGTTCGAGCTGGGTCGCAACGGCTGCCCGGGTCCGGTGCCGTCGCGGATGACGGTCTATCGGATCCTGGCCCGGCACGGGCTGCACGTGGCGGTCAAACGCCGCCGTGGCCGGGGCGACTATGTGCGGTGGGAACGGGCCCGGCCGATGGAGTTGTGGCAGATGGACATCGTCGGCGGGATCCTGCTCGCTGACGGCACCGAGGCCAAGGTGGTCACCGGGGTGGACGACCATTCCCGGTTCGCGGTGATCGCGAAGGTGGTCCGCCGGGCGACCGGCCATGCGGTGTGTCTTGCCCTGGCCGAGGGGCTGGCCCGGTTCGGGGTGCCCGAGGAGCTGTTGACGGACAACGGCAAGTAGTTCACCGACCGGTTCGGCAAGGGCGGGGAGGTGCTGTTCGACCGGATCTGCCGGGAGAACGGGATCGTGCACCGGCTCACCCAGCCCGCCTCCCCGACCACCACGGGGAAGGTGGAACGCTTCCACCAGACCCTGCGGCGGGAGCTGCTGGACGACGCCGGGGTGTTCGCCGACCTGGCGGCGGCGCAGGCGGCGGTGGATGCGTTCCGGCACGAATACAACACCGGCCGGCCGCACCAGTCCCTGGACATGGCGTTCCCGGCCGACCGGTTCCGGCCGGCGACCGGCCCGGATCAGCGGCTGATGCCGGTGAAGCTGCCCGGCTTCCTCACCGACGCCGTCGGCGATCCCGCCCCGATCGCCTCGCCCGTCGACCTGGGTGCGATGGCGGCTGTCGACGATGCCGAACCGCCGCAGCCAGTTGGCGACTACTGCGGTGGGCCGGTGGAGTTCGACCGGGTCGTGCCGCCCTCGGGCAACCTGCAAGTCGCCGGCAAACAGTTCTGGCTCGGCCCAGCCCGCTCCGGCGTGACCGTGACGTTCTGGGCCGACACCGACGTCATCCACCTGCTCATCGCCGGCGCCCGGATCAAATCCGTGCGCTCACACCTGTCGGTGACCGACCTGGCCATGTTGGCCCGCACCGGTGGCCGTCCGGCCGGGCCGTCGCCGCTGCCCATCGACACGGCGGGCCGTCCGGGCGTGGTGGAGGTCGAACGGACCGTCAGCCGCAGCGTCTCTCTTGGCCAGCACATCATCCTCGCTGCCGAGATCCTCGGCGGCCGTCGCGTCGGCATCCGCGTCGACGCCACCACCCTGACGTTTTTCCATTTGGAAAGTCGCGAACTCCTGCGCACCCGCCCCAACCCGCTCACCCCCGACGAAGTGATCCGGCTGCGCGGTGCCCGCCCGGCAGGTCCCCCGCCCCAACCCGCCACCGGACCCACCCGGGTGCAGCGGCGGGCCTCCAACAGCGGAGTCGTCATGGTCGTCGGCCAGAAGGTCGCCCTCGGCCGGGTCCACGCTGGCAAGACGGTCACCATCGACGTCACGGACACCACCCTCACCGTCGAATGCGACGATGGCCCCCGCACATTCCGGCGGACCAACGACCAGCCGGTCCGCAGCATCAAAGCCCACCGACCACGCAAGACCGACCATCTTCCGGCCCGGGTTTGATCTTTAAAGAGGTGACGGCATGGACCGCTTCGAGGGCCGCTGCTGGCTGGACTGGTGGGCCAACACCTCGACCCTTCTCGGCAGTGTCGAAGTGGCCGTCGTGATCACCGCCAGCGACGCCGGCTGGGACGCCCACGGCCGCCTAGTCAGCGACACCGACGAGGACCGCGACGGCTTCGCGTTCCTCTGCGACCAAGACCCCGTCTTCACGCTGCGCTTCGAAGACGGAAGCACCGTCGCCGTCACCGTCCACCCCACCGACGACCACCGCCGGTTCACCCTCACCGAATACACCGGGCCGACACATCGCCAAGTCGAGCATCACATCGATCTAACCCAACCCCAAACCCGTCTACGATGAGCCCACCGAATCTTCCCTAGGCCACTCCGTCAACCATCAGCTGGGACGGAAACGTCAAGCCTCAGGTGGGACTCGACAAACCGGCTCGCCAAGTTGAGTGCAGTAGGCCAGGGTGGCGTCGTCGTGGGTCTTGCCACGCGGCCACTTCCTACCCTGCAGATCGCTGCCTTCCGTTGCTCGGACTTGCCTGATGACTTCGGCTGGTCCCGACTTAGTGATGAGGGCGAGAACTTCCGGCCAGTCCGCGAGTGCGAAGCGATCCGCGATGCGGCTTGCCCCATCACTGAGCAGGACGGCGCTGGTGAGGCCCTGGATTGGTCGGCTTCCGATGAGGGCTTCGGATGCTGCCTGAGCGTCGCCCGCGGCTACCCAGAAACCGCCGGGCTGGTTGCGGTGGGCGCGCAGAGCTTCGATGTACTCGCGTCGGGCTTGATCGTGCTCCGGGGTTCCGTTAACGGCGGCGTCCATGGCGGCGCGGTAGTGGCTGCCGACGATTGCCTCTCGGTCGTCGGTGATGACCACGGGGGCGTCTCCGGCTTGGTCGAGTACGAGCACGGAGTCAGCAAGGACGAGGTAGTCCGCGCGGTCGTTGTTGACGCGGAAGATGATGACGGTTGCGGAGGGACTGCTCGGGTCGCTGATGTCGCAGGTGCCTCGGTGCGCGTTGGCCACTTGGCCGATGGCCTGGCCGAGAACGGTGGTGAGGTCCTGGCCGTCGTCGGCCGCCAGTTGGGCGAGCAGCGCCGCGCCGAGCCTGCGGGTGTACCAAGCGACACCATGAGTACACGTCGACTTTGCGCCGGACAGGCCAGCGCCGTCGAGCAGAACAACGGCGTTCGGGATGGCGCCGGTGAAGTCCTCGTTGGGCTGGTCGAGTTTCGCAGGGCTGGTTGCCATGGCGACCTGCATCAGGCTTCCTCCAACTGGTAGAGCGGGGTTAGTAGCTCGACCTGGCGCGGCTCATTGGTACCCGGCTCGTACTGCGGGTGGGCCGACACCTGCGCTACGACCCGGCCGACGTGCGGGCGTGGCTCGCCAAGCAGGCGGCGTAGTCGTGAGCATTGAGAAGCGGCCGAATCGGAAGTGGCGGGCACGGGTCCGGGATGCCTCCGGTAAGGAGATCGCTCGGCACTTCGATCGGAAGTCGGATGCGGAGCGGTGGGAGGCGTCGGCCAAGGCTTCCATCACCCGGGGCGACTGGATCGACCCCGCTCGGGCGAGGGTGACCGTGGGCGCCTGGGCAGCGCAGTGGATGGCGGCTCAGGTGCAGCTCAAGCCGACGACGCGTGCCAGGTACGAGGTAGCGCTACGGCGGCAGGTGTTCCCGACGTGGGAGGACTTGCCGCTGTCGGCAGTCTCGTACGCAGAGGTAGCGGCATGGGTGCAGCGGCTCACCGCGTCCGGCCTCGCTCCGGCAACGGTCCGGTACGCGCACCGGGTGCTGTCGCTGGTCCTGGCTCACGCTGTCCGGGACGGCCGCATGACTCGGAATCCGGCAGAAGGCGTGCGGCTGCCTCGGGTGGTGAAGGAGGAACCGGTGTTCCTCGACCACGACCAGGTGGCGATGCTCGGGGACGCGTCCGGGCGGTACGGCCTGCTGGTGCGATTCCTGGCCTAGACCGGCCTGCGCTGGGGTGAGGCGTCGGCGCTGCGGGCGTCGCGGCTGGATCTACTGCGGCGTCGGGTAACTCTGGCGCTGGCGTTCGCGGAGGTCGGCGGCGAGCTGGTGGAAGGCACGCCGAAGAACCATCAGCGGCGGTCGGTGCCGATTCCGCGGTTCCTCGTTGACGAGCTGGCCGGGCACGTCGCGGGGAGGCGGCGCGAGGATCTGGTGTTCACCGCCCCGAACGGTGGGCCGCTGCGTAACACCAACTTCCGGCCTCGGATCTTCGCCGCGGCTGCGGCGTCGGTCGGGTTGGCGGGGCTGACTCCGCACGACCTGCGGCACGCGGCACGCGGCACGCGGCGGCGAGTCTGGCTGTGGCGGCGGGCGCCAACGTCAAGGCGGTGCAGCGGATGCTCGGGCACGCCTCGGCGTCGATGACCCTGGACGTGTACGCGGGCCTGTTCGGTGACGACCTGGACGCGGTCGCCAACCGGCTGGACGAGGCGGTCGCGGCGCGGGATGCGGACTATTTGCGGACTGGCACGGCCGGTGGCGGTGTCGTCGACCTCGGGAAACGGCGAAGCCCAGGCCGATGACCTGGGCTTCTGTACCGAGCCGCCTGACGGAATCGAACCGTCGACCTACGCATTACGAGTGCGTCGCTCTAGCCGACTGAGCTAAGGCGGCAACGATCAGCAAGTGTACGGCACCACCCGCCCTCCGCTCGAACGGGATACCCCTGGCAGTCCCGCCGTCGCCAACCGGACATCGGCCGTCATCTAGCCGTTTACCAGACAGCGGGTGATCGAATGCGGGACTACGCTGCGGCGGGTGAGCGACGAACGCGACGATTCCCCCCACCAGGAGCGTCCTGCCCGCCCCCCGGGTGGCGAACGTGCCGCCCACCGTCCGCGTAGCACCGACCCGCTGGAGCTGGGCTTCACACCGCGCAAACCGGTGCCGTGGCTGGCGCCGTTCCTGCTGATCAGCACCGGCATCCGTACGCTGCTGGCCGTGCTCTTCGGGGCGTACCTGGACAAACGCGAGTTGCAGAACGCGTTCGGCGACGACGTCTTTCGCCAGGTCGGGCCGGACGGTGGGCTGTGGCTGGACTATGTGGCCGACCTGGGCGACGGCTTCAACGCCACGTACTCGGTGGCGTACCTGCTGGCGCAGCCGGAGCTGACGGTGGACGGGCACCGGCTGGCCCGGGCGCAGACCCTGGTGATGGGTGGCGACCAGGTGTACCCGTCGGCGGCCTACGCCTCGTACGAGGACCGGTGCAAGGGCCCGTACCAGGCCGCGCTTCCGGTGGCACCGCCCGAGAAGCCCACGCTCTTCGCGGTGCCGGGCAACCACGACTGGTACGACGGCCTCACCGCTTTCCTGCGCCTGTTCGTCCGCTCCCGGGACCGGAACTTCGCCGGGTGGCGCACCGGGCAGTCACGGTCGTACTTCGCGGTGGAGTTGCCCGCCGGCTGGTGGCTTCTCGGCGTGGACGACCAGTCCGGCTCGTACCTCGACGACCCGCAGTTGGCCTACTTCGACGAGGTCGCCCGGCAGCTCGGCCCGGAGTCGAAGGTGATCATCGCGGCGCCGGCGCCGACCTGGGTCAAGGCGGCCGACAACCCCACGGCGTACGACTCGATCGACTACTTCATCCGGACGATCATCGACCCGACCGGGGCACGGGTGCGGCTGCTGCTCTCCGGCGACCTGCACCACTACGCCCGCTATTCCGGGCCGGACCGGCAACTGATCACGTGCGGAGGCGGCGGGGCGTATCTCTACCCCACGCACAAGCTGCCCGAGCGCATCGAGGTCCCACCGCGGGACACGCTGGCCCGCCGGGCCAGCTCTGCCCAGCCGTACGACCTGGTGGCCCGCTACCCGGACGCGGCCCGCTCCCGGCGCTACGGCTGGGGCATCTTCACCCGGTTGCCGTTCCGCAATCCCGGCTTCACCACTCTGCTCGGGACCCTGCACACCCTGCTCATGCTGGCCATGGCGGGTGCCACCGCGAACTGGGCCGACAGCACCAATCAGCGGCTGTTCAGCGTTCCGCTGGTGTTGATGGTGCTCGTGACGGTGCTGGCGGCGATTCTGTTCGCCAAGCCGCCCAGCGCGAGCGGCAAACGCCACGCACGGCACGGCATCCTCGGTGTCAGTCACGGCGTGGCGCATGTGGCCCTGGCGGCGGCCGGCACCTGGGCGTGGTTGGCGCTGCCGTTCTACGACTGGCCGTGGCCGCTGCCGGCGGTCGCCGCGGCAGTTCTCTACGGCCCGGTGATCGGCCTGGTGGCCAGTCAGCTGGTGGCGGCGTACCTGTTGGTGGCTGGGTCGTTCGGGGTGAACGTCAACGAACTCTTCGCCGGGCAGGGCATCGAGGACTCCAAGGTGTTCCTGCGGATGCGCATCGACCCGGACGGCACGCTGACGATCTATCCGATCGCGGTGGACCGGGTCTCCCGTGACTGGCAGGTGAACCCCGACCAGTCCCCCACCCAGAGCTGGCTGACCCCGAAAACCCGCCTGATCGCCCGCCTACCCGAACCCCCCACGGTCCTGCACTAACCGCACCCCCTCCCCTCTCCTTCCGTTGACCATGAAGTTGTTGCCCCGACACGCCGGTCTGGTTGGCAATAACTTCATGATCAACGGGGACAGGGGTGGGGACAGGGTCAGGGGGTGTAGTGCTGGTCGTGGGCCTGGCGGGGGGCGCAGACGGAGGCGCGGGACCAGGAGCAGCGGGAGCCGTCGGCGTCGAGCCGGACCGTCACCGCGTCGCGGGGAACACTGTGGCCGACCACCCGGCCGTCGCCCTCGGGTGTGGAGACCCGGCTGCCGACCGCCGGGGCGGTCTCCTGGAAGCGCTGGTAGAGCGGATGCTCTCACTTCGCGGGAAGCATTACTAACCCTGCCATCCCGCCGCACTGCACAAACAAATGCGGTTGCGGTGCCCGTTAGGATCTGCCCATGAGTTGCTTTGCTGCTTGGCGCACCCGCCGCTGAGGGTCGGCTCGCCGCCGTTCCCGGCCGCTAGCTGACCCGCCTGATGCCCGATTTGTCGGCTTCAGCACTTCAGCTTGAGAGGCACCTCAGATATGCATATCCGCTCATTTCTTCAGCATGACCTTGCCCAGCTCACCGAATTGACCATCGAGACGTTCGGGCCGTTCTACGAAGACTCTTTCCGACCTCTTGTCGGCGAGTTGGTCTTCGCGAACCAGCACGGTTGCTGGCGCGAGGACTATGTCCAGCAAGTCGCCGAGCTGCACGACCCCGATCAGCACCGATACGTCGCGGTCGCTGAGTTCGACGACACCATCGCCGGCTACGTGGCCTGGTCGGTGGAGCCGTTGCGGAGAAATGCCAGCATCACGATCCTCGCCGTGTCCGCGAGGCACCGCCAGCAGGGGGCGGGTACCAGGCTGTGCGAACACGCGTTCAGCGCGATGCGCGGACTCGGGGCTGAGGTCGTCACGATCGGCACGGGTGGCGACGGATTCCACGCGCCCGCCCGAGCTCTCTACGAAACGCTCGGTTGCACCGCACTGCCAGTAGCCGTCTATTACCGGGAACTCTGATCTGGCGCGGGGCGGGTTGCGGTAACGCACCCCGCCCCGTGTCGCGTGTTCAAATCTTGGCCGGAGACAGCATTACCTGACGAAGGATTGTGTCGACGACGCTCGCGCGAGGCCTGGCTGCGTCGATTATGGTGCCGCTTTTCGGGATCCCTTCCCTGGTTCGATGAAATCACCTGATGAGCTCGCGTTCGGCCGGTCTTCCGCCCCACTCGTCTTCCGGTCGCCCGTCAAGCCGCCGATTCACGATGTCCCAGTCGTCCACGCGCCAGATGTGGTGCTCGTGCCCGCGCCCGTCCAGCGGCTCACCAGTCTCCGGGTCGCCTTGGTAAGCCAGTTCTCGGTCACCATTGACGGGGTCTTAGCCGCGCCGCTGCAGTTCTTTGCAGACCGAGGTCTTGCCGGTGCCGGAGACGCCTTCGATCAGGTAGTTCCTCAGGCCCATCGCCGGATGCCAACCAGCGAGGTGAGACGAATGCTGTCCCTCCTGGCCGCTCGGTCATCGCAAGGATTTGCGACCGTGAGCGAGGAGGCACCCCCGATCATCGCGCCGCACCCTCCGGGCCCAACTGGTCACTGCTTTCGTAGGCGCGGCGGGAACCGCAGACGTCGGCGCGGGAGCACATCGAACGCGAACCGTCAGCGTCCAGGCGGACGGTCACCGCGTCTCTCGGGACGCTGTGGCCGACCACACGGCCCTCTCCTTCCGGGGTGGCGACGCGGGCGCCGATGGCCGGCGCAGACTCGGCAAATCTGGCATACAGCGGATGTTCGTACTTCAGGCAGCACATCAACCGGCCGCACGCGCCGGAGATGCGCAGCGGGTTCAGCGGCAGGTCCTGGTCCTTCGCCATCCGGATGGTCACCGGCTCGAAGTCGGTGAGGAACGTGGCGCAGCACAGGTCCCGACCGCAGGAGCCGATGCCGCCCTGCACCCGCGCCGAGTCGCGGGCGGAGAGCTGACGCAGCTCGACCCGACAGTGCAGGGTGGCGCCGAGGTCACGGACCAGGGAGCGGAAGTCCACCCGGTGCGGCGCGGTGAAGTAGACGGTGCTGCGCTCGCCGCCACCCTCGGCGGAGCCGAGCACGTGGTCGACGGCCACCACCTTCATCGGCAGGCCGTGCGAGCGGATCAGCCGTTTTGCGGCGACCTTGGCCTCGGCCTTGCGGCGACGCAGCGCCTCGTCCCGGCGCAGGTCGTCGTCGACGGCCAGGCCCACCAGGCGGGGGAAGCCGTCGGTCTCCTCGGTGACCCACTGGGCGGCCCACACGCACTCCGCCACCTCGGGCCCGTCGTCGGTGGGCACCAGCACCTTGTCGCCCACCTGTGGGCGCAACTCGCCCGGGTCGAGGTAGTAGAGGCGCCCGTACCGGTTGAAACTGACCGCGCAGAGCATGCCCATACCCCCACCCTACGACGGCCCCGGGCCGAGGGGCACGTCGGCCGTCGCCGGACGACTACGCCCCGCTGCCATTCACGACCGTCGACTTGACCTATTGCCGGGCGGCCCGTCGTGCCGTTGCTCCTCGACCGGACGGTTGATTCCGGGCCCGGGCACGAGACAAGACGCACCCCGGAGGCGTTGAGTGGAGGCATACCTGCGGGGGGTGCAGGGGGAAGACCACGGCGTCGCCGTGGGGCCGGCTCAGGTCAGGCGCCCACGAGCGACGCCGTGGCCTGTCCGGGACCTGGTGACCCCCCCCGCCGGGGGATCTGGCTACCAGCCGACCCGGGTGGGCTGGTCGTAACGGGGTCGCCCGTCCACCGGCGGTCGCCACGCCGCCTCGGCGAGACTCGGCGCCCACTGACGCAGCAGCGTCTCCGCCCCGTCGTACGCGACGCACAGCACCGCCAGCACCCGCGCGCCGATCTCGGCAGCGTCGGCCACACCGGGCCCGATCGGCCCGGGGCGCGTCGACACACCGGCGGCGGTGGCGGCGACCACGGCGACCGCCTCGGCCGAGCGGAGCACGTCGGCCAGCGTCCGGGCCAGCGCGAGACGGCTCCCCTCCACCCAGTCGGCTAGCGCGTCGGCGTAGCCGGCCGTCGATTCGAGTCGCCCGACCAGGCTGTCCGGCCCCTCGTCGAGGTGACGCAGCAGCGCCGCCCGCTGCTGCCCGTACGCGGTGGCGGCCGGACCGGACCAGAGCAGCCCGTCGGTGAGCGCGGCGGAGACGTCGTCGTACCCCCGGACCAGCCGGCGCACCGCGTGCCCGGCGCCAGCGAGCGGCGCGGGATGAAGGTCGAGGAAGCTGCGGACGGCGTCGCCCGGCAGCACCTGCATCCGGCGCAGCAGCGGCCAGACCCGGTGCCCCTCGGGGACACCCGCGGCGATCAGCGCGTCCACCCGGCGCAGCAGGTCGAGGCCGGGCTCGGCGAGCCGGTCCAGCGCGTCCATCAGGGCTCCCCGACGAGCCGGCGGCGGGCCGCCCGGTCGACTTCGGCATAGCGGTCGGCGGCCTCCCGCACCGCCGCGGCGGCGGCGGACAGTCGACCGGCGGCGGCGCGGGCCTCGCGGGCCCGATCGTCGGTGGCGGTGGTCCACTGCCGGTGCAGCGCGCGACCGATCTCGCCGGGGCGACCCGGGGCGTCGGTGCCGAACGCGGCCTGGGCCGGGTCGGTGGCGGTGACGGTGTGCGAAACAGCGGTGAGCGTGGCGCTCGCCTCGTCCAGCCGGGCGGAGAGCGCGCGCAGTGTGTCCATCTCAGGCTCCCGCGAGCGGTCGGTAGGCGGCGAACGTCTCGTTGTGCAGCTTTTCCCGGGCCCACTCGGCGGCATCGGCCGCCGCGGTGACCGCGGCCTGCACGGAGCCGGCCACATCCCGAGGGCTGCGGGTGTGCAGCGGCCCGAGGAAGCGGACGTCGGTGATCCGCCCACCAGCGGTGACCACCACCTCGACCAGACCGTCCGGCGACCGGACGGTCACCTCGACGGTGGACACCGCCTGGTCGAACTCGGCCTGGAGCGACTCGATCCGGCGGTAGCGCCGCACCGCCTCCTCGATCCAGGCTTCGTCGATCTCCCCCCGCGGCATCGGCCGACTCCTCCCGGTGATCCCTCACTCAGCGTGCTGCCACCGTCACCACGGCACACCGGACCGTACCGCACAGCAATTGCGTGTGTCGATGCCTGTGGATGACCAGTCCGGCGAGCGGGACCAGGGCCTCCGAGGGTGCGGGTCAGCCCTTCCAGAGGGCGAGCATCATCGCCTCGACCGCGATCCGCGGTTTGACGTTCGCCTCGATCGCCGCTCGGCAGGCGAGCACGGCCTCCAACCGCCGCAGCGACCCCTCGGCGTCCCACTTCTGAGCGCCAGCGCCGGCCAGCGCGGCGGTGTCGGTGTGCACCGGGGCGACGGGCGCGCGCAGCGCCATGGTGAGCGCGTCCCGATAGAAGCCCGCCAGGTCGACCAGCGCCCGGTCCAGGGCGTCCCGCTGGGCCCGGGTGGCCCGCGACTTCTGCCGCTTCTCCAGCTCCTTGAGCTGGCCGGCGGCACCCCGGATCGCGCCGGACGCGCCCCGCCCGGTGCCGCCCGCGCCGAGCGCGGTCTCCAGCGCCGCCCGCTCGGTCGTGTCGGATTCGGTGACCGAGGCCTCGGCCTCCGCCTCGGCTGCCTCGATCAGCGCGGACGCCGCGTCGAACGCCGCGCCGACACCGGTCAGCCGGCGCGGCACCGCGAGCACCGCCTCGCGCCGCTTGCGGGCCTCCGGGTCGCGGGCCAGGCGGCGGGCCCGGCCCACGTGCCCCTGCGCGGCCGCCGCCGCCCACTGCGCCACGTCGGGCGCGATGCCGTCCCGACGGACCAGCACCTCGGCCACCGCGGTGGCCGGCGGCTGCCGCAGGGGTACGACCCGACAGCGCGACCGGATGGTCACCGAGATGTCGTCCGGGTGGGTGGATGGGGCGCAGAGCAGGAAGACCGTACGCGGCGGAGGCTCCTCGATCGCCTTGAGCAGCGCGTTGCCGGCGGCCTCGGTGAGCCGGTCGGCGTCCTCGATGACCACCACCTGCCAGCGCCCGCCGGACGGGGTGCTGGCCGCGCGGAGCACCAGCGCGCGCATCTCACCGACGCCGATGGAGAGCCCCTCCGGCACCACCAGTCGGACGTCGGCGTGCGTGCCGCCCATCGTGGTGCGGCAGCCGGGGCACTCGCCGCAGCCGGTGCCGTGCACGCACTGGAGTGCGGCGGCGAACGCCCGCGCGGCGACCGAGCGACCGGAGCCGGGCGGGCCGGTGAAGATCCAGGCGTGCGTCATCCCGGTGGACGGGTCCACCTCGGCGGGCGCGCTCGCGGGCTCGGCAGCGCTGGCAGGGCCTGCGGCGACCAGCGCGGGTGCCCGGTCGACCGCACCCGCGCGCAGCACGGCGGCCGCCGCGGCGGCGGCCCGGCGCAGCTCGGTCACCGCCTCGTCCTGACCAACCAGGTCGGCGAAGACGTCCGGCATCAGGTCTTGTGCTCCATCGTCACCAGCTCCGCGTCGGATAACTCAGGCTGCACCGACGTGTCCGGGCCCTGCGCCGGCCGGGGGTGCACGATGCCACCCGGCTTGCCGAGCATCTCCTCGACACGGCGGACCACCTGCCGGTTGATCTCCTCGACCGACCGGGACGCGTCGAGCACCAGGTAGCGCTTCGGGTCGGCGGCGGCGAGGTCCAGGAACGCGTACCGGACTCGCTCGTGGAAGGCGACCGACTCGGCCTCCAGCCGGTCGGTGCCGGTGTTGCGTGAGGCCACCCGGGACAGGCCGGTCTTCGGCTCGACGTCGAGCAGCACCACCAGGTCGGGCTTGAGCCCGCCGGTGGCCCACGAGGACAGCCAGGACACCTCGTCGACCGGGAGTGTCCGCCCCGCGCCCTGGTACGCCAGGGACGAGTCGACGTACCGGTCGCTGATCACCACGCCACCCCGGACCAGGGCGGGCCGGACGACGGTGGCCACGTGGTGTGCCCGGTCGGCGGCGTAGAGCAGCGCCTCGGCGCGCGGTGACGGCGCGTCGTCGCCCGAGGTGTCCAGCACGAGAGACCGGATCCGTCGGCCGACGCCGGTCGCACCCGGCTCGCGGGTGACCACGACCTCGCGTCCGTGGCCGCGCAGCCGCTCGGCGAGCGCGGTGAGCTGGGTGGACTTGCCCGCGCCCTCGCCACCCTCGAAGACCACGAAGAGCCCGGCGGAGACGAACGGCTCGGCCGGCATCAGCGGACGGCCCCGGATGGATCCCCAGAGGTCGGCGAGGACCGGCACGCCCTTCTTGTCGTCCATCTGGCCGAAGGCGCTGATCCCGGCGAAGATGCCGGCGGCACCGGCGGCGAGCAGCAGCAGTCGGGTGGAGGACACGGAGATGCCGAGGTCGGCGATGGTCAGCTTGCGGGAGCCGCCGACGCCGACCAGCACGCTGCTCAGCCCGATGGCCAGGATCAGCACCAGCCGGGTGCCGATCTGCACCACCGCGAAGACCCGGCCGCGCACCTCGTCGGCCACCTCGCCGCCCAGCAGCGTGGTGCCGGCCAGGAAGGCCATGCCGGCGCCGGCGCCGACCAGCACCGCGCCGACGATCGCCATGGACAGGTGGATGGCGAAGGCGAGGGTCATCACCGCGGCGCTGGCCAGCACGATGCTCATGCCGAACCAGCGGCGCCGGGACATCTCCTTGACGACCATCGGGCCGAGCCCGATGCCGAGCGCCAGACCGAAGAAGATAGCGCCGAAGAGCAGCGAGAACGCGGCGTCGCCGGCGCCCAGCGAGTTGGCGAAGAACTTGGCCGTGCCGACCACGATGCCGCCACCGGCGAACGCGCCGAAGATGCCCAGCACCAGGCCACGGACGAGCGGGGTCTCGCCGATGTACTTCCAGCCCTCGGAGAACTGCCGGAACATGCTCTGCTCGGAACGCTCGGCCTCACCGCGCTGCGCCTCGCTGATCTCCTTGATCCCGAATGCCACCACCAGTGCGGTGGCGAGCCGGGAGAAGGAGTTGATCCAGAGCGCGAGCTGGGCCGGCTCGGCCCAGGAGGGCAGGTCGCCGCCGACGGCACCACGGACGCCACGGTCGAGCACGGCCAGGCCGATGGCGGCGGCGATCGGGGTGAGGCCGTACGTGGTGATCAGGGTGAGCTGGTTGGCCGCCTCCAGCCGGGACCGCGGGATCAGGTTGGGGACCGCGGCCTCCTTGGCCGGAATCCAGAGCAGGGTGAGCGACTCGATCAGGAAGGTGGCGATCAGCGCCCAGCCGACCACCAGGCCGCCCGGGGCGCCGGAGAGGGCGTAGAGCGGAATGGAGGCGAAGAGCACGAAGCGCAGCAGGTCACAGATGACCATCGTCCAGCGCCGGTCGAACCGGTCGGCGAAGACGCCGGCCACCGGGCCGAGCACCAGCGCGGGCAGCAGCCGGATCGCGGTGACCCCACCGAACGCGGCGCCCTGGGCGGTGCTGCCCTGCACCTGCGAGGCGGCGAAGAGGGCGGTGGCCAGCAGGCCGAGCCAGTCACCGAAGGAGGCCGCGCCGAGCACGATCCAGAGCCGCCGGAACGGCCGGATGCGCAGCACGGAGCGGATCGCGGCATAACCGGACGGATCAACCTGACCGCCGTTGGGCTGCTTGGCGGCGTTGCCCGACTGGTCGCCCGAGCGCGACACGCCGGGCGACTCGCCGCTGTTCTGGCTTTCGATGGCCGTACCTCCACGTGCCGGCCCATCGCTGGGCACCTCCGGTGGAACACTCTAGACCCGGTGGGGGGCCACCCCACGGGCGACATTCTCCTGCTCGCTGAGCCTAGGCCGCCGGAGGTACCGGCCGCAGCCCGGACGTACGCGAGGGTATTTCGCATTCTCCGTCGGACAGTTAGCGTGCATACGTGGCCATCGAAAGCGACAAACTTCGCGAGCGCCTGGATCGGGCGACCGCACACCTCGACCCGCCGTACGCGGTGGTCGATCTCACTGCCTTCGACGCCAACTCGGCCGCCCTGGCCGACCGCGCCGCCGGCAAACCGGTCCGGCTGGCGAGCAAGTCGGTCCGCTCCCGAGAGTTGATCAACCGGGCGCTCGCCCGACCCGGCTGGCGGGGAGTGATGGCGTTCACCCTGCCCGAGGCGATCTGGCTGGTCCGTGCCGGTGTCAGCGACGACGTGCTGGTCGCGTACCCGAGCGTGGACCGGGCGGCACTCGCCGAGCTGGCCGCCGACCCGGCTCTGGCCGCCGCGATCACCCTGATGATCGACGGCACCGGGCAGCTCGACCTGATCGACGACGTGCGCGCCCCCGGGCAGCGCGCCGAGCTGCGGCTCTGCCTGGATCTGGACGCCTCCTGGCGGCCGATGCGCGGGCGGGTGCACGTCGGCGTCCGCCGCTCACCGGTGCACAGCGCACGGGCGGCCGCCGCGCTCGCCGCCACCGTCGCCGGGCGGCCGGGCTTCCGGCTGGTCGGGCTCATGTCGTACGAGGCGCAGATCGCCGGCCTGGGTGACGCGCCGCCGGGGCAGACGCTGCTGGCGGGCGCGATCAGGCTGGCCCAGCGCGGGTCGTACCGCGAGTTGCTGGCCCGCCGGGGTGCGGCGGTGGCCGCGGTACGCGAGCACGCCGACCTGGAGTTCGTCAACGGCGGCGGCACCGGCAGCGTGGCGGCGACCAGCGCCGATCCCGCGGTCACCGAGGTCACCGCGGGATCGGGCCTGTACGGGCCGACACTGTTCGACGCGTACCGCGCCTGGCGGCCCACCCCGGCGGCGTTCTTCGCCTGCGCGGTGGTCCGCCGGCCGACGCCGGAGTTGGCGACGGTGCTCGGCGGCGGCTGGATCGCCTCCGGCCCGGCCGCCGACAGCCGGTTGCCCCGACCGTGGTTGCCGGCCGGGCTCAAGCTGGTCGGCAGCGAGGGCGCCGGCGAGGTGCAGACCCCGTTGTCCGGCGCGGCCGCGGCCACCCTCCAGGTCGGCGACCGGGTGTGGTTCCGGCACGCCAAGGCTGGTGAGCTGTGTGAACGGGTCAACGAGCTGCACCTGGTCGAGGGGGACGCGGTGGTGGCGACCGTCCCGACCTACCGGGGTGAGGGGCAGGCGTTCCTCTGACCCGCCGCCCGCCCCGGGCCGGCCGACACGAGTCAGGCGGGCTGGGCCACCTCGACCGGTTGCTCGGCGGCGACCCGACCGCTGTCCGGGCCGTCGACCTGGCGATGCAGGTACTCCCGGATCAGTGCCTTCGCCTCGAGCAGCACCCGCTCGTCGCCGTCGGACCTGCGCCGGAACGCGAGCTTGATCAGCGCGTCCGCGGCCTCGACCGCGATCTCCAGGACGAAGCGCAGCTTCGGTACGTCGGTGAGCCCGAAACGTTCGGTGAGCACCCGGGCCAACTGGTCGGCGATCACGCCGTTGTTGTCCCGCTGCTCGTCGAGCAGGTGCAGGTCGACCACGTCGCCGAAGTGCAGGGTACGGAAGCCGGGCACGGTGCGGTGCATCGTGATGTACTCGTCGATCCCCGCGTCGACGCCGTCCCACCAGTGGGTCATCTCGTCCGAGGCGAACCGCTCGTCGAGGCGCTGGAGGTAGGACTCCATGGTGCGCAGGGTCAACGCCTGCACGATCGCCCGTTTGTCCGGAAAGAACTGGTAAACCGACCCGATCGCCACTTCGGCTCGTTCGGCGAGCAGGGTCGTGGTCAGCCCCTCGTACCCCACCTCGTCGACGAGTTCGGCGCAGGCATCCAACATGCGCTGTACCCGCGCGACACTTCGACCCTGCACCGGTACGCGGCGCAGCGGCCCGGTCGTGGCGGCTGGTGTGGACACTCGGCGCCACCCCCCTTCGACGGATGAACATATCTCCACGTCACGAGTCCGTGACTACCGGTACAACGAGCGGATCGCAATTGCGGTATTTACCAGCTAGAACGTTCCTGATATGAAGTCAGTTCATATTCATGAATGAGGAGCGCGCATGGCCGGCACCGCATCGCTCACCGCCAAATGGTCCAACTGGGCCGGCAACCAGCGTGGCAGCGCCACCGCCATCCTGCGCCCCGGCTCGCCGACCGAGGTCGCGGAAGCTGTCCGATCGGTCGCGGCCGACGGCGGTCGGATCCGGGTCACCGGCAGCGGCCACTCCTTCACCGCGGTCGCGCTCGCCGACGACCGCCGGATGGAATTGTCCGAGCTGGACAGCACCGTCAGCGTCGACGTCGCCCACCGACTGGTCACCGTACCGGCCGGAATGACTCTGCACGCGCTCAACGGCCTGCTCGCCCGGCACGGCCTCGCGCTGCCCAACCTCGGGGACATCGACGCCCAGACCGTCGCCGGGGCGATCTCCACGGGCACCCACGGCACCGGCGCTGACTACGGGTGCCTGTCCACCTTCGTCGAGGCGATCACCCTGGTCACCGGCACCGGCGAGGTGCTGCGCTGCTCCGCCGACGAGAACCCCGACGTCCTCGCCGCCGCACGGGTGTCACTCGGCGCGCTCGGCGTCCTGGTCGAGGTCACCCTGCGCTGCGTGGACGCCTTCGTCCTGCACGCCCACGAACGCCCGGCCGAGATGGCCGACGTGCTCGGCGACCTGCCCACCCTGATCGGCGGGCACGACCACGTCGAGTTCTACTGGTTCCCCTACACCTCCCGGGTGCAGGTCAAGACCAACGACCGGGTCCCCGCCAACGACCGGCCACTGCCCCGCTGGCGCGGCTGGTTGGACGACGACTTCCTGTCCAACACCGTCTTCGCGGGCGCCTGCCGACTCGGCCGGGCCATGCCCGCGCTGGCACCGGGAATCAGCGCGGTCTCCGCCCGCGCCCTGACCGAACGCCACTACACCGGCCGCTCCGACCGGGTGTTCTGCACCCCGCGCCGGGTCCGCTTCGTGGAGATGGAGTACGGCCTGCCCCGCGAGGCGCTGCCCGAAGCGCTCGCCGCCCTCCGGCGGATCGTGGACGGGCTGCCGTTCAAGGTGCTCTTCCCGGTGGAGGTGCGATTCACCGCCGCCGACGACATCTGGCTCTCCCACGGCTACGGGCGGGACAACGCCTACATCGCCGTGCACCAGTACGTCGGCATGCCGTACGAGCCGTACTTCCAGGCCTTCGAGAAGGTGGCCGCCGAGCTGGGCGGTCGTCCGCACTGGGGCAAGCTGCACTACCGCGACGCCGCCTCGCTGGCCGACGCGTACCCCCGCTTCGCGGACTTCCAGGCCGTCCGCGACCGGCTGGACCCGCACCGGGTCTTCACCAACCCGCACCTGACTTACGTCCTCGGAGTCTGACGGCCAGCCGGGTGCGTTTGATCGACTCGGCTTCCCGGAAGTCGGGGTATCAGCATGCTTCGGATACCCCGATTTCCCGGGAAGCGAGTGGATCTTCGGTCAGGGGTGAGCGGACTTGGCGCGGGGTCACTCCGTGCTGGTGGCCGCCTTGCGCGGGGCGGCCTTCTTCGCCGGGGCCTTCTTGGCCGCCGCCTTGGTGGTCGTCGCCTTGGCCGTCGTGGTCTTCTTCGCGGCCGTGGACTTGCTGGCAGCGGCCGTCTTCTTCGTCGCCGTGGCCTTCTTGGCGGGGGCCTTCTTCGCCGCCGCCTTCTTCTTCGGCGCCGGGCCCTTCGCCCGCTTCTCGGCCAGCATCTCGGATGCTTCCTCGATGGTCAGCGCCTCGGGAGTCTGCCCGCGCCGCAGCGACGCGTTGAACTCCCCGTCGGTGACGTACGGGCCGAACCGACCGTCCTTGATGACCATCGGCTTCTCGGTCGCCGGGTCCACGCCCATCTCGCGCAGTGGCGGTGCCGCCGCCCGCCGTCCACGTGCCTTCGGGGCGGCCAGCAGAGCCAGCGCCTCGTCCAGCGTGACGGTGAACATCTTGTCCTCGGAGTCCAGCGAACGGAACTCCTCACCCTGCTTGACGTACGGGCCGTAGCGGCCGTTGTTGGCGAAGACCTCGACGCCGTCCGGCGCGACACCGATCAGCCGGGGAAGGCTGAGCAGCTTGAGCGCCTCCTCCAGGGTCAGCGAGTCCGGCGTCTGCGTCCGCAGGAGCGACGACTTCCGCTCACCGCTGGACACGTACGGGCCGAACCGGCCGGACTTGAGCACGATCGGCTCGCCGGTCGCCGGGTCGTCGCCGAGCTTGCGCTCGCCGCTGCCGCCGAGGAACAGCTCGTGCACCTTCTCCGGCGTCAGCTCGTCCGGGGCCAGGCCCTCCGGGATCGGCGCCCGGTCACCCTGGGAGCCGCCCTCCTCGCCCTCGCCAGCCGGTGCCGGCTGCTCGCCGCCGGGCAGTTCCCGTTGCAGGTACGGCCCGTACCGGCCGACGCGCACCACGACCTCGCGGCCGTCGTCGTCGGTGAAGAGCGGGATGGAGTTGACGCTGCGGGCGTCGATGTCGCTGAGGTTCTCGGTGACCAGCTTCTTGAGCCCACCGGAGCGGGCGATGTCCTGGTCGCCGGCACCGTTGGAGCTGCCGAAGTAGAACGCGGTGAGGAAGTCGACAGCGGCGTGGTCACCGCCGGCGATCTCGTCCAGCTCGTTTTCCATGGTGGCGGTGAAGTCGTAGTCGATGAGGCGGGGGTAGTGCCGCTCCATCAGCCCGATCACCGCGAAGGCCAGGAAGGTCGGGATCATCGCCTGGCCGCGCTTGGTGACGTACCCCCGGTCCTGGATCGTCTGCATGATCGACGCGTAGGTCGACGGGCGGCCGATGCCCAGCTCTTCCAGGGCCTTGACCAGCGACGCTTCGGTGTAGCGCGACGGCGGCTGGGTGTGGTGGCCCTGCGCGGCCAGCTCGTCGGCGGTCAGCGGCTGGTCCTTGACCAGGGTCGGCAGCCGGCGCTCGGCGTCCTCGGCCTCGGCGTTCTCGTCGTCGCTGGACTCGACGTACGCGCGCAGGAAGCCCGGGTCCGTGATCGTCTTGCCGGTCGCGCCGAAGTCGGCTTCCTCCTGGGAGGTGGAGACCGCCCGGATCCGCACCGAGACGCTGGAGCCGACCGCGTCGGTCATCTGCGAGGCGATCGTCCGCCGCCAGATCAGCTCGTAGAGCTTGAACTCCTCGGTCGACAGCTCCTTGGCCACCTCACCCGGGGTGCGGAAGTTGTCCCCCGCCGGGCGGATCGCCTCGTGTGCCTCCTGCGCGTTCTTCACCTTGCCGGTGTAGCGACGCGGCTCCGGCGGCACACTGCGCTCGCCGTACAGCTCGACGATCTGCCGGCGGGCCGCCGAGATGGCGGTCTCCGACAGGTTCACCGAGTCGGTACGCATATAGGTGATGTAGCCGTTCTCGTACAGCCGCTGCGCGGTGCGCATCGTCTGCTGCGAGGACAGGCGCAGCTTGCGGGCCGCCTCCTGCTGGAGGGTCGAGGTGATGAACGGCGCGTACGGGCGGCGACGGTAGGGCTTCTCCTCGACCCGGGTGACGGTGAACGGCCGTCCGTCGAGTCGGGCCGCGAGACCCCGGGCACCACTCTCGTCGAGGTGGACCACCCCGGCGCCGGCCCGGACCCGACCGGTGGTCGGCTCG
Source organism: Micromonospora sp. C81 (assembly GCF_018070425.1). Classification (NCBI taxonomy): domain Bacteria; kingdom Bacillati; phylum Actinomycetota; class Actinomycetes; order Micromonosporales; family Micromonosporaceae; genus Micromonospora; species Micromonospora sp. C81. Next base: position 235,431 of record NZ_JAGPXS010000005.1, read on the forward strand.
AAGTCCTTACCGGTGGCGATCCGGTCGCCGTTCAACGCGATCAGGGTGGCGTTGAAGGCGCGCGGCCCCTCGCCGGCGTTGGCCACGGCGAGGGTGGCCAGGATGTCCCAGTATTCGGCGGTGCGGAAAGCCATCCGCTGCCGCTCCCGCTCGACCACGATGCGGGTCGCCACGGACTGCACCCGGCCGGCCGAGAGCCTCGGCATGACCTTCTTCCACAGCACCGGGGAGACCTCGTAGCCGTACAGCCGGTCGAGGATCCGCCGGGCCTCCTGGGCGTCGACCAGGTCGCGGTCGATCTCCCGGGGGTTGGCCACGGCCGCCTGGATCGCCGGCTTGGTGATCTCGTGGAAGACCATCCGCTTGACCGGGACCTTGGGCTTGAGCGTCTCGACCAGGTGCCAGGCGATCGCCTCGCCCTCGCGGTCCTCATCCGTCGCCAGGAAGATCTCGTCGACTTCCTTGGCCAGCTTCACAAGCTTGCTGATCTGCTGCCTGCGGTCGGCGGAGACGACGTAGAGCGCCTGGAAGCCGTTGTCCACGTCCACCCCGAGACGGGCCCAGGGCTCCTTCTTGTATTTGGCCGGCACATCGGCGGCGTTGCGCGGCAGGTCGCGGACGTGACCGAAGCTGGCCTCCACGACGTACCCCGGGCCAAGGTAGCCCGAGATCGTCTTGGCCTTCGCCGGTGACTCGACGATGACCAGACGGGTGGTTCCAGCTTCGCTTGGCACGTCTCTCCCCGACCTCACTCCTGCTCGTGGCCTTCCGGCGCCCGGACAGCGACCGCTTTCGACCCCCGCCGTCGCACCGGCGGTCCGGATGTCCAACGTAACGCGCCGCCCGCGTTTCGGGTTTCGCGGGCCGCAATCCGCTTCAACGCGGCGGTGGACGCCGCCTCGCCGCGTTCGGCACTGCCGGACGGCGCCACCGTACACCGTGGGTAGGGCTCGAAGCGGGTCACTGTGACGATGGCGGACTGACGGCGGAGGTCCGACCCGCCCGTTTTCCGCCTGGATCAACCCGCCAGCTGTCCGGGACCGGACACCGGAAGTGCGCGCACCGCCCACGCCCCGCCCCCGTCGATCATGGGCTTGTGGTGGGCGTTTTCACCCCCGACGAGAAGTACGTCCACCACCACAACTCCAAGATCGACGGGGCGGGGCGGGGCGGGGGCGAGGCAAGATCGAGGCAGGGCGGGGTTAGGACGGCCAGGCTTCTGGCGGTGCCGCTTTGGGGGGCTCGCCGACCAGCTCGGCCAGCCGGGCGAGCCGGCGGCGGCCGGTGATCCGGTAGGCGGGGCCACCCTCGTTCGGGCTCAGGAGCGTGCCGGCGAGCCCGGCGGCGGCGAGCGCCACCCCGATTGGCTCCCAGCACTCCTGGTCGTTCGCGCCGAGCCGCAGCAGACAGGCATCCGGAGGCTCCGGCGTCCCGGCGGCGGCGAGCCACAGCCGCAGCCGCCGGCCGGTCAGATGAAAGGTGGCCGGCGGGCGTTTCGCCGAACTGTGCAGCCACGCAGCCGCGAGCGGTTTCAACACCCGGGTGTACGACGTACGGACGGCGTGTCGCTCGCCCTCGGTCGGCTCCCAGCTCGCCGCGAGCCCGCGCACCGCCAGTTCGGCGACGAGCACGTGCACCCGCCACGCGGCGTCCACCTGCACCGAGAGACGGGCGGTGCCCCCCATCCGGACCACCTCGCCCGGTCCGGCGAGCAACCCGGCCAGGTCGGCGACCGTCGGCTCGGCCGCCTCCGCGCCGAAGAAGACAAGTTGTCGCCCCGCGTCGTCACCCTGAGCTGAGCCGTTGCGGGGTGGACCATTCTGGGGCTGGCCGCCGCGCCGCCGCGCGGGTGCGGGCGCGTCCGACTCGGGCGCGGGAAACAGCGCCGGGGGCGGCTCTGCCTTCCCGGTGTCACCGACCCCGCTCAGCGACACTCCGGCACCTCGTCGAAGGCTTGTTTCAACTCCTCGGAGTTGAGCTTGCTGGTGTCCAGCGCGCTGGCGTCGTACTCCTTGTTGAGGGTCTCCACCGCGGCCCGCACGCCGTCGTAAAAGGCGGTCGGCTCGCCGGTGCCCAACCCGTCGATGGTGTCCCGGGCGCGGCCGTAGGCGTCCCGCATCTTCCCCAGTGAGCTGCGGAAACCGGCGGAGATCGCCTCGCCGTTGTCGGTCTCCGGGACGCCCGCCTGCTCCACCTTGCGGCGGGCGGTCTCGCTGGCCTTCTCGGCCCCACCGAAGAGCCGCACCAGGTTCTCCTTGGCCTGCGCTGGCGTGGTCTGCGCGGTCATCTGCTCGTCGGTGCTGCTGGTCAACTTGCTGATCTCGGAACGCCACGGGGTGAGCGCGCCGCAGACCGAGGCCGCCCAGGCCCGCGGGCTGGGACCCCCGCCGCAACCGGCGAGCACGACGACGATCGTGGCCAGGACCACCGTGAGCTTTCCGGCGGCAGACGCCCGGCACGTACGCATGCGTTGCAGCGTACGGCCTTTGGCCAGGTGTGGCACCGGTCCGGACGGCCGGGGTCCCCGGCCGACGCGGACGTCGACCGGGGACCCTGGGCCGTTGACGGGTCAGGCGTTGACCGTCTCCGGGCGGTGGTCGGTGCTGCCGGCGCCGGTGTTGCCGTCGGCGTCGGAGTCGGACATCGCGATGCCCTTGCGCTTGCTGAACACCACCGACGCCACGATGATCAGCGTCGCCACCAGGGCGATGCCGACCCGCAGGCCGACGTTGCGCTCATCGCCGACGCTCCACGCCACCACGGCGGGAGCGATCAGCAGCGAGACCAGGTTCATCACCTTGATCAGCGGGTTGATCGCCGGACCGGCGGTGTCCTTGAACGGGTCACCGACGGTGTCGCCGATGACCGTCGCGGCGTGCGACTCGGAGCCCTTGCCGCCGTACGCGCCGTCCTCGACCAGCTTCTTGGCGTTGTCCCAGGCCCCACCGGAGTTGGACAGGAACACCGCCATCAGGGTGCCGGCACCGATCGCACCGGCCAGGTACGCCGCGAGCGCGCCGGGCCCGAGGCCGAAGCCGACCGCGATCGGCGCCAGGATGGCGAGCAGGCCGGGGGTCAGCAGCTCACGCTGCGCGTCCCGGGTGCAGATGTCGACGACCTTGCCGTACTCCGGACGCTGGGTGCCGTCCATGATGCCGGGCAGTTCACGGAACTGCCGCCGGACCTCCATGACCACGGCGCCGGCCGAGCGGGACACCGCGTTGATGGCCAGCCCGGAGAAGAGGAAGACCACCGCCGCCCCGATGATCAGGCCGACCAGGTTGCGCGGGTTCGCCACGTTCAGCGCGTTGAGGATCTCGTTGCCGACGTCGTTCACGCCAGCCGTCGCGTACGCGCTGGTGAGCGAGTCGGTGTAAGAGCCGAACAGCGCGGTCGCGGCGAGCACCGCCGTGGCGATCGCGATGCCCTTGGTGATCGCCTTGGTGGTGTTGCCGACCGCGTCCAACTCGGTGAGCGTCTTGGCGCCGTGCTCGTCGATGTCACCGGACATCTCGGCGATGCCCTGGGCGTTGTCGGAGATCGGCCCGAAGGTGTCCATCGCGACGATCACACCGACGGTGGTGAGCAGGCCGGTGCCGGCCAGTGCCACCGCGAACAGCGACAGCGTGATGGAACTGCCGCCGAGCAGGAACGCGCCGAAGACACCGGCGCCGATCAGCAGCGCCGAGTAGACGGCCGACTCCAGGCCGATGCTGATGCCGGCCAGGATGACGGTGGCAGCACCGGTCTGCGAACTCTTGCCGATGTCCTGCACCGGTCGCCGGTTGGTCTCGGTGAAGTAGCCGGTCAGCGCCTGGATCGCGGCGGCCAGCACGATACCGATCACCACCGCGCCGATGGCCACGAACCGCGGGTTGCCGGTGGCTTCGGTGAGGCCACCGTCGAACTCGCCGAAGGTCGCCGGGAGGTACGCGAAGGCGGCGATCGCCACCAGCACCGCGGAGAGCACCGCCGAGATGTAGAAGGCTCGGTTGATCGCGGTCAGGGCGTTGCGGTCGGACGCTCGCAGCCGGGTGATGAAGACCCCGAAGATCGCGACCAGCACGCCGATGGTGGAGATGATCAGCGGGAAGACCAGGCCCTCCTCGCCGAACGCGGCGCGGCCGAGGATCAGTGCGGCGACCAGCGTCACCGCGTACGACTCGAACAGGTCGGCGGCCATGCCGGCGCAGTCACCGACGTTGTCGCCCACGTTGTCGGCGATGGTGGCGGCGTTGCGTGGGTCATCCTCGGGGATGCCCTGCTCGACCTTGCCGACCAGGTCGGCACCGACGTCGGCGGCCTTGGTGAAGATGCCGCCGCCGACCCGCATGAACATCGCGAGCAGCGCGGCGCCGAAGCCGAAGCCCTCCAGCACGGTCGGCGCGTCACCCCGGTAGACGAGGACGACCAGCGCGGCACCGAAGAGGCCGAGGCCGACGGTGAGGAAGCCGACGACGCCGCCGGTCCGGAAAGCGATCTTCATGGCCGCCTCGCGGCCACCTACTCGCTCCCTCGCGGCGGCGGCCACGCGCAGGTTGGCGCGGGTGGCCAGCCACATGCCGGCGCCACCGATGAACGCGCTGAACAGGGCGCCCACCACGAAGAAGGCCGAACGGCCGATCTTCACCGCCAGCTCACTGCCATCGGTGTCGTGCACCGGCAGCAGGAAGAGCAGCACGACGGCGACGACGACGAAGATCGCCAGGGTGCGGAATTGCCGGAGCAGGTAGGCCGAGGCGCCCTCCTGGACCGCCCCCGAGATCTCCTGCATTTTCTCGGTGCCCTTACCAGCGGCCAGCACCGTTTTTGTCAGGGCGGCAGCGAAACCGAGCGCCACCAGCGCGACTACCGCGGCGATGACGACGTAGGTGACATTGCTTCCGGTAAGGGAAAGCCCGCCGCCGTCGGCGGCCAAGGTCTCGGACATCTGTGTCCTCCTGTTACCGAACACTCGCGCCGGTGAGTGGAGACGCACTGACCGACGCCTGATTGCGGACTCGCAAGCGCGCGCCAACCCACCAGCGGACCAGCGATGAACACCCATACCCGCTGGCTGCGGGATAGGTCACTTGCTGACAACCCGGGTACTGTAGCCCTCCACAGTGTCGGAGGTCACACGCAGGTGCCACCGTGTCGCGATGATCTTCGTCGCTGTGTTATGAAACGAAATCTGATATAGGGCCCGGTCCATGCAAGAAGGCCGCACCCCCTGCTGGGGATGCGGCCTACGAACGGGAACGGGTCAGTGGCCGACCGGCCACACCATCCGCACCTCGGTGCCGATGCCCTCGTCGACCGGGCGCACCTGCAGGTCCTCCACGAAGCCGGCGAGCAGCGCGAAGCCCACGCCGGTGGTCAGCGCCTCGTCGGTGAGCGACTCGTTGGCCAGCTCGTCCGGCGGCAGCGCGGTCAGACCGATGCCAGCCTCGATCGGCGCCCGGTCCACCACCCGCACCGCGTACGAGCCGCCGTCGGACATCTCCACCAGCACCGGGTCGGCCAGGCCGTACTGCCGGTGCAGGGCCACCGCCCGGGTGCACGCCTCGCCGATGGCCAGGCGCACCTCGTCGAGCAGGTCCTCCCGGACCCCGGCACGGCGGGCGACGGCGACGCCGACCAGGCGAGCGGTGCGCACGTGCACCGGGGCGGGCGAGAACGAGAGCTTGACTGTCGCCATCACGCGCCGGCGCCCGCCGAGTCGGCGCTGATCGCCGCGTCGACCGTCGGGTGCAGCGGGAAGACCTGGTCCAGCGCGGTGATGCGGAAGATCTTGAGCAGTGGCTCCTTGTCGCAGACCAGGGCGAACGAACCGCCGGCCGAGCGCAGCCGCTTGAGCGCGCCGACCAGCACGCCCAACCCGGTGGAGTCGAGGAAGTCCACCCGACCGAGGTCGACCACCACGTGACGGGCGCCACCATCGATCAGTTCGAGGAGTCGTTCGCGGAGCCGGGGCGCGGTGTAGACGTCCACCTCACCACCGACCTCAAGCACCGTGTGCTCACCCACGGTGTGCGTCGCCAGCGACAGCTCCATCGGTCCTCCTCGCCAGAGCCGTAAACTCTCGTGGGCATCTAACCACTACCGCCTGCGCGGCCTGCGGACGCCAGTGGAGGCTTCCCCTTACCCCGGTGTCCGACTTTTCATCTCCGAACACCAGTGCGAGAGTGCAGGGCGTGACCTCCAACGACTTCAGCACGGCGCATCCCGCGTCGCGCCCTGAGCTGGAGTCGTCGTCCGCGGCCACCGTATCCGCTGGTCCCAGCCCGGGGCCAACGCCGGCCGACCTGCTGCGCCGGCTCCGGGCCCGGGGTGCCGCCGACCCGGTCACCCACGTCGAACGGGTGCCGGCCCGCCCCGGGGTGCCCGCGCCGTGGCCGTCGTGGGCCCCGCCGGAGCTGCGCGCCGCGTTCGCCCGGCGCGGCGCGGGCGCGCCCTGGCAGCACCAGGCCCAGGCAGCCACCCTGGCGTACGAGGGTGAACACGTCGTGGTCGCCACCGGCACCGCGTCCGGCAAGTCACTGGCGTACCAGCTCCCGGCGCTGGCCACCCTGCTCGCCGACCCCCGGGCCACAGTGCTCTACCTCGCGCCGACCAAGGCGCTCGCCGCCGACCAGCTGCGGGCCGTCGCCGCGCTGGAACTGGAGGGGGTACGCCCCGCCTGCTACGACGGGGACACTCCGCGCGCCGAGCGGGAGTGGATCCGCCGGCACTCCCGGTTCGTGCTGACCAACCCCGACATGCTGCACCACGGCGTCCTGCCCGGGCACGCCCAGTGGTCCGGTTTCCTGCGCCGGCTCGCGTACGTGGTGATCGACGAGTGCCACACCTACCGTGGGGTGTTCGGCTCGCACGTGGCGCACGTGCTGCGGCGGCTGCGGCGGCAGTGCGCCCGGTTCGGGTCCACCCCGGTCTTCGTCCTCGCCTCGGCGACCTCCGGTGACCCGTCGACCGCGGCCGGGCGGCTGACCGGCCTGCCGGTGACGGCGGTCACCGAGGACGCGTCGCCGCGCGGCGGGGTGACCTTCGCGCTCTGGGAGCCGCCGCTTCTGCCACCCGACTCGGGCCCCTCCACCCCGGTGCCACCGCAGTCGACCGGCGACCACGACGACCTTCAACAGGTCCGCCGCTCGGCGCTGCGCGAAACCGCGGACCTGCTCGCCGACACGGTCGCCGAGGGGGTACGCACACTCGCGTTCGTCCGTTCCCGCAAGGGCGCCGAGGTGGTGGCGGCCAACGCGCGCCGGGCGCTGGACGACGCGGTCCCGGGGCTCGGCGACCGGGTCGCCGCCTACCGGGGCGGTTACCTGCGCGAGGAGCGGCGCGAACTGGAACGGGCGCTGCTGCACGGCGACCTGCTCGGCCTGGCCTCGACCAACGCGCTGGAGCTGGGCGTGGACCTGGTCGGGCTGGACGCGGTGCTGATCTGCGGCTACCCGGGCACCCGGGCGTCGCTGTGGCAGCAGGCGGGCCGCGCCGGGCGTTCCGGCCAGGAGGCCCTCGCCGTGCTGGTGGCCCGGGACGACCCACTGGACACCTACCTGGTGCACCACCCGGAGGCGATCTTCGGCGCGCCGGTGGAGGCGACGGTGCTCGACCCGGCCAACCCGTACGTGCTGGCACCGCAGCTAGCCTGCGCCGCGTTCGAGGCCCCGCTCACCCCGGCTGACCTGGCGCTATTCGGTGACGGGGCGAAGGAGGCCGTCGACCAACTGGTGGCCGCCGGGGCGCTGCGGCAGCGGCCCACCGGCTGGTACTGGCGGCATCGGGAGCGGCCCGAGGTGGACCTGCGCGGGGAGGGCGGCGCCCCGGTCTGCGTGGTGGAGTCGTCGACCGGCCGGCTGCTCGGCACGGTCGACGGTGGTTCCTCGCACTTCCTGCTGCACTCCGGCGCGGTCTATCTGCACCAGGGCGTCTCGTACGTGGTCGACGATCTCGACCTCGTCGACGGTTGTGCGCTGGTGCACGCCGAGGAGCCGGACTGGTCCACCCACGCCCGCGACGTCACCGACCTGTCCGTGGTGTCGGTGCGCTCCTACGTGGACGCCGGGCCGGTCGGCATGTTCCTCGGCGAGGTGGACGTGACCAGTCAGGTCGTGTCGTACCAGCGGCGGCGGATCGCCACCGGCGAGGTGATCGACACCCGGCCACTGGACCTGCCCGCCCGGGAGCTGCGCACGGTGGCGGTGTGGTTCACCCTGTCGCCGCAGTCGTTGACTCTCGCCGGGGTCCAGCCGGCCGACGTGCCCGGTGCGCTGCACGCCGCCGAACACGCCGCGATCGGCCTGCTGCCGCTGATGGCCACCTGCGACAGGTGGGACATCGGCGGGCTCTCCACCGCCGTGCACCAGGACACCGAGGCGCCGACCGTCTTCGTCTACGACGGGCACCCGGGTGGCGCCGGGTTCGCCGAGCGGGCGTACGGGACGGCGTCGGCGTGGCTGCGGGCCACCCGGGACGCGATCGCGGAGTGCGGCTGCGAGAGCGGCTGCCCGTCCTGCGTGCAGTCGCCGAAGTGCGGCAACGGCAACAACCCGCTCTCCAAGCCGGACGCCATCCGGGTGCTCGACGTGGTGTTGGCGAACCTGCCCGAGTGAGCAGGTTGCATGAATCGACTCGGCGCGGGGCACAATGTGTGGGAGCGCTTCCATCGATGCCTTTGTTGCTGATCGCCCCCCGTGCCCGAGGAGAAGCCGTGGCCGACACCATCGCTGAGACCGTCGACCTGCTCTACACCATCGACCAGGACAAACTCACTCTCGACCAGCAGATCGCGCTCGGAACCGCGCTGGCCGCCCTGGCTCAGGCGGAACGCCTGGAGCAGATCAACGAACGGCTGCGCGTGATCCACCAGGTGCTCAACACGTGGGCGCTACGCGCCGCGACCACCGCCGACGGCCGCTGATCCTCCATTCCCGGTCGGCACGGGCACCGGGATGCGGGGCGGTCGCCTGACCGCCCCGCATCCTGTGATCATCGATGGCGGGGAACGCGACGGTTGTCGGGCTGTGCGAGACTCCGGCGCACGAACCCCCTGAGGAGATCAGATGCAGCTTGACAACTTGCAAGGTCAGCACCAGTTCCACATCCGCCAGCGACTGCGCATGATGGTCAACCAGTACGAGGTCCGGGCAGTCTCCCCGGACGGCACCGAAGGCGAACTGCTGGCGTTCGCGCAGCAGAAGCGGCTCGCCTTCAAGGAGCAGGTGACGATCTACACGGACGACTCGAAGCAGCAGCCCCTGCTCGGCTTCAAGGCCCGCCAGCGCATCGACCTCGGCGCCACGTACGACGTCACCGACGCGGCCGGGAACCCGATCGGCCTGTTCCGCAAGGACTTCGCCCAGTCGCTGCTGCGCTCCACCTGGCACGTCGAGCAGAACGGCCTGCCGCAGGTGACGGGCCAGGAGCGCAGCATGCCGGTGGCGCTGCTGCGCCGGTTCGTCGACTCGCTGTCCTGGTTGCCGTACCACTTCGACTTCACCGCGGGCGGCCAGCCGGTCTTCACCGTGGTCAAGAAGTGGGGCCTGCGCGACAAGTACATCGTCGAGGTGCAGCACCCGCAGATCGACCGCCGCCTGGTCATCGCGATGGCCGTCGCCCTCGACGCGCTCCAGGCCCGCTGACCCACCCGGCCCGCCTGGCCACCCATTCCTCGGCCGCTGGCCGGGACGCGGCTCTCAGCCCCGATCCCGGCCAGCAGGTCGTCGGCAGATGTCGTGAACCGTCAGCTCCACATCGCTTGTCGACGCACCGCCCAGATCATCTCGTCAGCCGCGCGCTGGGCCGGCGCGGGCCGTCGAGGTGGCGATCCGGGTCAACCCGGGAAGCGGCGTGAACGCCACCTCGACGGTCACCAGCACGTCCAGTCCGTCGAGGCGACAGCCGACCAGCCGACCAGCGTTGCGGCCGACGATGTCGGCGGCGGATGCGCAGGCCACCGCGTCGCCGTCGAGCGCCTGGGCAGCTCCGGCCAGCGCGCCCAGATCGGCCGCCACCGCCGCCCGTTGACCGGCCATGCCGGCGGCGGCGATGGCAGCGCCGAACATCCCGAACAGCACGAAGACCAGCCCGATCGCCAGCAGCAGGACTGTTGCGCCACCACGCTGCGCATCCGGCAGCCCGTCATCGAGGCGCTCAGCGTCCGGTCCGTGGCCGATGCGGGTTCGACAACCCATCACCAAACTCCCTCGGCGGCGCCTGGTTCGACGGCTGCGACGGCGGTCGCGACCACGGTGACCCGTGGTAGCCGGCCGCCCAGCGTGCGGACGGGCGCGCGTACCGTCGCCTGCACCCGGTTGCCGTCGACAGACACCGTCACCGAAGCCCCCGGCGGTGCCGCACGCCCGGCCGCCGCGCTGCCGTCCCCGCCACGGGCGGCGGCCAGCGCCGCCTCCCGGGCCGCGTGCAGGCAACCAGCCTGCGCGGTGACGGCGTTGACCGCGGTCAGGCCAGCCAACAGGAGCAGGAGCAGCGCCGGCAGGCCGGCCGCCAGTTCGGCGGTGAATGACCCACGGTCACCACCAGCGGCGCGTTCGACGAAGCGGGCTCTCCGCCCGTCCTCACCTGCCCGCCCAGGGGTGCCCGACCTTGGACCGCGACCGGCCTGCCGGCGCCGGGTCACTTCAGCGCCCGGTCGATGACGGCGGTCAACGCCGACTGGACGTTGCCGGAGGTCAGCACCTTCAACAGGATTCCGGCGAAGGCGACCGCCGCAAGCGTGCCGACCGCGTACTCGGCCGTGTTCATCCCGGCGTCGCCGCGCAGGCGGGCGATCAGTTTGCGCATGACTGTTCCCTTTCTCGATGGGGTCAGAGCACGTCGCCGAGAACGGCGACGATCACCGGCACCAGGCCGGCGAGAATGAACGCCGGCAGGAAGCAGAGCCCCAGCGGCAGGACGATGAGCACGCCGGCCCGGCGTGCCGACGCCTCGGCGGCGGTGGCACGGTCGGCGCGCAGGTCGTCGGCGAGCCGGGTCAACGCACCGGCCAGGGCGGCACCACTGTTGGCTGAGCGCAGGGCCGCCGCGGTCAGCCGGTCCGCGCCAGGGATCCCGTCCAACGCCGACCACGCCTCCGGCGGGCCACCGCCGAGCAGCAGCGTGCGGCCGACCCGGGCCAACCGGCCGGCGAGCGGTCCGTCGAGCGCCTCGGCGACGGCCAGCACCGAGCGATCCACCGGGGCCCCCGCCCGCATCACCGCAGCCAGCAGATCAGCGGCGAGCGGCAGGTCGGCGGCCTCCTGGACCCGCCGCTTGCGCACAGCCGGCGGCTCGATCCGGCGTAGGAGAAAGTCCAGCAGGAATGCGGTCGGGACCGCACCGAGCAGCCCGAGCCACCCCCCGACGACCACGGCTACGGCGAGCCCGGACAGCGCCGCGGCGAGCCGGATGGCGTCCGGCCGTCGGCCGCTGGCCGGGCCGCGTCGGGTCGCCGGGACCCGGGAGGTCATCCGGCCCGTCCCGGTGCCGAGCCGAGCCGTTCCGCCCAGAGGAGACCCACGATCTGGAGTGCAACCGCGAGAACGGCACAGGCTCCACCGACCCTGCTGTGCAGGAGCACTGCCACCGGGTCGACGCCTATCCCGTACCCGAGGGCGATCCCGCCGATCGGCAGCGCCGCCAGCAACCAGGCCGTGGCCCGGGCACCGGCCGCCTGTGCGGCTGCGGCGGCCAGACCTCGGTCGGTCGCCCGAGCGTCCGCCTCGATCCGCTCGACGAGTTCGGCGAGCGGTGCGCCGGTCCGGTCCGCCAGTCGCACCGCCGCTGAGGTCAGCTGGCGCAGCCGGTCCGACTGCCCGGGACCGCCGGCGGCCTCAAGCGTGTGCGGGACGGGCAGGCCGGCCCGGAGATCCGCCGCGAGACCACAGAGTTGGTCCAGCCCACGTCGTCGGATGCGCTCGGTGCGCCGGTTCGCCCGCCAGCGCAACACACCCCGTACGGCCAGCGTGCCGTAGCTGGCCAACGCGACCGCGGCCACCGGACCGCCGACCACCGCACCGACACCGCCTCCCAGGAGGCTGACCAGCGGTAACACGCGCGCCCTCGATCGCACGGCAGGCGCCGCCGCGACGGCACTCGGGCCAACGGCCGTCATGTCGGCCAGGTCGGCGGCCGTCACCTCCGCCGGGTCGCCATGGTCACGGCGATCGACGTCGCCGCGCCCCTCGGCGCCGAACACGTCACCTCGACTGTCCGCCTCGCCGTTGGTGCGATCACCGATCGCCGCAGCGCCTGGGGCGTCGACCCACCGGTCCGCTGTCACTCCTACGCCGTCGATCGCGATCGCGGCCACCGACGTGCCGCCCCCACGTCCCGCGTCGGTGGTCGTGACCTCCGGCACTGCGGTGCCGGCCGGGCGCCGAGGATCCCGACGGATCGGCGGGCGCGTCGGCCCCGCCGGACCTTTCGACCCCACCGACCCGCCCGGCGCTCCGGGCCAGCTCGGTCTCCCGGTGATGTCCCGGGCAGGCCAGCCGAGCGCGGTCCGTCTCGCGCTGGAACCCGTGCCGGGTTGCGGCTGGTACGCCATGCCGACCGGACGACCCGAGGTCAGCGACTCGCCGGCCTCGTCGACCGGCCCGTCCAACGTACGACCGAGTTCCCGGATCCACTCCACCAGTGCGTCGTCCGGATCGGGACCGGCGCTCCCCTGTCCGGGCGTCAACACACGACGCCGGCGGGACCGGATGGTCTGCACGGGCCACGCCACCAGGGCAGCGGCGACCAGGAGCAGCGCTGCCACAAGCAGCGCCCCGCCGGTCATGCCGGGCCTGCCGATCCGGGCCACGGCTCGCTCAGAATCGGCGGCACCGCCACCCCGCGCGCCCGCAGCAGCGCTCCGAGTGCACGGGCGGCCAGCCCGAGCCCGCCGCCGCGCACCCAGGCGGGCACCACTGTCACCAACCGATCGGGCCCCTCGGGCAGCAGCAGGCAGACCGACTCCAGGACGCGCCCCTGGTCGCCTCGTCGCACCTGGAACAGCACCTGCAACGCGGCGGCGACCTGGGCGTGCAACGCGGCGCGGGGTAGCCCTCCCAGCATGCCCAGCGCCTCCAGTCGGGCCGGCACGTCGGACGGGGTGTTGGCGTGCAGCGTGCCAGCGCCCCCGTCGTGGCCGGTGTTGAGCGCGGCCAGCAGGTCGACCACCTCACCGCCCCGGCACTCCCCGACCACCAGCCGGTCCGGGCGCATCCGCAGCGCCTGCCGGACCAGGTCTCCGAGGCTGACGACCCCCGATCCCTCCACATTGGCGGTACGCGCCTGAAGCCCCACCACGTGCGGATGCCCCGGACGCAACTCGGCGGCGTCCTCCACCAGCACGATCCGCTCGGTGGCCGGCACCATCCCCAGCAACGTGTTGAGCAGGGTGGTCTTGCCTGACCCGGTTCCGCCGGTCACCAGGTACGCCAGCCTGGCCGCGACGACGGCGGCGAGCAGCGGTGCCACCGGTCGCGGCACGGTGCCCTGGCGCACCAGCTCGTCGAGCGTGAACGGCCGGTGCCGGAAGGTCCGCAGGGACAGGTAGGGACCCTCGGTCGCCACCGGTGGCAGCACGGCGTGCAATCGAGTGCCGTCGGGGAGCCGGGCATCCGCGTACGGGGACCCGTCGTCGAGCCGCCGGCCAGCGCTGGAGATCATTCGCTGCGCCAACCGGCGGACATCCTCCACCGAGCCCACCGGGACCGCGACCTGTTGCAGCCCCGAACCACGGTCGACCCACACTCGGGTCCCGTTGACCAGGACGTCGGTCACTTCGGGGTCGGCGAGCAGCGGGGCCAGCGGCCCCGCGCCGACGAGGTCGTCATGCACCCGGTCGGCGATCCGCAGCACGGCGGTGTCGCCGAGCACCGCGGCGGCCGGTTCGGCCCGTACCGCCGAGACGATCGCCGCCGGTGTGACCGGGGTGGTGGCGGAGGCGATGCGCTGGCGCACCCGGGCGGCGATGCCGCTGTCCTCCGGCCGGCCGGTCATGCCGCACCCGTCGCTGGCGCACCGGTGAGGTCAGCGACGATCCGTTGGCAGAGCACGGCCAATGGGCCCTTGCCTGCGGCGGCTGGTGCTTCGCCCCGTTCCAGCCCGCGGCAGAGCCCCGGTTCGGGGCGCAGCGTGCCAGCCAGTGGGAGCCCAAGAGCCCGTGCCACCTCGGTCGCGCGCAGCCGGCCCGGGGCGGGACCGCGCACCACCACCGAGAGCGCGGCGCAGTGCGGGGCGGCGGCGGCAACGACCCGAGCGGCCGCAGCGGTGGCGCGCAGCTCGGCCGGGACGACAACGAACGCCTGGTCGGCCGCCTGCAACGCCACCACGGCCGCGTCGTCCAACTGTCGGGGCAGGTCGACCACCACGAAGTCCCGCCCACGACGGGCGGCATCAACGGTTGCCGCCATCGCTGCCACCGGCAGCGGCAGCATTTCGCCGCGGTCCCAGGAGAGCACCACCAGGTCACCTCGGCTGGGCAGAGCCTGCACGAGCGCCGGGGCATCCACCCGCCCGTCGGCACCGGTGAGGGACGGCCACCGCAGCCCTTCCAACTGCTCCCAGCCCAGCACGAGGTCGAGGCCACCACCGAGCGGATCAGCGTCGACCAGCAGAGTGCGCAGCCGGGCCCGGGCTGCGGTCACGGCGAGACCACCGGCCAGCACACTCGCGCCGGCACCGCCCCGACCGCCGAAGACCGCGACGATTCGAGCCCCGACGCCGTCCGGACGGCCGGGTCCCTGCTCGGCGAACCGGTCCACCAGCCACGGCTCCGCGTTGGGCAGCATGGCGACGTGTTCGGCCCCGATCAGCTCGGCGATCTGCCAGCCCGGATCGAGCTGACCGGCCCGGCCGACAAGCACCAGGCGGGAGCGCTGCGGCAACCGGGCGCGCAGACACGACTGCGCCTGATCGGCGCCGAGCAACACCAGCGGCGCGGGAAGCCACCGGGTGCGGGCGGCCGCCGGATCGCGGGCGAGGTCCACCTCCGTCCCGCCTGCTGCGGCGAGCCGGAGCACATCATCGAGCAGATCGTCGTCGCCGGTGACGACCAGCGGAAGCCGACGGATCGGCGGAACGGAGGTACGGGGTGGCATCGCGGCCTCCAGCGGTCGGGCTCTGGTATGCCGCCGACCCTGCTCGGAAACCGCTCCGCGAGCCGCCCTGATCGCGTCGCCTGTGGACAACTTCGTGGGCTGTGGACAACGCCCGTCGAGACAGTTGATCTGCTACGGGCGCGGGCAACTTCGCAGCTCCTGCCGCTGCCCGGAAAACAGCGGGGCCGCTCCCAGAAGAAGCGACCCCCCCAAGTGTGCGCGTACTCGGCGGCGTACAGGCTGGTGAACCAGCCCTCGTCCCGCTTCTTCGTGGACCCACTGAGACGCCCAACAGGCTCTCTCATCAGAAACCACCTGACCAGCCACAACGCCGGAAAGGCAATCACGGCAACCGCCACTGGCCAGCAATTTCAGGGAGATCACAGAGAGTTCCAAGCTTTGATGCCAGTAAATTAGATACTTGCGCTCTCAACTTTCCCGGTGGTAACTTTCATCGACCGATTCCTCTGGGAAAGAGAGAAACGTGCGACTGAAATCCCTCGCCATCGCCCTGTCCACCGCAGGCCTGCTGGCCGCCATCCCCGCCGCGCCAGCGTCAGCCGACGGCCCGTGGCCGAACGAGGAGCCGTGGCCGCCCGGCAACTGTCAGCAGGGCACTTTCTGCGCCTGGCCGAACTGGGCTCCCGTGAATTCTGGCCCCACGGAGACCCCGTCCCTGGTGACCACCGGCCCGTGGACCGGCAGCGCCCCGACGAAAACCTTCTACAACTACACGACCGCGAACGTCGAATTGGAATACCACCACACGTGGCAGGACGACTCCACGGTCATCACGCACTGCGCCACCCCGCGCGGCAACATCTTCTACCTTCAGGTAATCGTGACCAAGGTAAATTGGCACGGTTCCTGCTAGCGCTTCGCAATGAGAAAACCGCGCCGCTGTCCACGGATGCGGATGCGGATGCGGTCGCGGATGCGCAGCTTGCCGGCGGCCAGGTCCGGCGCGGCGATCCCGTGCCGCACTCCCGGGTCGCGGGCGTAGGTGGCGCGTAGTCACACCGACCGGCCGCCACGCACGCCTCGGTCGAACTTGCAGCTTCAGCGGCCCTGATCCATTCCGCGCACGGGACCCGGCCCTTGGCGGACCGGCGGTCACAACGGTCCAGGAGCCGGCGCATCCGTGGTGAAGTCGGGTCAGGCGCACCGGTCGATGAGCAGATCCAGTCTCGGGTCTGCTCATCGACCGTCTCGGCACGCAGCTGAGCGACACCTGGACGACCGCCGCGGCGCCCCGTAGGCACCCGCTGGTTCTGCTGCCTCTCTGCTGCTTTCCAACCGCAGAAACGCCGTCCGCAAACGCCCGAACCGGCCGGGGGACGGCCTGCGACCAGCGGTGGAGCGTTTCCAGCAGAAAGGGACGACCCCCGTCGGGGGGAGACGGGGGTCGTCGAAAGGTTCGGCTCCGGGGGGGTCGAGCCGAACCACTCAGCGGTCACGGGGGGTGCAACCGCTGAGGGCTTGTCTGTTTTCGGAGATGTGAAAACTCGTCGTACGGACAAGTCTGCCTGAGCGGGCCCGTCACGTCGAGTGGTGCCGCCTCCACTCAGTGCGAAAATCTCCTCGCAGAGTGTGAGCACGGTCACGCGGAGCGGAGGTGGTGGTGCCTGCCCGCAGGTCTGAGGGGTGGCCTGACCCCGGGCACCCGCCGACGATAGACCATCCGGCTAGACTTTCGCGCCGTGGGCCGAAGTGCCGCTTTCTTCGATCTGGACAAGACCGTCATCGCCAAGTCGAGCGCCCTGGCGTTCGGTCGGCCGTTCTACCGGGACGGGCTGATCACTCGACGTGACGTGGTCAAGTCGGCGTACGCGCAGCTGATGTTCCGGCTGGGCGGCACCGACGAGCAGACCATGGCCCGAACACGGGACTACCTGGCCGCGCTCTGCAAGGGCTGGCAGGTGGAGCAGGTCCGCCAGATCGTCGCGGAGACGCTGCACGAGCTAATCAACCCCTATGTGTACGCCGAAGCCGCCGTCCTGATCGCGGAGCACCAGGCGGCGGGGCGGGACGTGGTCCTGGTGTCGGCGTCGGGCGAGGAGATGGTCCGGCCGATCGGCGAGCTGCTCGGGGTGACCGACGTGATCGCCACCCGGATGACGGTGCGCGACGGTCGGTACAGCGGCGAGGTCGAGTTCTACGCGGCTGGCCCGAGCAAGGTCGAGGCGGTCAACGAGTTGGCCGCCGCCCGCGACTACGACCTGGCCGACTCGTACGCCTACTCCGACTCGTACAGCGATCGCCCGCTGCTGGAGTGCGTCGGCCACCCGAGCGTGGTCAACCCGGACCGGCAGCTGCGCAAGCTGGCCTCGGAGAACGCGTGGCCGGTGCTGGAGTTCCGGCACCCGATCCCGCTGGGCCGTCGCCTGCGGGAGCGACCCGCCGTCCCGGTGGCCGCGGCCGCGCTCGGCGTCGGGGTCGGTGTGGCCATCGGCATCGCCTGGTACGGCCGGCACCGTCGCACCCGCGCCGCCGCCACCACCGCCTGAGTCCGACCAGGCCGGCAGGGCGCACCAGCCAGCACTCGGAGCCCGGGCGCCGGTGAGGGCCGCCCACAACCACATCGCCACCAGCGTCCTCGCTACCGCCTGAGTGCGGGATTGAGCGGTCGCTCAAATAGCCGTACCCTCCGTTTAAGCGACTGCTCAACACGGGGAGTTTCGGATGGAGAATGACGATGAGTCGACACCGCAGCGGACGAGTGCGCACTGGATCCTGGCCGGCCTGATCGCGCTCTTCGGGCTGGTCCTCTTCGTCGGGGTGGTGCGCCAGGGACGCGCCGACAGCGCTGTGCTCTTCGTGGCCTTGCCGGTGCTCCTGGCGGCCGGGCTCGCACTCACCCCCCGCCGGACGGCCCACGGCCAGGTCTTCGCGGCCACCACGGTGACCCTGCTGCTGGCGGCGGTGGCACTGCACGAGGGAGCGGTCTGCGTCTTCCTGGCCGCCCCACTGGTCTACGGGGTGGCACACGGCACCACAGCGCTGATCCGCGCCCTGCGGGAGGCCAACCGGCCGTACGCGATCATCGCCGTTCCGCTGCTGCTCCTGCCCGGCCTGGAGGGCAGCGGCATCGCTCCCCGGGTCGACCCGGAGCAGACGGTCGAGGTGGTCCGGGTCGTCGGGCTCCCCGTCGAGCGGGTCACCGAGCGGCTCTCCACCGGCCCCCGCCCGACCGCCGTCCGGTCCGCGCCGCTGCGACTCCTGGCAGTGCCCACGCCGGGGCAGGTCAGTGGCGACGGGCTTGAGGTCGGCGACCGGTGGATGTTCGGCTACCACGGCAGCGCGCACGGCCCGGGCGGCCACCTGCTCGCCGAGGTGGAGACCGTCGCGCCGGGGCGGGTGGGCTTCCGCTTCGTCGAGGACAGCTCCATTACCGCACGCTGGTTCACCTGGCAGCACGCGGAGCTGACCTGGCGGGCGCTCGACCCGGGGCACACCGAGGTCCAGGTCCGGGTCGACTACACGCGGGGACTGGACCCCTCCTGGTATTTCGGCCCGGTGCAGCAGGTGCTGCTCGGCGCCGGCATGCGGCACCTGCTCGACATGTTGGCGCTGCGGTGACGGTCGCCCGCTGGTTGAGCCTGGCACTGCCGCTTCTCGCCGTGCTCGCCGTCGGGGCCCGGGAACGGGACCGGGCCGTCCGCGCTGCGGCGCTGCTGGCGTTCCTGACCGCCGGGATCGGCATCGCCGCGCTGCACGAGGTCGCCGGCCTGGCCGACTGGTACGCCTTCGCGCCGGTCGACGGGTCGTACCGGGGGATGCCGGTGGACCTGTGGATCGGCTGGGCCGCCCTCTGGGGTCCGCTGCCGGTGCTGCTGCGCCGGGTGCTGCCGCTGCCGGTCGCGCTGGGGCTGCTGCTCTGGGTCGACGCGGTGGCCATGCCGGCACTGCACCCGCTGGTCAGCCTCGGCCCACACTGGCTCGTCGGGGAGGTGGTCGGGCTGCTCACGGTGGCCCTGCCCGCCCAACTGCTCGGTCGGTTCTGCGCCGACGGCCGGCACCTCGGCGCGCGTACGTTCCTGCAGGTGGGCGTCTTCAGCGCCCTGCTGCTCTGGTTCATCCCCACGCTGGCCTTCGAGTTCGGCGACGGGTCTTGGGCGGCACTGACCGAGTTGGACCGCACCGGGATGCTGATCGTCGCGCAGCTCGCCCTGCTGGTGGCCACGCCGGCGCTGGCTGCCGTCGCGGAGTTCGCCGTCCGGGGCGGCGGCACCCCGTACCCGTGGGACCCGCCGCGTCGTCTGGTCACCACCGGCCCGTACGCCTATCTGGCCAACCCGATGCAGGTCTCCGCCGTGGTGTTGCTGCTGTTCACCGCGGCGGCCACCCGCAGCGTCGCCCTGGTCCTCGCTGCGGTGTCGGCGTGTGCGTTCGGAGCAGCCGTGGCCGGACCGCACGAGCAGCACGACCTACGGGTGCGCTACGGCGTCTCCTGGCGGTCCTACCGGCGGCAGGTGCGCGACTGGTGGCCTCGATGGCGGCCGTACTCCTCCGGGCCACCGGCCGTGCTCTGGCTGGACGACGACTGCGGGCCCTGCGCGGCCACCTGGCGGATGTTGGCCCGGCGGCATCCGGTGGGGCTGCGGATCCGACCGGCCCGCCAACACGAGCACGTGCTGTGGCGGGCGGAGTACGTGGGCGGCGACGGTCACACGGAACGGGGGGTGGCCGCCGTCGCCCGCGGGCTCGAACATGTCCACCTCGGCTGGGCGTTGGTCGGCTGGACCCTGCGACTGCCCGGGGCCACCTGGCTCGTCCAACTGGTCACCGATGCGATGATCGCAGCGCCGCACCCGGCCCGTCCGGAAGGAGAGCCATGTCCGACACCAAGCAGCGTCTCCTCGACGGCGCCATCGCCGCCATCCGCGAGCACGGCATCGCCGGCGTCTCGGCCCGCACCATCGGTGCCGCCGCCGGGGTGAACCAGGCACTCGTCTTCTACCACTTCGGCACTGTCGACGACCTGCTCTCGGCCGCCTGCCGGGTCAGCACGGCCGAGCGGGTCGAGCACTGGTCGGCGCGGCTGGCCTCGGCCGGTTCGCTGCGCGAACTGCTCGCCGTGGGGCGGGCGTTGCACGAGGAGGAACGCCAGCTCGGCAACGTCACCTTCCTGGCGCAGATGTTGGCGGGTGCGCAGGCGGACCAACGGATGGCGGCCCCCACCGCGGGGGCGCTGCAACTGTGGGTGGACGAGATCGAGGCGGTGCTGCGGAGGCTGCTCGCCGGGTCCCCGTTCGCCGAGGTCGCCGACGTGCCCGGCCTGGCCCGCGCGGTCTCGGCCGCGTTCATCGGGCTGGAACTCTACGACGGGGTGGACCCGGCGGGCGCCGACCAGGCGATGGCGGCGCTCGACCAGCTCGCGCTCCTCATCGAGATCGTCGACGACCTCGGGCCGATCGCCCGCCGGGCGCTCCAGGCCAAGGTCAACCGGGCGACCCGACGGGACTGATCGCGGCTCAGGCGGCGGCGAGGATCTCGTCGCCGATGACGGTGAGCTGGTCGGCCCCGACCTCGACGGCCGCCATGTAGTGGCGCAACCAGGAGCGCAGCCCGTCCGGGGTGCCGGTGGCGAAGGCGCCGGCCGAGCCGACGTACTCCGGCTCCCGCTCGCGGTGCCCGACGTCGACGGCGAGCAGGCCGCGCGGGTCGAAGCCGCTGGCGAGCAGCACCAGCCGGGCGGCCCCCCGGGCCACCACGCCGGACGGCCCGGCGAACGGACGCAGGTTCAACAACTCCCCGTGTACGACGGCAGCCAGCACCAGCGGCGACACCTTCGTGCCACCGGCGACCAGCCCGGCCAGCCCGTCCAGCCGCGTGGCGACGACGGGATCGGCCACCGGGCGGCCCAGCTCGGATTCCGGCACCAACTCCCGGGCGGCGAGGACGTGCAGCTTCGCGAGAGCCTGCCGGGGGGCCTTCGGCCAGAGTTCACTCAGGCCGGGCAGCGCCCCGGCGACCCGCAGCGCCCCCTGGAGCAGCGGGTCGGTGACCGTGCCGGCGCGGACCGCCTCGCGTTCGTGCACGGCCCCTTCGAGGGCGGCGCTGGCCACTGCGGAGCGCAGGCTGACCTCGGCCGCGACCTGGCCACCGTGCCGGCGCAGCGCGCGGTGCCCGAGCGCCTGGTCGAACCGTTCGCGGGCCTGCTCGACGGCAGTGGCGATGTCGGCGAGCGCGAGCAGCGGGGCGAGCGGATCGGTGGTCACCCCCGTCACGCTAGCGACCCGGCCCGGCCGGTCGGGCCGCACCCGGCCGCAACGCGACCCGGACCACCCACCCCGGGGTGTTGATCAAGGCCGACCTACCGACTTCGCGCCGCCCGAGCCCGCACACCGAGCCCGCAGACCGGGGCGGGCCGTCGGGCGCGTGGTGACGGCCGCTCGGCGCGACGTGGCGGGCAGCGGTCGCCCGTCGAGGGTCCCGCGACTACCCTCGTGCCAACGCAGGTCACCCCGAGGACCAACGCAGGTCACCCCGAGGACCAGGTCACCCCGAGGACGAGGAGTCACGGCATGAGCGAGGCATTGGCAAATCTGCTGAACGAGACGCGCCAGTTCCCCCCGCCGGCCGAACTCGCCGCGCACGCCAACGTCACCGTCGACGCGTACGCCGAGGCCGAGGCCGACCGGCTCGCCTTCTGGGCGAAGCAGGCCGACCGTCTGGCCTGGTCGAAGAAGTGGGACGAGGTGCTCGACTGGTCGAACCCGCCGTTCGCCAAGTGGTTCGTGGGCGGGCAGCTCAACGTGGCGTACAACTGCCTCGACCGGCACGTCGAGGCGGGGCTCGGCGACAAGGTCGCGATCCACTGGGAGGGCGAGCCGGGCGACACCCGCACCCTCACGTACACCGATCTGCACGAGCTGACCTGCCGGGCGGCGAACGCGCTCACCGACCTGGGGGTGACCGCCGGCGACCGGGTGGCGATCTACCTGCCGATGATCCCGGAGGCGGCGGTGGCCATGTTGGCGTGCGCCCGGGTCGGCGCGGCGCACAGCGTGGTCTTCGGCGGCTTCTCGGCCGACTCGCTGAGCAACCGCATCCAGGACGCCAGCGCCAAGGTGGTGATCACCGCGGATGGTGGTTACCGGCGGGGCAAGCCGTCGGCGCTGAAGCCCACAGTGGACGAGGCGGTAGCCAACAGCCCGTCGGTGGAGCACGTGCTGGTGGTCCGCCGCACCGGCGAGGACGTCGCGTGGACGGAGAAGGACCACTGGTGGCACGAGACGGTGGAGACCGCGTCGCCCGAGCACACCGCTCAGCCGTTCGACTCCGAGCACCCGCTGTTCATCCTCTACACCAGCGGCACCACGGCCCGGCCGAAGGGCATCCTGCACACCACCGGCGGCTACCTCACCCAGGCGTCGTACACGACGCACGCGGTCTTCGACCTGAAGCCGGAGACGGACGTCTACTGGTGCACGGCGGACATCGGCTGGGTCACCGGGCACTCCTACATCGTGTACGGGCCGCTCTCCAACGGCGCCACCCAGGTCATGTACGAGGGCACCCCGGACACCCCGCACAAGGGCCGGTTCTGGGAGATCGTCGACAAGTACCGGGTGAGCATCCTGTACACCGCGCCCACCCTGATCCGCACGATGATGAAGTGGGGCGAGGACATCCCCGCCGGCTTCGACCTGTCCTCGCTGCGCCTGCTGGGCAGCGTCGGTGAGCCGATCAACCCCGAGGCCTGGATGTGGTACAGGCAGTTCGTCGGCCGGGGCGAGCTGCCCGTGGTGGACACCTGGTGGCAGACCGAGACCGGCGCCATGATGATCTCCCCGCTGCCGGGTGTGACCGCTGCCAAGCCGGGTTCGGCGATGACCCCGCTGCCGGGCATCGTGGCCGACGTGGTGGACGACCAGGGCCAGTCGGTGCCGAACGGTGGTGGCGGCTACCTCGTGCTGCGCGAGCCGTGGCCGTCGATGCTGCGCACCATCTGGGGTGACGACGACCGGTTCATCGACACGTACTGGTCGCGGTTCCAGGGAATGTACTTCGCCGGTGACGGGGCGAAGAAGGACGACGACGGGCACATCTGGTTGCTCGGCCGGGTGGACGACGTGATGCTGGTGTCCGGGCACAACATCTCGACCACCGAGGTGGAGTCGGCGTTGGTGTCGCACCCGTCGGTGGCCGAGGCGGCGGTGGTCGGCGCGACCGACCCGACGACCGGCCAGGCGATCGTCGCGTTCGCCATCCCGCGCGGCAGCACGGACATCGTCGGCGAGGCAGGTGAGCAACTCATCGCCGACCTGCGCAACCACGTGTCGAAGACGCTCGGCCCGATCGCCAAGCCCCGGCAGATCATGCTGGTGGCGGAGCTGCCGAAGACCCGCTCCGGCAAGATCATGCGCCGGTTGCTGCGGGACGTGGCGGAGAACCGGTCGCTGGGCGACGTCACCACCTTGCAGGACTCGTCGGTGATGGACCTGATCTCCTCGGGGATGAGCGGCACCAAGTCCGACGAGGACTGACGGCAGGCGTACACACCGGAGGGTGGCGGTCCGTGCGGACCGCCACCCTCCGTCATTTTCTTACGGGTACGGCACGCACGGCCTGACCAGTGTCACATCGGTCGGTCGGTGGAGCCGGGGAAGCTGAACGGACACACGAGGCGGACCACCCCTGTCCTTTCGGCTGGTTGTGATTTAGGTTCACGCAGGTTGGCAGAGTTCGACGCTCATCGCATCGATGGTCGGCCACGCCAGCGTCCTCCTCCCCATGCCCGAGAAATGGAGCGGCATGAACCACAAACCGCAGTCCGGGGCGCGCCGACGACTACTCGTCGCGCTACCCGCTATCGCCCTCGCGGCCACGTCACTGACCGTGACCGGCAGTGCGGCGGCCCAGTCGTCCTCCCCCACCCCCCGGGCGGTGATCGGGGCCGACGAGCACTACATCAACTACGCCGAGCCCGAGGTGCAGCCGGACACCACCGGCCGTGAGGTCAAGGGCAAGGGTGGCGTCTACACCCCGGCCGTGGAGTCCGCGCGCGAGTTCGACCAGAAGCACGCCCGGGGCAACCCGGTGACCGCGCGGCAGCTCGCCAAGGACGAAGCCCGGTCGCTCAAGACGGGCAAGAACCCCCGGCAGTTCAAGAAGTCGCCGACCACCCAGACGGCGAAGCTGCTCACGCTGCTGGTGGAGTTCAACGACAAGGCCAACGACGACTTCACCGACGTGATGGTCCCGAAGACGGTGTTCGAGGACCGGACCTGTGTCCTCGGCACCGTGCAGAACGGCCCGAAGCACAACAACATCCCGAACCCGGCGACCCTGCCGCACGAGGACAACAACTCGATGTGGGTGCCGGACTTCTCGCCGTCGCACTACGACAAGATGCTCTACAGCAAGAAGGGCATCACCGAGCGGGTCCGCACCGACCTGCGCGGCCCGGACGGCAGGAAGGGTGTCGACCTGTCCGGCCGCACCATGCACAACATGTACCTGGAGATGTCCAAGAACGCGTACACGGTGGACGGGCAGGCCAGCCCGTGGATCACCGTGCCGCACTCGGAGGGCTGGTACGCCGCCAACCGCTGCGAACAGGACGAGACCGGCGCGTGGGTCCCCGGCCGTGAGCAGTCGATGAACGGTCACCCGGACAACCCGGACGGCGCGGACCGCCTGGCGGTCGACGCGATCGACGCGCTCGTCGCGAAGGACCCGAGCTTCCCGTGGGCCGACTACGACATCGAGGACCAGGCCGACCGCGACGGTGACGGCAACGTCTACGAGCCGGACGGCGTGATCGACCACCTCGTGCTGGTGCACGCCGGTCAGGGCAAGTCGCGCGGCGGCGGCGCCGAGGGCGTGTACGCCGTGTGGGCGCACTCCTCCACGGTCGCCGGTGGTTACACCATCCCGGGCACCAACCTCAAGGCGTCGAACTACATCGTGCAGCCCGAGGACGCTGGCGTCGGCGTCTTCGCCCACGAGTTCGGCCACGACCTGGGTCTGCCGGACCTCTACGACACGTCCGGCAACGCCGACTCCGACGTGGACTTCTGGGACCTGATGGCGTCGGGGTCGCACTCCGGTGAGATCTTCCAGGCGCTGCCCACTCACATGGGCATCTGGGACAAGTGGGTGCTCGGCTGGGCCGACCCGCTGACCATCCGCCCCGGGTCGAACCCGCGTGAGGTGAAGCTCGGCCAGACGTCGCGTACCCCGATCGACTCCGAGGACGGCATCAAGGTCGACCTGCCGGACAAGGTGACGACGCTGGCCACGCCGCACAGCGGCACCAAGATGTGGCACAGCAACAACGACCAGGAGTGGGCCGACGTCAAGCTCAGCCGCTCGGTCGACGTGCCGGCGGCAGCGGACTCGAAGTTCTGGATGTGGAACAACTACATCATCGAGGAGGACTGGGACTACGGCTTCGTCGAGCTCTCGACCGACGGCGGTACGACCTGGACCGAGCAGAAGGTGTACGACGAGGGCGGCACGGTGGTCACTACGCCGGACGGCTACTCGGACCCGAACGGCCGGATGAACGACTTCGGCGGCAAGAAGTACGGCCTGACCGGCAGCACGAACGGCTGGCGCCACGACTACGTCGACCTGTCGGCGTACGCGGGCACGACGGTGCAGCTGCGGTTGCGCCAGGCCACCGACGAGGCGTTCGAGGAGCGCAACTGGTTCGCCGACGACTTCTCGGTCACCGGCGGCGGCGCCACCACGTGGAGTGACGACGTCGAGGGCGGCGCCAACGGCTGGACGGCCACCGGCGGCACCTTCGTGGACACCACCGGCGGGGGCTGGAAGGTCTCCAGCGGCACCGAGGTCCACGCCCAGTTCTACCTGGCGGAGTGGCGCAACTTCGACGGCTTCGACAAGGGCCTGAAGTACGCCTACGACACGATCTACTCGCACGACGCGTGGAAGGTCGACCGGATCTCCTACAACGCGCCGGGCATGCTGGTCTGGTACCGGGACAGTGCTCTCGGCGACGTCAACCACGTCACCGGGCAGATGACCGCGCTGCCCAGCTACGGCGCGAAGGGTGGGTTGCTCATCGTCGACTCGCACTTCGACCCGTACCGGCGTACCGGTGAGGCGGCGGTGAAGGACCCGTCGGTGACGGACAACCTGCCCAGCCGTCCGCAGTCGGCCAACGCGGCCTTCTCGCTGAACAAGACGTACCCCTTCACGGAGTGCCTGGAGGCGGCGGACGAGCCGTACAGCGCGTACTGCACGAAGTTCAAGGCGCAGGCGCCGGTGAAGGGCTTCACGGACGCCAAGACCTGGTACCCGGGCATCGAGATGCGCGACGGGGCTGCGTACGCGCGGGACAACGACGCCTCGGTGGTGGTGCCGTCGCGGAACAACGCGCCGTACACCACCCGGGTCACCCACCCGGACGGCAGCCCGGCACCGGAGTTCTACGGCACGACCCTCGGCGGTGGCGCGATCGTGCTGGGCACCGGTAACCCCGGCGACCAGGGCGTGAACTACGGCGTCTCGCTCACCATCAAGAAGGCGGCACGGGACAACTCGTCCGCCACGATCTTCGTCACCCCGGCGAGGAAGTAACGGTTTCGCGGATCAACAACTGACAGTGGGGCCGGTGGCGGAGACGCCGCCGGCCCCACTGCCGTACATCGATCATGTTGATCGAAATGAGTCGTTATATTTGGGACCGCGCCGTCCTCGCTGGTCAGCGTGGCTGATGAAGCCCGGGTATGTGACGGTGAAAAGCATTCCCAACAAAATCTTGCAACAAATCGACGCGTGCATCTTCCCACCCGTCGCAGCAGTGTCTATGTTCACCATTGGTCCCACTAGTGGGATCGATCTCCCACCGGCCCGTACCCCCGTATGGCCGGTTCCCTCACACCGGAGGTACCACGTGCGCAAAGTCGCAGTGGGTCTGCTCGGGCTCTCACTGACGGCGACAGGCCTGGCTTTCGGCCCGTCCGCCTCGGCGGCGCCTCAGCCCAAACTGCCGGTAGCAGCACCAGCCGCTGCCGAACCGCAGGCGTTGCAGGACGAACTCCCCGACAAGCTCGAGGACAAGCGCCGCGCGTTGCGTCAGCAGGGTCTCAGCGATGTGCTGAGCGGTCGCAGCAAGCCGATTCAGCGCAACGGAAGCACTGTCGTCAAGGTCGGTCAGGTCGGCAAGACGGGCACCAACGCCAACGCCCGCTCCGCAGCCGGCGCCCAGCCGACCCAGGATCAGTACGTCGAGCTCCAGCGGGAGCGGACCGACAAGATCTTCGTGATCCTGGCCGAGTTCGGTGACGAGCGGCACCCGTCCTACCCGGACAAGGACATGAACCCGAACATCGCCGGACCGGCGACGTTCGAGGGTCCGCTGCACAACAAGATCCCGGAGCCGAACCGGGCGGTCGACAACTCCACCATCTGGCAGCCGGACTTCAGCCCGGAGCACTTCCGCCAGGTCTACTTCGGCACCAACCCGGGCGACGAGTCGCTCAAGCAGTACTACGAGGCTCAGTCCTCGGGTCGCTACACCGTCGAGGGTGAGGTGACCGACTGGGTCAAGGTCCGGTACAACGAGGCCCGCTACGGTCGTTCCGACGACCCGATCGCGGACGACGACGTTGAAAACCCGGCCAACGACCCCGCCGTCTGCGGCGACAACGTCTGCTCGAACACCTGGGCCCTGATCCGCGACGCCGCGAACCAGTGGGTCGCCGACCAGAAGGCCAAGGGCCGGACGGACGCGCAGATCGCCGAGGAGATGAAGTCCTTCGACCAGTGGGACCGCTTCGACTTCGACGGTGACGGCGACTTCAACGAGTCGGACGGCTACATCGACCACTTCCAGATCGTCCACTCCGGCGGCGACCAGGCCGACGGTGACCCGCAGCAGGGTGAGGACGCCATCTGGAGCCACCGTTGGTCGGCGTTCAACAGCTCGCCCGTGGGCCCGCCGAACTTCCCGATCGGTGGCACCCAGATCGGCAACACCGGCGTCTGGATCCGCGACTACACGATCCAGCCGGAAAACGGCGGCCGTAGCGTCTTCTACCACGAGTACGGCCACGACCTGGGCCTGCCGGACGACTACGGACCGGCGGACAACAGCAACGAGCACTGGACCCTGATGGCCCAGAGCCGGCTCGGTGCGAAGAACGACCCGGCCATCGGTGACCGTGGCGGCGACCTCGGCGCGTGGAACAAGCTCCAGCTCGGCTGGCTCGACTACGAGGTGGTCGTGGCGGGGCAGAAGCGCACGCTGGACCTCGGGCCGCAGGAGTACAACTCGGACAAGGCACAGGCCGCCGTGGTGGTGCTTCCCCAGCGGGAATACACGTTCAACTACGGCGCGCCGTTCGAGGGCGCCAAGCAGTACTTCTCCGGTAACGAGGACGACCTCGACAGCAAGATGACGAGGACGTTCGACCTCACCGGCAAGTCCGCGGCGGCGATGTCGCTCAAGGGCAAGTACAGCATCGAGGCCGGCTACGACTACCTCTACTTCGAGGCGTCGACCGACGGCGGTCAGACCTGGACCGACCTGGACGGCACTGTCGGCGGCAAGCCGATCGGCGTCGACGGTGCGGGTCGCCCGGCCCTCGCCGGCAGCAGCAACGGTGCCTGGGCTGACATCAACATCCCGCTGACCTCGGTCGCCGGGAAGGTCGCTCAGGTTCGCCTGCACTACGTCACCGACGGTGGTGTCTCCGAGGGCGGCTTCTTCGGTGACGCGATCACCGTGACCGCCGACGGTCAGACCGTGCTCAGCGACGGTGCCGAGACCGACGCGGGTTGGGCGCTGGAGAAGTTCGAGGTGGTCGGGGCGACCTACACCCGGCTGTTCGACAACTACTACATCGCCGGCAACCGGTCGTACGTCTCGTACGACAAGTACCTGAAGACGGGCCCGTACTTCTTCGGCTACGCGAACACCCGCCCGGACTGGGTGGACCACTACGCGTACCAGGAGGGTCTGCTCATCTCGTACTGGAACACGCGGTTCTCCGACAACAACACCGCTCCGGTTTCGCCCACCAACCCGGGTGGTCACCCGGGCGAGGGTCGCAACCTGTACATCGACGCGCACCCGCGCCCGATCTACAACCTGACCGGTGCTCCGTGGCGCGCCCGCGTCCAGGTGTACGACGCACCGTTCAGCCTCAAGAAGGCTGACTCGTTCACGCTGCACCTCAACAGCCAGCCGCAGTACATCCGCGGTCAGGCCGCTGAGCCCGTGTTCAACGACACCAAGAAGTACTTCTACGAGGAGCTGCCGAACCACGGCGTCAAGCTCCCCGCAGCCGGTGTCAAGATCGAGGTCAAGGAGCAGAACGGCACCTCGATGAAGATCCGGATCAGCTGACCACTGATTCAGCAACACCCAGCGGCGCCCGGGCGGATCATCTGCCCGGGCGCCGCCCTTTGTCCCACCGACAGGTGGAACCCGGCGACCTGCTGGAACGTCCCATCACCGTGCACCTCGCCTCACGCGTCACCCTCCTCGCCGCGCTCCTCCTGCTGCCCCTGACCGCGTGCGCCGACCCGAAGGGTGCGGGCCCCCTGGCTGCTCCCTCGGCCTCCGACGTCCCGACACCGGACGCGCCCACCTCGCGCGCATTCAGGCCCGCCCAGCCCGCAGCGACGCCCTCACCGGCCTTCACACCGCCGCTGTCGCGCACACTCCCGCCGTCCATCGGCATTCCGTCAAAGCCGCCAAAGCCGACACCGCCGACCGACCTACGAGACAGCAGCCTGATCGCGGGCCACATCACCCGGGGCGGTGCCGGCCCCTGCTACAGCCTCGTCGCCGAGGACGGCCGCGCGTACGCCCTGCACGGCCCGGGCTACGGCAACCTGACCGAGGGCAGTTTCGTCACCCTGCGGATCGTCGCCAGGTCATCCGAGGTGGACTGCGGTGTGGGTGTCCCCGTGAGCATCGTCATGCGTTGACCCCGTCGGGTAGACCCTGACCGGGGTGACGAATCGAACACCGTCGCCACGCCCACTCACGTCGTCCGGCACTTGACGCAGAGTCGCCATCCAAGCACGATCATCGATGTCGATGGTGGACCGGCACCTGCGCTGACGACGCCGCAGCCGACCACCACCTCGGCATCGTCCACGGGGGTGGTCAGGCTTGTCAGGTGGAATCTGGTCGGACACAGACGGCAGCGGTGCAGACCCGCTCTGGAGGGTGAATTCCACGCCACTCGACGCCGCCATGGTGTCGGCGGTGGAGTTGCGACTGCTGCTCGCCGCCCGACAGCGGGAGTTGGTCCGCGCCCAGCATCGTCTGATCGCCCAGTACGCCCAGTTGGAACAACTGGAGGAGCACCGAAGTTCGGCCGCGCTCGGCCCGGACGATGTCGTACGGGACTGGGCGGCGTTCACCCGGCTCTCCGGTCGATTGGCCACCGACGCGCCGGAGGACTGCCGAATCCTGCTCGGCATGCCGCCGGACCCCGCCGCCGGGGAGCCCGACCTGGCTCCGGAGCCACGGCACCGCACGATCCTCGACCGACGACTCCTCGAACGTCCCGGTGGCCTCAACCGCGCCGACCGAGCCGCCCGACCGGAAGGTCAGGTCCGGATAGTCGGGGAGGTGCCCATCTCGATGGTGGTCTCCGCGAAAATGGCCGTGGTCGCACCAATCGGCACCCACCGGTCGGTCGGCTGGGTGCTGCGCGCGCCGGCGCTGGTCGATCTGGCGGGCCACTACTTCGACAGCCTCTGGCGGCAGTCACAGCCCCTGTCCACCTCGAGGGACGCAGGCAGGGACGCGCCGTCGGAGGTGCAGCTGCAGATTCTTCGGCTCGCCGCGCACGGCGCCAAGGACGAGGCCATCGCCCGCAGCCTGGGGCGCAGCCCACGATGGGTCCGGCGGCACTTCGAGTTGCTGGCCGAGCGACTCGGCGCGTCCAACAGGCTCACCGTCGGCATCGCCGCCGCCCGCCGCGGCTGGGTCTGACCTTGCAACTTGCGGAACGTGACCGCTTCGCCCTTCTCCGTGATCAAACCGTCCCAGATCATCGACGTAAGCCGATAGAGATCCTATGGCTCACGTCCGGGAAGGGACCACGTTGAACACAAGAGTGAAGCTGGGACGGCTGGTCGCGGTATTCGCCGCGGTCGTCGTCGGGGGCGGCGTCATCACACCCACGTCCGCCAGCGCCATTCCTCCCGACTTCGACCATGTCGTCTACTGGAACGACGTCCTACTGGACGCCTTCCGCACCAGCAACGGCCCACCCACCACGTTGTCCCGCGCCGGCGCGATGATGCACCTGGCCATGTACGACACCTCGATCTCCATGGGCGGAACCGGGGCGCCCTACATCGCGAAGGTGTCCCCGATCCCCAACTTCAGTTACGACCGCGACACCAACCTCGACGTCGCCGCGTACGACGTACTCCGGACGCTGTTCCCCGCCCAGGCCAGCTACTTCACCGCCAGGTTCAACGACGCCCGGCAGGCCGACCCGCCGATCGGCGAGCCGGGACCCGAGGGGTGGAGCAGGAGCATCGGCGAGACGGCCGCACGCAACATCATCAACGCCCGTGCGAACGACGGCTCGACCAACAACGCCGGGTACACCGCCAGCAACACCGCCGGACAGTGGCGGCCAACCGGTTCCGGCGCGGCCGTCGGCCCCAACTGGGGTTTGGTGAAACCCTTCGCCCTGACGTCCGGTTCCCAGTTCCGCCCACCGCTGCCCGGGGGCTTCGGCACGGTGTCCGCGATGCTGACCAGCAGCGCCTACGCCGCCCAGGTCAACGAGGTGAAGAGGCTGGGCTCGGCCACCGCGCCACTGACCGACCGGAACGCCGACCAGACGCAGCAGGCCTTCTTCTGGGCCAACGACGTGAGTGGCACCTACAAGCCGCCGGGTCAACTCTTCGAGCACACCCAGATCGTCGCCAGCCAGCGGACCACGGACACCCCGCGACTCTTCGCCCTCGTCGCGATGGCCATGGCCGACGTCGCCATCGCCTCCTGGGACGCCAAATACAACACCAGCATCGACCTGTGGCGACCGGAGACGGCGATCGCCGAGCCGCAGAGCGACGGCAACGCGGCCACCGTTCCCAACGCCGCTTGGCGCCCGCTCTCCGTCGACCGCAACGGCACCCGGTTCTCCCCGCCGTTCCCGGCGTACATCTCGGGCCACGCCAGCTTCGCCGGCGCTTGGGCGGGTGTCATGAAGCGGTACTACGGCACCGATGCGATCGGATTCGTCGCGACCACCGAGGACCCGAACGCGGTGGGCGTCACCCGTTCGTTCACCAGTTTCAGCGCCGCAGCGACCGAGAACGCCCGCAGCCGCATCTACCTGGGCGTGCACTACCAGTGGGACGCAGACGCGGGCCTGAGCACCGGTGACGCGGTGGCCAACCGGGTCTTCAACATCTACCTGCGCTAGATCCGATCGGCGGCGTCCGGGTCGACGGTCCACGGACCGTCGACCCGGACCCTCGTGTCGGTAGGGGACAACCCGGGCCTTTCCCTGTTCAACGCGACCACCGGGGTCGTCAGCGGCAACCGGGTCCTAGGCTGTCTGCCATGACCGACCAGCGCGGCGGAGCCGTCGACGAGTCCTGTGTCCTCACCGAGGGGCCGTGGACGCACCGCTTCGTCGGCGCCAACGGCAGCCGGTTCCATGTGGTCGAGGCCGGCACCGGCCCGATGGTGCTCTTCCTGCACGGCTTTCCGGAGCACTGGTGGGCGTGGCACCAGATGCTCCCGGCGATCGCCGACGCCGGCTTCCGGGCGGTCGCCGTCGACCTGCGCGGTTACGGCGCCAGCGACAAACCACCCCGGGGGTACGACGGCTACACCCTCGCCGCCGACATCGCCGGATTGATCCGGGCGCTCGGTGAACGGTCGACGACGATCGTCGGCAGCGGCCTCGGCGGCATGGTGGCCTGGACGGTGGCCTCGTTCCACCCGTCCCTGGTCCGTCGGCTCGTGGTGCTGGGGGCACCGCACCCGCTGCGGCTGCGCACCGCCACCTTCGCCGACCCGCGCGGGCAGTTCGCCGCCTCCACCCTGGCGCTGAAGTTCCAGCTACCCCGCTACGAGCACGTGCTGACCCGGGACGGCGCGGCGGCCATCGGGGAGATCCTGCACCGTTGGGGTGGGCCGCGCTGGGTGGCCGGGTCGGAGTTCGAGGCGTACGCCGAGCGGTGTCGGGAGGCGATGTGCATCCCGCAGGCCGCGTTCTGTGCCCTGGAGGGGTACCGCTGGGCGTTCCGCTCGCTGCTGCGGCTGCACGGCTACCGGTTCGTCCGCCTCATGCAGAAGCCGCTGTCCACTCCGACCCTGCAATTGCACGGCGCGCTGGACGTCGCCTCCCTGCCGCGCACCGCCCTGGGCTCCGGCCGCTACGTCGTCGCCCCGTACGAGTGGCGGCTGCTAGACGGGGTGGGGCACTTCCCGCACCTGGAGGCACCGGAGCTGGTGCTCGGCGAAATCCTGCGCTGGGCCAAGACCTGACCGGTCAGACCCGCTGCTCCCGCAGGTCGGTGACCTCGGCGGCCGGCGCCCAGCCCTGGTAGACGCCGAAGTCGAAGACCTCCAGCCGCATCGCCTCCGCCACCGGCCAGCGGCCACCGGTGTATTCGACCCGCAGCCAGGCGTCGTGCTCGCCGAGCACGATGAACGGCTGCCCCTGCCACGTGCAGGTGGTGCGCACGTACGCCAGATCCTCGATCTCGCTCGCCGGCAGCACCCGGACGTACCGGCCCGCGCGGACCTCCTCGAAGCCCTCGCCCGGCTCGGGCTGATAGAGGCGGATGTTGTCGCCGTCCGGGCTGGCCTGGTATTCCCGACCCTGCCAACGGGCCACGTAACCGTCGCGCATCACGCCTCCCCGACCCGTCGCCAGACCACCGCGTCGGTGTCGAGCTCCGCGATGACCCGCTCGGTGCCGTCCGCAGCGACCCGCCACAGCTGCGCGCCGTGCGGGAGGCGCGCGCTGTCCACCTTGAACTCGGCCACCACGTCGCTGCTCTCACCCGGGGCGAAGCCGTTGCCCCGGAACGGTGGGCGCTCGATGACCCAGCCCTCCATGGCCCGCATCGCCGCCTCGTTCTGACCGCCGTACGGAATGCGGTAGAGGCTCGGCCGGTGCGCCGGCCAGCGCAGCACGTAGATCTCCTCGGCGTCCCGGGAGAACGGGGATCCGGGGTAGCTGAGGCCGAGCGCGTCGTGCACCTGAGCCGGCGTGGTCAGGTGCGCCAGCTCACCGGCACGGTGCACGAAGCCGGAGACCCGGTCGTAGCCCCGATCCAGGTAGTAGGCGAGCTGGCTGGGCGCGATCGCCTTCTGCATGACCGTCGGTCGGGTCGGGTCGACGGCCGCCGGAGCGTACCGGGGGCGGGCGGCGGGCTCCGCCACGGCCGGCGCTTCCTCCTGGTCCACCTCCAGGTCGTCACCGAGCCCCACCTCGGCAGCCCAGTTGGCCAACGCGATGATCTGCTCCCCGGGCAGCTTGGCGCCGACCGGGGTGCCCGGGTTGACGGCGAACGACCAGTCTTCGTCCGGCCAGCGCCGGATCAGTTGGGCGAACTTCACCCGGACCGTGTCGACGTCACCCTCGAAGTGGTCGGCGAGGCGCTCCGGCGATGTGTAGACCACCACGTACGTCTCGCCGTCGAGTTGTGCCGTACGCCAGACGAAGCCCGCATCGCCGGGGCGGCTTCCCCGCAGCGATTCGGGTGCGGCCGGCAGCAGGACCCGGGCCAGCAGCAGGGTGGACAGGAACGTGTCGGTGCTTCCGGAGCCGGCGGCGCCGAGCAGGTCCTCCTCGACCGTGTTGGCCGGGTCGAACTCGACCACCGCCGGTTCGTCGGCCGGCGGGCGCTGCCCATCGCCGGTGGTGGCGCTCTCGCTGGTCGGATCCGCGCTGGTCACGCCAACCGACGGGCTGTCGGTGTCGGCGCGCTCGGCACCGGCCGGATCGCCGGCGCGGACACCGCTCACGTCGCCGGCCTCCGCCGGCCCTGCGGGGCGCGGGGTGGACGGGCTCGTGGCGGGCTGCACGGGGACGAACGACGCCGGACCGGACGGGCGGGGACCGGCTGACGACGGCTCGAACAGACCCGGCCCGGCGTGCGTCGTGCCGAAGGGTGGCGGGGCGGTCTCGGCGGGGCGGGGCCCTCGGGGAGGGCCGGCCGGGCCGCTGGTCTCGACCGGGTCGGTGAGGTCGCGGGACTCGATGATGGTGCCCTCGATGACGATGGGCGTGAAGCCGCGGCGTGGTGCGGGCGGACCGGAGACCGGTTCCGCGGCCGACACCTCCTCCACCGGGGCGAACCGGTTCGGCAGGTCGCGTGGGATCGCCTGGGTCTCGTCCGCCGGCGGGCTCGGCCGCGCCGATGACCGGGTCGGCGGGGACTCACCGGTCGTCCGGAAGTCGCGGGTGACCTCCTCCGCCGCCGGGTCGGGCCGGCGGGGAGGCAGCGGCTGGGTGACTTCCTCACCGGGTGCCGGTGCGCGTACCCCTCGGGACGTGCCGAGGTCGCCCGCCGGCTGTCGAAGTGGCCGGGTGGCGTCCGGATCCGCCATCGGGAAGGCGCGGGTCGCGGTCTCGTCGGCGGGCCCGTCGGCCGGACGGCGGCGTGGGAACGGCTGGCTGCCGAGCCCGAAGCGCGTCGGTGGTGCCGCCCGGTCCCCGGGGCGGCCCCCACTCGCGTTCGGGTCGGCTGCCCGGTCCCGGACGGGGGTCGGTTCGAAGAAGGAACGTCGAGCGGCCTGCGGACCGCCGTTGCCGTTGCCCCCGGTCAGGCCGTCGTCGCCCGGCCGGTCCGCCGCCGGCCAGCCCGCGCCGAACCTCGACTGGTCGGTGGTGGGACGTTCGACGGGCGTCAACGGTGCGAACCGGGACGGCCGAGCGGAGCGGGGAAGGGCGCCGGTGCCCGGCAGGCCGGGTCGCGGCGGCTCGGTCGGGTGGCGCTGACCGGCGGCCGGCAGGTCCTCCTCGCCGGGTCGGCGGGACGGATCAGCGGTGCCGGGCGTCCCGGACGCCGGGGCAGCGACCCGAGGCGACACACCCTGCGAGGGCCTCCGAGGGGAGACCGGAGCAGACGGGACCGCAGCGGGCGGCACGGCGGCGAGCGGACTCGGGGCGAGCGGACTCGGCGCAGGCGGAACCGGGGCAGGCCGACCTGGGGCAGCCGGGGCCGCCGGGGCCGGCTCGGACCCGGGCGACGACGTACCCGCCCCGGAGGGCCGACCAGCGGCTGGCGCGGTGTCCCGGCCGGGCGGGCCGGTCCGGGTGCGGGCGAGGGTTTCGACCCGCTCCAGGCGGGCGCGGGCACCCATGGCGCGGCCGGGCAGGCGCACGTCGCCCCGGGAGAGTTGAGCCACGAACCAGGCCGGCAGGTAGCCCTCGACCGGCAGACCGGGGTTGACGGCGAGCCACCACTCGTGGTTTGGCCAGCCGACCGCGAGGTCGGTGAAGGGGACACGACGGTTGCTGCCGGGGTGATCGCCGAGGCAGGCCCGCAGTGCGGCCGCGGAGGTGAAGGCCAGGACGTGGGTCCGGCCGCCGGTGGTCCAGGTGCCCCAGTCGGCGGCTGGCTGGCCGGGTTGCGTCGGGGCGGCGACCGGCAACAGCAGATCGGTGCGGGACAGGAGTCGGAAGTAAAGCTCCTGGTCATTGGCGCGCAGCGCGTCGCGCATCGCCACCTCGGCCTCCGTGGCCGGCTCCCATGCGGTCACGGCCACCTCCCCTTCCGAGAACAGGCCACAGGTATCGCGTACAACCTACAAGGTGGTATCAAGATCACAATGGCTGGCCGTCGGCGGCCTGCCGGGGCGCGGATGAGGCGATAACATCCGTACCGGAGCCGACACGATACGGAGGCTGTCGATGTCCCGATCGATCGCGCGCCCGGTCCTCGCAGGTCTGGCCGCCAGCCTGTTGACCGTACCGGCCCTCCCGACCGTCGCCGCCACCGCCAGGCTCCGTGCGGCACCGGCCTGTGCGACCTCGCTCGCCCCGGCCCGGCCGGTCACGGCCGCGCCCTGGCCACAGCAACGGTACGATCCCGCCCGGCTCGCGCCCCTGGCCACCGGCACCGGGGTGACCGTCGCGGTGGTCGACTCCGGGGTGGACCGGGCGCACCCCCAACTGGCCGATCGCGTGCTGGCCGGCACCGACCTGCTCGACCCCGGCGGCGACGGCAGTCGGGACTGCGCCGGGCACGGCACCGGCGTGGCGAGCATCATCGCGGCGACACCCCGCGCAGGGGTCGCCTTCCAGGGTCTCGCACCGGATGCCCGGATCCTGCCGGTGCGGGTGAGTGAGCAGCAGGTGGTGCAGGGGCGGGAATCGGGGCGAACGGTCAGCGCTGGCGAGTTCGCGCAGGCCATCCGCTGGGCCGTCGACCACGACGCCGACGTGGTGAACCTGTCCGTGGTGCTGTATGCGGACGACCCGGAGGTCCGCTCGGCCGTGCGGTACGCGGTCGACCGGGACGTGGTGCTGGTGGCCGCAGCCGGCAACCTGCACGACAGCGGTGACCCCCAACCGTTCCCCGCCGGCTACGACGGGGTGCTCGGCGTGGGTGCGATCGGGGCGGACGGTGGACGGGCGACGTTCTCGCAGACCGGCCCGTACGTCGACCTGGTCGCACCGGGCAGCGAGGTGCTGACCGCCGCCCCCGGCGCGGGCCACCATCAGGTCGAGGGCACCAGCTACGCGGCACCCTTCGTGGCCGCCACCGCCGCGTTGCTGCGCCAGTATCGACCGGAGCTGACCGCGGCCCAGGTGGCGGAGCGGATCATCGCCACCGCCGATCCGGCTCCCGGCGCGGGCCACGGCGGCGGGTACGGCGCCGGCGTGCTGAACCCGTACCGGGCGGTCACCGAGACCAGCGGCAGCCGTGCGGGCGACCCTCGACCGGTCACCGCGCTCGCCGATGACCGGCCCGACCCGGCGGTGCTCGCCCACCGGGCCCGACGGGCGACGGCACGGGACCGGGCCCTGCTGGTCGGTGCGGTGGTCGGCACGACGGCGGCCACCGTGGTGCTGCTCGCCCTGGTGCTGCCCCGTGGTGGCCGCCGACGCTGGCGCCCGGCCGGCCAGGCCTGACCCGGTCAGCCCGCCGTCCTGGCCGCAGCGCGGCGGTGGCCGGGGCACCGACCTGGACATGGTCAGCGCTCCCGGCCCACCGCGCTCACTGGAACAGCCCGGTGTTCTTCTTCTCGGTGTCCAGATAGTCGTTGGCGGAGTCGCCCACCGCCAGCTTGATGTCACGCAGCATCGCCTGGAGGTCCTGAGAGGCGGAGCGCCACCGCGCCTGCCGCTGCTCGTAGGCCTCGCGGGCCTCGCCCGTCCAGCTCGCCACCAGCGGAGCGGCATCCCGCTCAAGCTGACCGAGTTGCGAGTCGAGCCTGTTCAGGGCCTTGTGGATGTCGGCGCCGGCCTGCTGAAGCGCGGCGAAGTTGACGACCAGCACACCATGGTCCATCGGATTTCCTTCCCGGGCGGGATCAGAGCGGCAGCTGGATGCCGCCGCGGTTGGTGCCGGCTACCCGGCTGGCCACCTCGTCGTCGGAGGCGTCGTACTGCCGGCCGGCGGTGCGGATCGCGCCGGCGGTCTCCCGCAGCGCCCGGTGCAATGCCGCCTGGTCCTGTGACCACTGCTGCTTGACCTGCTCGAACGATCGGCCGCCTGCGCCACGCCAGGCCTGCTGCAACACCTCCAGCTCGGCCAGCAGGCCGGTCAGCATGGACTGCAACGACTGGTCCACCTGCTCGAACTTCGCGGCGGTCTGCTGCATCACCGCGGCTTCTGCCTGCGTCTGGGACACCCCGATGTCACCTCGTCTCTCTGATCGCGCGTGGCTCTCGAACGCGCCCGCCCTGGGGGCGCGTCGTTCGCTTGGCCCGGTCGTCGAGCACTGAGACACGGGTCAGCGACGAACTTCGTGGCTGACGGTAGCGATCCCGTAGCAGTTCTGCTACCCCCCGCCTCTCCCCTGTGGACAACCACAGCAACCATCGGTCACTTACGATGTGCTGCAGCCACGTCGCGGCGCGTGACGGGCCGTCCGAGGGCGGCCGATCGCCCGACGCGGTCCCGACTGGTCGAGGAGGCACGGTGCCGGCGATCACCACCGGAGGGCCGCACCCGGCGACACGGGTCGGGCCGGGGCCGGGCGCCGTTCCCCGGGCGATCGGGCCGGGCCAACCCGCCGACCGCAGCCCGGGCCCGGCCGATCAGCGCGCACCGCGTCGCCGCTCGCCGTTCGGCCGTTGGGCGTCGCCCACTCCGGGCACCGGCACAGGGGTGCGGGCCGGTCAACTGGTCGCCGCGCAGGTCGCGGCGGCGCTCGTCCTCACCGCCCTGGGTCGACCCGCACCGGTCACCGCGGCCGCCGCACTGGTCGCCGTGCTGCTGGTGGCCGTCGCCGTGCTCCGGGTCCGGGGCCGGTGGCTCTTCGAGTGGCTGGGCACCGCCGCCGGGCATCTGACCCGTCGTCGGGAGCTGACCGCGCCGGCCGGAGCGGCCGACCTGCTCGACCTCGTCGCTCCGGGCACCGTCGTCCACTCGACCGAGCTGACCGGCGGGCCTGCGGCAGTGCTGGAGGACACCGAGGGCATGGTGGCGCTCCTGGAGCTCGGGGACCCGGGCGATCTGCTCGGCGACGCGTCCCGGGCCATCCCGGCGCCGTCCGCGTTGCTGCCCCAGACCGGGCCGGAAGCGCCCCCGCTCCGGGTGCAACTGCTGTTCAGTGGAGCACCGGCACCGGTGCCGGCCGCGGGTGGCACCGTCGGGACGTCGTACCGGCAGCTCACCGACGGGCGGCTCGCCGGGCGGGAACGGGCGGTGCTGGCGGTGCGGGTGCTGCGCGTCGACGGTTGGTCCGAGGAGGACCTTCGCCGGGTGCTCGCCGGCACCGTACGCCGGATCGTCCGCCGGCTCGGGTCGCTGAC
Source organism: Micromonospora sp. C81 (assembly GCF_018070425.1). NCBI lineage: Bacteria > Bacillati > Actinomycetota > Actinomycetes > Micromonosporales > Micromonosporaceae > Micromonospora > Micromonospora sp. C81. The sequence continues at coordinate 275,416 of NZ_JAGPXS010000005.1, forward strand.
CGCGCGGCCGCTCGGCGTGCCGGCGGCGCTGCGTGTCCTGGGCGAGCTGGCCCATCACGACGGCGACCGGGTCCGGGAGTCCTGGCCGGCGCTCCGGTCCGGCACCCTGGTCCAGGCCACCTTCCGGCTGATCCGGTGGCCGGAAGGCACAGGTGCACGGCGGCTGGTGCCCCGGCTGCTCGCGCTCCCGGCAACCGCGACGACGGTGTCGATCTCCGCAGGGCCGGCACCGGTCACCTCCGCCGCCGGGGTGCCGACCGAGCTGACCGTGCGCCTGGCCGCTCAGACGGCGACCGAGCTGACCGCGGCCACCGAGGCCCTGGAGCGCCTGGTGAGCGACCTGGGCGGGGAGCTGCGGCGGCTCGACGGCGCACACCTGGGCGGGCTTGCCGCCACGCTGCCGTTGGCGCTGGCCACCCGGGAAGCTCAGCCCCGCCCCGCACTGGACGACTGGGATCTCACTCTGGGCGATGCCGGAATGATGGTCGGCACGAACCGGCACGGCGGGGCGGTCACCGTCCGACTGTTCCGGCCGGAGAGCACCCGGGTGCTGCTGGTCGGCGGGGTGCGCGCCGCCCAGCTGGTGGCCCTGCGCGCCCTGGCGCTCGGCGCCCTGGTGGTCGTGCAGACCTCCCGACCGCGCGTCTGGGAGCCGTTCGTCCGGGGAGTGGGCGCACCGGGCGGGACGATCCCGTTGATCCCACCCGGTCGACCGGTGGCCGACGGGGTGGGCAGTGCGCTGCGCCCGTTGCTGCTGGTCGTCGACGCCGGGCCGGTGCCGGCCGACGCCGAGCCGGGCCCGCCGTGGCGCGCCACTCTGGTGGTACGCGACGAGCTGACCCCGGCGGACGTGGACGCGTTGAGCCGGGTCGACCTGGCGCTGCTGCAACCGCTGAGCGTCACCGAGGCGGCGCTGGCCGGCACCGCGCTGGGGCTGGGTGGGTCGGCCGAGTGGTTGACCCGGATCCGGGACGACATGGTGGCCGTGGTCAACCGGCGGGCGCTGCGCTGGGCACTGCTCTCCCCCACGCCGATCGAGTCGCAACTGATCGGGCGTCCGGCTCGCGGCTGATCCACCGTGGTGGTCAACTGGCGGGTTACGTGGGTGCGTGGTCCGTGGCACGATCCCCGCCATGGGTTTTCTGAAAGGTCTGCTGATTCGGCTGGCCAGCACAGCGCTGGCTTTCTGGCTGGCCACACTCCTCATTCCGGGCATCTCTCTGGAGTCGAACTCCGCTGGCGAGACGGTGACCACGCTGCTCCTGGTGGCGGTGATCTTCGGCGTGGTCAACGCGGTTCTCCAGCCGCTCATCAAGACGGTCGGCTGCGGCTTCTACCTGCTGACCCTCGGTCTCATCGCGCTGGTGGTGAACGGGCTGCTGTTCCTGCTCACCAGCTGGATCGCCGACCAGGCCGGGCTGCCGTTCACCGTGGACGGTTTCTGGCCGGCCGCCGTGCTCGGTGCCCTCTTCGTGAGCATCGTGACCTGGATCCTGGGCGCCGTCCTCGACCGGGACTGACCGCCGACCGCACCGGCCCGCCCCGGGCTCCGGCCGGGGCCCGGGCAGGCCGGTGACCAGAGTTCGGGAATTGGCCGGCACGGGTCCCCACCTGGGCGGTTAGCGTCGCATCGTGTTCACGCTGACCCGCAACGACGGCTATCTGCTCAGCACCGACCCCGCTCTGCTCGACCTGGGCCTGGTGCACCACTGGTTGTCCACCGACGCGTACTGGGCACTCGGACGTGACCGGGCCACCGTCGACCGAGCGTTCGCCGGCTCCCTGCCGTTCGGCGTCTACCGGCCTGAGGACGGCCGCCAGGTCGCGGTGGCCCGGGTGGTCACCGACCGGGCCACCTTCGCCTGGCTCTGCGACGTGTACGTCGACCGCGCCGCCCGTGGTCGCGGTTTGGGCGGGTGGTTGGCCAGCGCGGCCCGCGACCACCTGGACGAGCTGGGCGTACGCCGGATCCTGCTGGCCACGAACGACGCACACCAGGTGTACGCGCAGGTGGGCTTCACGCCGCTCGACGTGCCGGAGCGGTGGATGAACCTCGACCGGCGGATCCCGGTGACCCCGGTCACCGGAAAGGAACAAAGCGACGGTACGCCCCTTACGGTGGAGGCGTGACGCCTCTCCGCCTGGGATACCTCTACGGCCTCGGCGCGTACCTGCTCTGGGGTTTCTTCCCGCTCTACCTCAAGCTGCTGCGGCCGGCCGGCCCACTGGAGATCCTGGCCCACCGGATCGTCTGGTCGGTGGTGTTCGTGGCCCTGCTGCTGGCCGCTCTGCGCAACGTCGGCTTCCTGCGGGCGCTGCTGCGTCGGCCCTGGGCGATGGCCGGGATGGTCGCCGCCGCCGCGCTGATCGCTGTCAACTGGGGCACCTACATCTACGGCGTCAATTCCGACCGGGTGGTGGAGACGGCGCTCGGCTACTTCATCAACCCGCTGGTCGTGGTGCTGCTCGGGGTGACGGTGCTGCGGGAGCGGCTACGCCCGGCGCAGTGGGTGGCGCTGGGGATCGGCGCGTCGGCGGTCGCGGTGCTCGCCGTGGACTACGGCCGGTTGCCGTGGCTGGCGTTGACCCTGGCGTTCAGCTTCGCCGGCTACGGCCTGGTCAAGAAGCGGCTGGGGCTGCCGCCCGCGGAAGGGCTCTTCGTCGAGTCGGCGGTGCTGGCGCTGCCGGCGCTGGGTTATCTCGGCTGGCTGATGGCGAGAGCCGACTCGACGTTCGGGCACGTCTCGGCCGGACACACCGCGCTGCTGGTGCTGGCCGGTGCGGCCACGGCGATCCCGCTGCTGATGTTCGCCGGGGCGGCCAACCGGCTGCCGCTGAGCAGCCTCGGCATGATCCAGTACCTGGCACCGATCCTCCAGCTCGGCTGCGGCGTGCTGATCTTCCACGAGCCGATGCCACCGGCCCGCCTCGCCGGCTTCGCGCTGGTCTGGCTCGCCCTGATCGTCTTCACCGCCGACGCGGTCCGCAACTCCCGCCGCACCCGGGCCCAGGCCCGGATCCTGGAACCCGTCCCCACCCCCTGACCGCCCATGCCCAGACGGGCGGTCAGGGCACCGCGTAGGTGAGCAGTGGTGTGCCGTCGGCTCGTTGCAGCTCCACGCTGACCAGCTCGGCGTCGGTGAACCTGGTGGCGCCGCTGAACTGGAGGGCGTCGCCGGGGGCCGCAAGCCAGGAGCCGATCTGCTCACTGGCGCCGTTCGGGCCGTGCGCCACCAGCCGGAACGGGTACGCCTTGCCATAGCTCGTCCGCGCGTCGTACCCGCACCGCATGGTCACCGCCGTGCCCCACTTGGTGCCGGACAGCCCGATGTCGGCGTGCACCGGCCCGGCGGTGGCCACCGGTCGCATGGCGACCATCGACACCTGCGTGGCCGGGGCGCTGGTCTGCGCCACGGGAGGCCCGGACGGGCCGGTGGGTCGGGGCAGCACCACGGCAGTGCCCACACCGACCATCAGGGCCAGCCCGGCAGCGGCCAGTGTGGTCAGCGCGTACCGTCGGCGGTCCGCGGAGCGGTCCCTCCTGCGGCGACGCCGGGCCTCCTCGATCAGCGCGGGCACCCGGGGCGGGGCCGGCGGCGGCAGGATCTGCTCCAACCCCGCCGGATCGAGACGCCCCAGCAACCCGGGCAGGACGGCGATCTCGGCAACCGCCTCCCGGCAGGAGGCGCAGCCGGAGAGGTGCCGCTCGTAGGCCGCCCGCTCGGCGGGGGCCAAGGCGCCCAGCACGTACGCGCCATCGTCGTACGCGAACTCACACTGCGTCATCCCGTCACCCCCATCTCGGCCAGCACCAACCGTAGAGACCGCAGCGCGTAGTGGGTGCGGGACTTCACGGTCCCCGGCGGTACGCCCAGCCGGGATGCCGCCTCGGCCACCGACCGCCCCTGGTAGAAGCACTCGACCAGCACCTCGCGGTGGGTCGGGCTGAGCCGGTTCAGCGCCTCGGCGACGGTCCACGCCTCCACCGCCCGCTCGGCCTCGTCGATCACGTCCGGCGGTTCGGGCAGATCGTCGGTGAACACCTCGCCGACCCGGGTGGACCGCCGCCGCCAGGCGTCGATGGCCAGGTTGCGGGCGGTCGTGAACAACCAGGACCGCACCGAACCGCGCTGCGGGTCGAGGGATTCCGGATGTCGCCAGGCCCGCAGCAGCGTCTCCTGCACCAGGTCCTCGGCGCGCTGCCGGTCCCCGTTGACCAGCCGCAGGGCGTGGGCGTACAGCGCCTCCGCGTGCTCGTCGTGCAGCGCGCGCAGCAGTTGGGCGTCGTGGTCGCTGATGGCGGTCTCCTCGCTTCCGGCGCGCGTCCGGCGGTGCGTTCGCTCGGGAATACGTGCCGTCACGCCGATCGGTTCAGCGCGAGGTCAGACCGGTTGCGTGCCGGTTGCCGCCCGCGAAGGTGTTCATGGAGGCTTCTCCCATGAGCGACCGCCCCCGGCTGCTCCCCCTGTTGACCGGCACCCGCCATGGCACCCGCGTCTCGGCGGCGGCCCGGTGGGCAGCTGACGTTGCTCAGGCGGTCCGGCGCTGGACCGCCGCGAGAGGCCCTCTCCCAGCCTGGGAGAGGGCCTCTCATGCGTGGGTGCGTCAGTTGTCGGAGGCGATGCCGTCGGCGACGCTGCGGGCCACGGTGAGCAGTTTGGCGCGCACCACCCGGGCGGAGGTCATCATTTCGCTGGCCGGCAACGCGCAGGCCAGCACGACGCGGCGTTCCATGTCCTTGTCCGGCGCGACGAGCACCGCCGCGCAGGCCACCCCCTGACGGAACTGGCCCATCTCCAACTGCATGCCGCGCCGGTCGCCGGCGGCCAGGTCGGCCTCGAACGTCTCGGTGGTGGTCAGCGTGGCCGTGGTGAACGGGCGCATGCCGTATTCGCGCAGGTAGCGGTTGCGCTGGTCGACAGTGAGGGTGGCGAGCAGCGACTTGCCCAGGGCCGTCGCGTGCGCCCCCTCGTCGAAGCCGGGGACCAGGTCCTCCAGGTAGGGCGACCGGTGCCCCTCGGCGACCGCCGTGAGGGCCACCTGACCGCCGACGAAGCGACCCAGGTAGTGGCTGTAGCCGGTGTCCAGTGCGGCCCGCCGCAGCGTCTCACCGACCGCTGGCGGGCCCCGGAACGCGGTCACCAGCTCCCTGTACCGGTCGGCCACCTCCAACCCCACGATGTACGTGCCGTCCTCGCGACGGATCACGTAGCCCTCGTAGGCCAGGGTGCGGACCAGGTGGTAGGTCGTGGCCACGGTCAGCTCGCACCGTCGAGCGATCTGCTTGACGGTCAGGCCTTTCGGGGCGCGACCGACCGACTCCAGCACCCGCAGCGCTCGGGACACGCTGCGGATCAGGTCCGAAGGTTCTGCCAAGGGGTCGCGCACAACCACCTCCGCCGCCGGGGACTTACACCATATGAAAAACAGGCCCGGTGCGAAATGCCTGTTCGGGTCGAGGATGCCAGATCACCATCCACTCGTTGTGCCCCGACCGTCACCAGGAGTGGCCTGAGCGAGTCTCACGTAGGTTTGCCGGACGATGACCAACAACGCCATCACCTCCGAACCGACCGTCGCCCCCTCCCACCCGATCAGGGCGAGCGCCGGCGCAGTGGCCACCACCGTGGCCTGCGTACTCCCCGTCTTTCTGCTCGGCGGTCTCGCCGTGCAGATGGGCAGGGACCTCGATTTCTCCCCGGCCGGCCTCGGCCTGGCCGTGTCCGTCTACTTCGGGGTAAGCGCGCTGGCCTCGGTGCCCTCCGGCCGCCTCGTCGAGCGGTACGGAGCGGCCCTGGTGGCCCGCTGCGGCATCGTGCTGGCCGCCGGGTCGATGCTGGCCGTGGCGGCCTTCGCCCGCTCGTACCCGGTGCTGGTCGGGTTGCTGGCGCTCAGCGCCGCCGCGAACGCGCTCGGCCAGTTGGCCAGCAACGCCGCGCTGGCCCAGCACGTGCCGGCCCGACGGCAGGGGCTGTCGTTCGGCGTCAAGCAGGCCGCCATCCCGGTCTCCACACTGCTGGCCGGGGCGGCGGTGCCCACCATCGCGCTGACCGTCGGCTGGCGCTGGGCGTTCGTGGCGGCGGCCGTGGTCGCGACGATGACGCTGGCGGTCGTACCCCGGCAGGTGCCCCTGCGGGCACGGCGGGCCGGCGCGACGCGCGCTGGCCGGGCCACTGCGGCGTTGGTGGTGGTCGGTGCGGCGGCGACGTTGGCCGCGGCCGCAGCGAACGCGCTGGGCACCTTCCTGGTGGACTCCGCGGCGGCCCGGGGCATGTCGCCGGGCCTCGCCGGCCTCACCCTGACGCTGGGCAGTGCGATCTGCGTGACCGCGCGGGTGGGTGCCGGCTGGCTGGCCGACCGCCGCGTCACCGGTCACGTCGCCGTCATCGCCGCGATGCTGGTCGTCGGTGCGGCCGGGCTGGGCCTGCTCGCGTTGACCGGCCCAGTGCCGCTGGTGGCCGGCGTGGTGCTCGGCTTCGGCCTGGGTTGGGCCTGGCCCGGCCTGATGACGTTCGCGGTGGTCAGACTCCACCCGCAGTCACCAGCCGCCGCCACCTCGATCACCCAGACCGGGGTGTACGCGGGCGGCTGCCTCGGCCCGTTGACCCTCGGCCCACTGGCCGCCCACCTCGGCTATCCGGCCATGTGGACCGCCTCGGCGGTGTCCATGCTGCTCGCGGCCGTCCTCATGCTCTGCGGTGGCCGCCTGTTGACCCGCGTCGCCAGTGCGGCGAGCCGGGGTGACGATCAGCTGGTGCGGTCGGCGATGTAGTCGCAGAGCGATTCGAGGGCGTGCCGGGACGGGCCCTCGGGCAGCGGGGCGAGGCGCGCACGGGCGTCCTCGGCGTAACTGCGCACGGTCTCCCGGGCGCGCTTGAGCGCGGGGCTCTCGCGCAGCAGACCCAACGCCTCGGCGTGCAGCGCGTCGTCGGTCAGCGGGCCGGTCGCCAGGATCTCCCGCAGTCGCACCGAGGACGCGTCGGAGTCGTCCGCCGCGCGGGCGTAGAGCACCGGCAGGGTCGGGACGCCCTCGCGCAGGTCCGTGCCGGGCGTCTTGCCCGACTGCACCGACTCGGAGGCGATGTCGAGCAGGTCGTCGGAGAGTTGGAAGGCGACGCCGATCGTCTCGCCGTATCCGGCGAGGGCCTCCACGTGCTCGGCCGGTGCGCCACCGAACATGCCGCCGAAGCGTGCCGACGTGGCGATCAGCGAGCCGGTCTTGTCGGCGATCACGTTGAGATAGTGGGTCACCGGGTCGTCGTCGGCGCGCGGCCCGACCGTCTCCGCGATCTGGCCGTGCACCAGCCGGGCGAAGGTGCGCGCCTGCAACCGGACCGCCTCTGGGCCCAGGTCGGCGGCGATGTCCGCCGCACGGGCGAAGAGATAGTCGCCGACCAGGATCGCGACCGAGTTGGTCCAGCGGGAGTTCGCGCTGGGCGCGCCCCGGCGGACGGCGGCCTCGTCCATCACGTCGTCGTGGTAGAGGGTCGCGAGGTGAGTGAGCTCCATCACCACGGCGGCCGGGACCACCTGCGCGCCGGTGGGATCACCGAACTGGGCACCGAGCGCCACCAGCAGCGGCCGGAAACGCTTGCCGCCGGCCTCCAGGAGGTGCCGGGCGGCCTCGGTGACGAACGGGTCGGCGCTGGACACACTGGCCCGCAGCTCGACCTCGACCGTCTCCAGCAGCCCCAGCACGGACGCCTCGACGCGGGGATCGGCGAGATTGAGGCCGAGCGCGCCGAACTGACTCGTGCTCGCCCGACCCCGCCGACCGCCGGAGCCGGAGGCACCTGAACGCTCGCCCGCCGGATTCACCACACCATCAACCATGCCACACCCGTTCGACCTGCTCCGGGTCGGGGATACGCACCGGGGGCCGGCACGTGAACACGCGCCGGCCCCCGGTGGTCGATCCTTCGGTCATCGCACGAATTCGGCAGCTCCGGTGGCCAGATCGAGCAGCGGCGCCGGGGCGATGCCCAGCACCAGAGTGGCCAGCACGCCGATCATCAGGGCGGCGGAGGTGAGCCCGCCGGGCACCATGACGGTCGGGGTGGACTCGCCCGGCTCGGAGAGCCACATCATCACCACGACCCGCAGGTACGGGAACGCCAGCACCATGCTGGTCAGCACACCGGCGATCACCAGCCAGGCCTGACCACCCTCCAGGGCCGGCCCGAAGATGGCGAACTTGCTGGTGAAGCCGCTGGTCAGCGGAATACCGGCGAAGGCCAGCAGGATGAAGGTGAACAGCCCGGCGAAGAACGGCGACCGCCGACCCAGCCCGGCCCAGCGGGACAGGTGGGTGGCCTCCCCGTCGGCGTCCCGCACCAGGGTCACCACCGCGAACGCGGCCAGCACCGAGAAGCCGTACGCGACCAGGTAGAACATCGTGCCGGAGAGCCCGTCGCGGCTCGGTGCCAGCACGCCGACCAGCAGGTAGCCGGCGTTGGCGATCGAGGAGTACGCGAGCAGCCGCTTGATGTCGGTCTGGGTGACCGCGAGCACTGCACCGATCAGCATGGTCAGCACCGCCACCGCGCCGAGGACCGGGGTGAAGTCCCAGGAGGCGTCGGTGAACGCGACGTGGAAGACGCGCAGCAGGGCACCGAACGCGGCGACCTTGGTGCAGGCCGCCATGAAGCCGGTGACCGGGGTCGGCGCGCCCTGGTACACGTCCGGGGTCCAGACGTGGAACGGCGCCGCCGCGGCCTTGAAGAGCAGACCGATCGAGAGCAGTGCCATGCCGGCGAAGAGCAGCACCTTGCTGGCCGGGGACTCGCTCACCGCCGCGTGGATGGTGGCGAAGTCGACGCCGGCCGTCCGGCCCGGGATGCCCGAGGTGAAGCCGTAGATCAGGGCCACGCCGAACAGGAAGAACGCGGAGGCGTACGCGCCGAGCAGGAAGTACTTCATCGCCGCCTCCTGGCTCAGCAGACGCCGGCGACGGGCCAGCGCGCAGAGCAGGTAGAGCGGAAGGGAGAAGACCTCCAGCGCGATGAACATGGTCAGCAGGTCGTTCGCCGCCACGAAGATCAGCATGCCGCCGATCGCGAACGTGGTGAGCGGGTAGACCTCGGTGAGGCCGTTGCGCCCCTCGGCCTGCCGCCGGTCGTCGGCCGACTCGGCGGTCACCGCGGCCTGGGCGACGAACGCCCCGCCCCGCTCGACCGAGCGGTCGCCGATCAGCAGCAGCGCCATCGCGGCCAGCACCAGGATCGCGCCCTGGAGGAACAGCGTCGGCCCGTCGATCGCGAGCGCCTGGCCGGCGGTGATGATCCGCTCATCGGCGCTGAGGACCACCATGGTCAGCGCCGCGAGCACCGCGAGCAGCGCAAGCGTCAGCTGCACCACGTGCCGCCAACGACGAGGCACCAGCGCCTCGACGAGCACGCCGAGCAACGCCGTGCCCAGCATGATCAGGATCGGGGAGATCGCCGCGTAGTCGATCGACGGCAGTTTCAGCTCGGTCACTTTGCCGCCTCCTGGACGGTGCCGCCCACGGACGGCGCCGGGTCGGTTCTGCCGATGTCGTCCATGGTCGCCTGGACGGCCGGGTTGATCACGTCAGTGACCGGCTTGGGGAAGAAGCCGAGCAGCACGATCAGCGCGATCAGTGGGGCGACCACGACCTTCTCGCGCAGGTTGAGGTCCTTGCGCATCCCGTCGACCTCGGTGAGAGCCGGGTTGAGCGTGCCCTGGGTGGTGCGCTGCACCATCCACAGCACGTACGCGGCGGCCAGGATGATGCCGAGCGTGGCGATGATCGCCACCGGCTTGTTCACCGTGAAGGTGCCGATCAGCACCAGGAACTCCGAGATGAACGGTGCCGTGCCAGGCAGTGCGAGCGAGGCGAGACCGGCGAAGAAGAGCACACCGGCGAGCACCGGGACCAGTTTGCCGGCGCCGCCGAAGTCGCTGATCAACGCCGAGCCGCGCCGGCTGATCAGCATGCCCACCACCAGGAAGAGCAGACCGGTGGCCAGCCCGTGGTTGAGCATGTAGAGCACCGCGCCGGTGCCGGCCTGGGTGGTGAAGGCGAAGATGCCCACCCCGATGAAGCCGAAGTGCGCGATCGAGGTGTACGACACCAGCCGCTTGAGGTCGTTCTGACCGACCGCCAGCAGCGCGGCGTAGACGATGCCGATCACGCCCAGCGCCAGCGCCCACGGCGCGAACCACTTCGACGCCTCCGGGAACAGCGGCAGGCAGTAGCGCAGGATGCCGAACGTGCCGACCTTGTCCAGCACACCGACCAGCAGTGCCGCCGCTCCCGCCGGGGCCGCACCACCGGCGTCGGGCAGCCAGGTGTGGAACGGGAAGAACGGCGCCTTGATGGCGAACGCGAGGAAGAAGCCGAGGAACAGCCACCGCTCGGTGCCGGTGCTGATGTCGACCTGGGACAACGCCTGCCAGTCGAAGGTCTTGCCACCGACCACCCACAGGCCGATCACCGCGGCCAGCATGAACAGACCGCCGACCAGCGAGTAGAGGAAGAACTTCACCGCCGCGTACTGCCGCTGGTGGCCGCCGTAGCTGCCGATCAGGAAGTACATCGGGACCAGCATGACCTCGAAGAACACGTAGAACAGGAAGACGTCGGCGGCCGCGAAGACACCGATCATCGTGCACTCGAGGACCAGCAGCAGCGCGAAGTAGACGGGCACCGACCGCTTCGACGACTCCGCGTCGTGCCAGGAGGCCAGGATCACCAGCGGCACCAGCACCGCGATCAGCATCAGCATCACCAGCGCGATGCCGTCGGCGGCGAAGGTGAAGCTGACGCCCCAGTTCGGGATCCACGAGTACGACTCGCGGAACTGGAACCGATCACCGCCTGCGTTGAAGCTGACCCACATCACCACCGAGAGCACCAGCACGAGCAGCGACCAGGCGAACGCCACCTGCTTGGCCAGCTCCGGCCTGTGGCGCGGCAGGAAGGCCACCACCAGGGCGCCCACCAGCGGCGCCACGGTGAGCACCGAGAGGAACGGGAAGTTGGACATTATGCGGCCTTACCTCCGTCGTCACTGCGTGGTCCGCCGGCGGGGGCGGCCGGGAACAGGTCGATCACGCCAACCACCCGGCCTGCACCGCCAGGAACGCCGCCATCACCAGCAGCGCACCGGCCAGGATCGAGGTGGCGTACGAGCGGACGAAGCCGGTCTGCATCCGCCGGAGCCGACCCGAGCCACCGCCGACCGCGGCGGCAAGCCCGTTGACCAGCCCGTCGATGCCCCGGTTGTCGAGGTACACCAGCGCCCGGGTGAGGAAGATGCCCGGCTTCTCGAAGACGGCCTCGTTGACCGCGTCGGTGTAGAGGTTGCGCCGGGCGGCGGTGACCAGCACCCCGGCCGGCTGCGGCGCGGTGGCCGTCCCGGCCCGGAACAGGAACCAGGCGAGCCCGGCACCGAGCACGGTGACCAGCAGCGACAGGGTGGTGATGACGGCGTGCGAGAGCACCGCCTCGTGCTCCCCGTGCTCGCCGCCCAGGCCGGCGGTGGCCGTCAGCCAGTCCGGAACGGACGTGGAGAGCAGGAAGCCGGCACCGACCGAGCCGACCGCCAGCAGGATCAGCGGGATCGTCATCAGCTTCGGCGACTCGTGCGGGTGCTCGATGTCCTCGGTCCACCGCTGCGGCCCGTGGAACGTGAGCACGAACAGCCGGGTCATGTAGAACGCGGTCAGTCCGGCACCGAGCAGCGCCGCACCGCCGAAGAGCCAGGCGGTCCAGTCCTCCCGCTCGAAGGCGGCCACGATGATCGGCTCCTTGGAGAAGAAGCCGGAGAACGGGAACATGCCGATGATGGCCAGCCAACCCATCATGAAGGTCAGCCAGGTGATCTTCATGTGCTTCGAGAGGCCACCGAAGCGGCGGATGTCGACCTGGTCCTTCATGCCGTGCATCACCGAGCCGGCGCCCAGGAACATGTTGGCCTTGAAGAAGCCGTGCGCCAGCAGGTGCACGATGGCCAGCGCGTACGCGCCACCGCCCAGGCCGACGCCGAGGAACATGTAGCCGATCTGGCTCACCGTCGACCAGGCGAGCACCCGCTTGATGTCGTCCTTGGCCGCGCCGATGATGCAGCCGATCAGCAGCGTGAGCGCGCCAACGCTGACCACCACGAGCTGGAGGGTCGAGTTGGCGGAGAAGATCGGATTGGACCGGGCGATCAGGTAGACGCCCGCGGTGACCATGGTGGCCGCGTGGATGAGCGCCGACACCGGGGTCGGGCCCTCCATCGCGTCCGGCAACCACGCCTGCAGCGGGAACTGACCGGACTTGCCGGCCGCACCGAGAAGCAGCAACAGGCCGAGGACCAGCACGGTGGTGCCGGTCAGCGCGCCAACGCCGTTGAACACCTCGTCGTACTGGGTGGTGCCCAGGGTGGCGAACATGATGAAGATGCCGATGGCCAGGCCGGCGTCGCCGACGCGGTTCATCAGGAACGCCTTCTTGCCGGCGGTGGCCGCGCTCGGCCGCTCGGTCCAGAAGGAGATCAGCAGGTACGACGCCAGACCGACGCCCTCCCAGCCGAAGTAGAGCATCACGTAGTTGTTGCCGAGCACCAGCAGCAGCATCGCCGCGACGAACAGGTTGAAGTACGCGAAGAACCGCCGACGACCCGCGTCGTGCGCCATGTACTCGACCGCGTACAGGTGGATCAGGAAGCCCACCCCGGTGATCAGCAGCACGAAGACCGCGGCCAGCGGGTCGAACAGCAGGCCGAAGTCGACGCGCAGGTCACCGACCGCGATGAAGTCCCAGAGGCTCAGCTCGACCGACTTGTTCTCCAGGCCACGCAGCTGGAAGAAGAAGGACAGGCCGAGCACGAAGGCGGCGCCGATGGCGGCAACACCCAACCAGTGCCCCCAGCGGTCGGCCCGCCGGCCGAGCAGCAGCAGGATGGCCGCGCTGAGCAGCGGGATCGCCACCAGCAGCCAGACGCCCCCGAGCAGCCCCGTGGCCTGGGCGTATTCCACAGTCTCTTCCACCGGTGGACCCCTCTAGTACTTGAGCAGGTTGGCGTCGTCGACACTCGCCGAGCGTCGCGTCCGGAAGATGGACATGATGATCGCGAGCCCGACCACGACCTCGGCCGCCGCCACCACCATCACGAAGAACGCCATGATCTGGCCGTTGAGGTCACCGTTGATCCGGCTGAAGGTGACCAGCGTCAGGTTGGCGGCGTTGAGCATCAGCTCCACGCACATGAACAGCACGATCGCGTTGCGCCGGATCAGCACCCCGGCGGCGCCGATGGTGAAGAGCACCGCGGCGAGGACGAGGTAGTAGGTCGGCTCGACCGAGAAGAACGTTCCCATTACTTGGTTTGCCTTCCGTTCGCGACTGCGGGGCTCCGCTCCGCTGCACTCCTCGCGCTCACCGGTCCGTGCCCTTCAGAGACGTCTCCTCGGCGGTCAGCTCGCGCTGCGGAAGGATCGCCGGGGTGCTGCGGTCGGTCAGGCGGCCGTCGGGCAGCCGGGCCGGGGTGGCCACCGAGGACGAGGTCGCGAAGACGCCGGGGCCCGGCTTCGGCCCGGGGTAGTTGCCCGGGGCGAAGCGTGCCTTCATGGTCGACACCTGGTCGACCTTGTCCTGCTTACGCCGCTCCACGTGGGCCAGCACCATGGCACCGACCGCCGCGGTGATCAGCAGCGCCGAGGTCAGCTCGAACGCGAAGACGTACTTGGTGAACAGCAGCCGGGCGATGCCTTGCACGTTCCCCTCGGCGTTGACCTGCTCCAGGCCGACAGTGTTGGTCTGGTCCAGCGCCTGGTACAGGCCGGTGCCGACCAGGCCGGCGAAGCCCAGGCCGAGCACGATCGCGGCGACGCGCTGGCCGCGCAGCGTCTCGATCAGGGAGTCCGTGGAGTCCCGACCGACCAGCATCAGCACGAAGAGGAACAGCATCATGATCGCGCCGGTGTAGACGATGATCTGCACCATGCCGATGAACGGACCGGCCTGGAGGACGTAGAACACGCCCAGACAGAGCATGGTCAGCACCAGCCACAGCGCCGAGTGCACGGCGTTGCGCGCGGCCACCATCCCGATCCCGCCGAGAAGCGCGAGCGGGGCGAGGATCCAGAAGGTGACCGCCTCGCCGGTGGAGACCGAACCCGCCGCGGCGAGCACCGTAGACGTGGTCATGCTTCCTCTCCCTTGCCGGCAGCCGCGCGCTGGGCGGCCTGCTCGGCGCCCGGGAACGTCACGCCGGGGTGCTCCTCGACCTGGTAGCGGCCGGGACCCATCGGGGACGTCTCCGCACCGGCGGAGGTGCCCGGGTTGTCCAGCGCGCCGACGTAGTAGTCCTTCTCGCTGTCACCCAGCCGCATCGGGTGCGGAGGCTGCTCCATGCCCTCCAGCAACGGCGCGAGCAACTGCTCCTTGGTGAAGATGAGGTCCTGCCGGTTGTCCCGGGCCAGCTCGTACTCGTTGCTCATGGTGAGCGAACGGGTCGGGCAGGCCTCGATGCACAGCCCGCAGAAGATGCAGCGGGCGTAGTTGATCTGGTAGATGCTGGCGTACCGCTCACCCGGCGAGAAGCGCTGCTCGTCGGTGTTGTCGCCACCCTCGACGTAGATCGCGTCCGCCGGGCAGGCCCAGGCGCACAGCTCGCAGCCGATGCACTTCTCCAGGCCGTCCGGGTGCCGGTTGAGGATGTGCCGCCCGTGGTAGCGCGGCGCCGACACCGGCGGCTTGAACGGGTAGTCGGTCGTGACGACCTTCCTGAACATGTGCGAGAAGGTGACACCGAATCCCTTGAACGTTCCGGTGATCGCGCCCACGTCACACCTCCCTGGAGTCCGAGCCGGCAACGATGTTGGCCGGCTCCCGCTCGGCGACCACGCGCGTGATGCGCGGGCTCGGTGGTACCTGAAGATCCATCGGTGGCAGCGGGAAGCTCCCGTACGGCCGGTTGTCGACCTGTTCCTGAGTTGTCGGCTTCGGCTGCGGCCGGCGGCTGGGCCAGAACAGCGTGGCGATCAGCAGCAGGCCGGCGGGGATGCCGACCGCGATGACCTTGCCGCGGGTGTCCCAGTCCTCGATGGAACGCAGGCCCGACAGGACCAGGATCCAGACCAGGTTGATCGGCAGCAGCACCTTCCAACCGAGGCGCATGAACTGGTCGTAGCGCAGCCGGGGCAGCGTGCCGCGCAGCCAGACGAAGACGAAGACCAGCGCGATCACCTTGCCGAAGAACCAGAGCATCGGCCACCAACCGGAGTTGGCGCCCTCCCAGATGGTGATCGGCCAGGGTGCCCGCCAACCGCCCAGGAACAGCGTGGTGGTGACCGCGGACATGGTCACCATCGCCACGTACTCGCTGAGCATGAAGAGCGCGAACTTCAGCGAGCTGTATTCCGTCATGAAGCCAGCGACCAGCTCGGACTCGGCCTCGGGCAGGTCGAACGGCGCCCGGTTGGTCTCACCCACCGTGGCGATGAAGAAGATGATGAAGCTGGGCAGCAGCAGGATGGCGTACCAGCCCGGCGCCGGGATCTCGGTGCCCATGATGGTCAGCCGCGTGGCGTCACCCTGAGCGGCGACGATCCCGCTGGTGCTCATCGTGCCGGCGGTCATGAAGACCGCCACGATGCTCAGGCCCATGGCGACCTCGTAGGAGATCATCTGGGCGGTCGACCGCAGACCACCGAGCAGCGGGTACGTCGAGCCGGAGGCCCAACCACCCAGCACGATGCCGTAGACGCCCATCGACGAGCAGGCGAGCAGCAGCAGCACCGCCACCGGCACGTCGGTGACCTGCAACGGCGTGTGGTGGCCGAAGATGCTCACCATCGGGCCGAAGGGCACCACCGACAGCGCGGTGACCGCACAGATCACCGAGATCGTCGGGGCGAAGAAGTAGACGACCTTGTCGGCCGCCTTCGGCAGGATGTCCTCCTTGAAGGCCATCTTCAGGCCGTCGGCGAGGGTCTGCAGCAGGCCGAACGGGCCGACCTGGTTGGGGCCGGGCCGCACCTGCATGTAGCCGACCACGCGCCGCTCGAACCAGACACCGAGCAGGGTGGCCAGCAGACCGAAGGCGAACGCGAAGACGATCTTGCCGAGAACCAGCCACCACGGATCCCGGCCGAAGTCGGCAAGCGTTGGATCCTGGGCCAGGATTGACGAAGTCACTGGTTACCCCCGGAGTTGAGGAGCGGACCCGGGAGCCCGGTCTCGTCGGCCGCCACGCGCCCGGCCGGAATGGCCGTGCTCGGTGCGGGAACGGAGATCCGGACGACAGTGCCGGACGTCGCCCCGAGGCTGCGTCGCACGGTCGAGCCGGGTGAGTTGGTCGGCAACCAGACCACGCCGTCCGGCATTTCGGTGAGCTCCGCCGGCAGGGTCAGTGCCCCCCGGTCGGTGCCGACCGTGACCGCGTCGCCGTCGGCGACACCGAGTGCCTCGGCGGTGCCCTTACCCAGCCGGACCACCGGCGGGCGGGCGGTGCCCGCGAGGTTCTCGTCGCCTTCGGTCAGGCTGCCGAGGTCCACCAGTTGGTGCCAGGTGGCCAGCACGGCCTCCCCGGCAGCCGGGTGCGGCACCCGGCCCGGCGCCACCGACGGTGCGGACGGCCGGGACGTACGCGTCGCCGGCAGCGTGCCCAGCTCACGACGCACGCTCGGCACATCCGCCGTGCCGAGCCGCACGTCGAGCAGCGCGGCCAGCGCGTCGAGCACCCGACCGTCGGTCATCGCGGCGGTGTTCAGAACGGCCTCGAACGGGCGCAGCCGACCCTCCCAGTCCAGGAAGCTGCCGGCCTTCTCGACCACCGGGGCGACCGGCAGCACCACGTTCGCCCGCCGGGTCACCGCGCTGGCGCGCAGCTCCAGGCTGACCAGGAACGGCACCGCGTCCAGGGCGGCCTCGGCCAGTCGCGGGTCGGCCAGGTCGGCTGGGTCGACGCCGCCGACGACCAGCGCGCCGAGCTGCCCGTTGGCCGCCGCAGTGAGGATGCCGTCGGTGTCCCGCCCGGCCTGGCTCGGGATCACCCCGGCCGGGATGTCCCACGCCTCACCCAGCTCGGCGCGGGCGGCCGGCTCGGTCACCAGCCGTCCACCGGGGAGCAGGTTGGGCAGGCAGCCCGCGTCGACAGCGCCGCGGTCACCCGCGCGCCGCGGCACCCACACCAGCTTCGCGCCGGTACGCCGCGCCACGTCCGCCGCTGCGGAGAGCCCGCCCGGCACAGTGGCCAGTCGCTCGCCGACGATCAGGATCGCGCCCGGTGCGCTCAGCGCCTCGGCGACCGTGGCGTGCTCGGCGAGCACGCTGGCCTCCTCGCCCGGCACGACCCGGGCCAGCTTGGCACCGAGCTTCTCCAGGCCACGGGTGGCGAACGGCGCCAGCGCGTACACCGTCAGGGTCTTCTTCAGGTACGCCTTGCGCAGCCGCAGGAAGAGGATCGGGCACTCCTCCTCCGGCTCCAGGCCGACCAGCACCACCGCCGGCGCGTTCTCCACGTCGGTGTAGGTGACGTCGGTGACCCCGGCGACCGAGCTGGCCAGGAAGTCGGCCTCCTCGCGGGAGACCGGCCGGGCCCGGAAGTCGATGTCGTTGGTGGTAAGGGCGACCCGGGCGAACTTCGCGTACGCGTACGCGTCCTCGACGGTCAGCCGGCCGCCGGTGAGCACCGCCGTGCCCTGCCCGCTCTCCCGAGCAGTGTGCAGGCCCTCGGCGGCCACGGTGAGCGCCTCGCTCCAGGACGCCTCGCGCAGCTCACCGGTGTGCTCGTCGCGGACCAGCGGGGTGGTCAACCGGTCGGCGGCCCGGGTGTACTGGAAACCCCACCGGCCCTTGTCGCAGTTCCACTCCTCGTTGACCTGCGGCTCGTCGCCGGCCAGCCGGCGCAGCACCTTGCCGCGCCGCCAGTCGGTGCGCTGCCCGCAGCCGGCCGAGCAGTGCTCGCAGACGCTCGGGCTCGACACCAGGTCGAACGGGCGGGCCCGGAAGCGGTACTGCGCACCGGTCAGCGCGCCAACCGGGCAGATCTGCACGGTGTTGCCGGAGAAGTAGGAGTTGAACGGGACGTCACCGGCGTCGCCCTCTTCGCCGTACGCGTCGTCCCGGTAGATGTTGATCTCCTCGGCGGACGACCGGCCCATCAGGTCGATGAACTTGTCGCCGGCGATCTCCTCGGAGAACCGGGTGCACCGCTGACAGAGCACGCACCGCTCGCGGTCCAGCAGCACCTGGCTGCTGATCGACATCGGCTTCTCGTACTCCCGCTTGTGCTCGTGGAAGCGCGAGTCGGTGCGGCCGGTGGACATCGCCTGGTTCTGGAGCGGGCACTCACCGCCCTTGTCACACATCGGGCAGTCCAGCGGGTGGTTGAGCAGCAGCAGCTCCATCACCCCCTCCTGCGCCTTCTTGGCCACCGGGGAGGTGATCTGCGTACGCACGACCATGCCGTCGGCGACGGTCTGGGTGCAGGAGGCCACCGGCTTGCGCTGGCCCTCCACCTCGACCAGGCACTGCCGGCACGCGCCGGCCGGGGCCAGCAGCGGGTGGTCGCAGAACCGGGGGATCTCGGTGCCCATCTGCTCGGCGACCCGGATCAGCAACGTCCCCTTGGGGGCGGTGACCTCGACGCCGTCGATGGTGAGCGTGACGGTCTCGGTCTGCTTGGCTACGTCGGTCATCAGTGCGCCCCTACCAGGGTCTTCTCCGACAGCTTGGGTGCGGTCCGACCCTCGATGTAGTCGAGGTAGTCCTGCTTGAAGTACTTCAGTGACGAGGTCACCGAGCTGGTCGCGCCGTCAC
Source organism: Micromonospora sp. C81 (assembly GCF_018070425.1). NCBI lineage: Bacteria > Bacillati > Actinomycetota > Actinomycetes > Micromonosporales > Micromonosporaceae > Micromonospora > Micromonospora sp. C81. The sequence goes on from NZ_JAGPXS010000005.1 coordinate 294,191, forward strand.
CCAGGCCGCAGAACGAGCGGCCGAGGATGTTGTCGCAGGTGTCCAGCAGGGTGTCCAGGTCTTCGTGGGTGCCAAGACCTGCGAGGATCCGCCGGTAGACCCGAACCATCCAGTAGTTGCCCTCGCGGCACGGGGTGCACTTGCCGCACGACTCGTGGTGGTAGAACTCCAGCCACCGGTACGTCGCGTAGACCGGGCAGTCCTGGTCGGAGAAGATCTGGGTGGCCGTGGTGCCCAGGATCGAGCCGGCCGCCGCCACCCCCTCGAAGTCCAGTGGCACGTCCAGGTGCTCGGCGGCGAGCAGCGGGGTGGACGAGCCGCCCGGGGTCCAGAACCGCAGGTTGTGCCCCGGCTGCATGCCACCGGCGAGCTCCAGCAGCTCGCGCAGCGTGACACCCATCGAGCACTCGTACTGGCCCGGGTTGACGATCCGACCGGACAGCGAATAGATCATCGGCCCGGAGGACTTCTCGGTGCCCATGCTCTTCCACCAGTCGGCCCCGCCGAGCACGATCGGCGGCACGCTGGCGATGGTGCCGACGTTGTTCACCACCGTCGGGCTCGCGTACAGGCCGTGGGTGGCCGGGAACGGCGGGCGCAGCCGGGGCTGCCCCCGGAAGCCTTCCAGCGAGTCCAGCAGCGCCGTCTCCTCGCCGCAGATGTACGCCCCGGCGCCGGAGTGCACCACCAGCTCCAGGTCGTAGCCGCTGCGCAGGATGTTCCGGCCGAGGTAGCCCTTGTCGTACGCCTCCTGGACCGCGTTGCGCAGCCGACGCGCGGCGTGCACCGCCTCGCCCCGGATGTAGATGTAGGCGCGGTTGGCCCGGATCGCGTACGACGCGATGATCACGCCCTCGACCAGCGCGTGCGGGTCGTGGGTCATCAGCGGCAGGTCCTTGCAGGTGCCCGGCTCGCCCTCGTCGGCGTTGACCACCAGGTAGTGCGGCTTGCCGTCGCCCTGCGGGATGAAGCCCCACTTGAGACCGGTGGGGAAGCCGGCGCCACCCCGGCCGCGCAGCCCCGAGTCCTTGATCAGCTGGATCAGGTCGTCCGGGTGGGCCTTGAGCGCCTTGCGCAGTGCGGCGTAGCCGTCCAGTTGCTCGTACGTGCCGATACGCCAGGCGTCCGGCGACAGCCAGCGCTTGGTCAGCACCGGCGTCAGCTTGGCCACGGTCTCCGGGCGGGGAGTGGTCACTTCTGGGCCCCCGTTTCGTTCGCGTCCGCCGGTCCGGCGCCGTCGGCGTCCGTGCCAGCCTTCGCTTCGGTGAGGTTGCGCTCCTGCGCCCCGGCCTCGTCGCCGGCGGGCTTGCCGTCACCGGCCGGCGCGTTGGCCGCCACACCGGCGGCCTCGGCCGACCGTGCGTCGCCAGCCTCAGGCGCGGTGCCGGTGCCGTCCGTCGGGACCTTGGTGCCAGGGGCATCCGGCACCGCCGTGCCCGCGTCCGGCTGCCGGGTCTCGGCGGTACGCACCTGCGGCGACTTGTCGTCCGGTGCCTTGACGTCCCGGGTGGTGCTGCCACTGGCGTCTGCCGGCTTCGCCGGCCCGGTGGCCTCCGCCGGCTTCGCCGGCCCAGTGGCGTCTGCCGGCTTCGCCGGCTCGCCGACCCCGGCCGCCCCCGTCGGGGCGGACGCCCCGTCGCCGCCCTTGATCGGTGCCGCGCTGGCCTCGACGGGCGCCGGCTTGGCGGCCTCCGCCTTCGCCTTCGCCTCAGCGGCGGCCTTGTCGGCCTCGGCCTTGCTGCGGATCGGGGTGTTCGGGTCGAAGCCCGGCACCGAGACGCCGTGCTCCTGCGCCAACCGCAGCCCGCGCAGGGTGGGCTCACCCGGCCCACCGTCGGCGACCGCGCCCTCGCGCTCGTCGGCGAAACCGGCGAGCTGCACCGCCATTTCCTTGAGGGTGCAGAGCCGGGCACCGCGGGTCGGCATCGGCCGCCCGCCCGCCCGCAGCTCGTCGACGACACCGACCGCTGTGGACGCGTCCACGCCGTCGAAGAAGTCGTAGTTGACAGTCATCACCGGGCCGTAGTCGCACGCCGCCAGGCACTCGGCGTGCTCCAGCGTGATCGTGCCGTCGGCGGTCGTCTCGTCGTGCCCGACGCCCAGGTGCTCGGACAGGGTGTCGTAGACCTCCTGGCCACCGAGCACGTTGCACATGGTGTTGGTGCAGACGCTGACCAGGAAGTCACCGGTCGGCTTGCGCTTGTACATCGTGTAGAAGGTCGCGACCGCGCCGACCTGGGCCTTGTTCAGCCCCAGGACCTCGGCGCAGAACGTGACCCCGGCCGGGGAGACGTACCCCTCCTCGGCCTGCACCAGGTGCAGCAGCGGCAGCAACGCCGAGCGGGACCGGTCCGCCGGGTAGCGGGCGATGATCTCGCGCGCCCGCTCCCGGGTCTCGTCAGTGAAAACACTCATCGGTCACAACCACCCATCACCGGGTCCAACGAGGCACCGCCGGCGATCACGTCGGCGATCAGACCGCCCTCGGCCATCGCCGGGAGGGCCTGGAGGTTGACGAAGCTGGGCTCGCGGTAGTGCACCCGGTACGGCCGGGTGCCACCGTCGGAGACCGCGTGCACGCCCAACTCGCCCCGGGGAGCCTCGATCGCGACGTACACCTGGCCCGGCGGAACCCGGAAGCCCTCGGTCACCAGCTTGAAGTGGTGGATCAGCGACTCCATCGACTGACCCATGATCTTCGCGACGTGCTCCAGCGAGTTGCCCATGCCGTCCACGCCGATGGCCAGCTGCGCCGGCCAGGCGATCTTGCGGTCGGCGACCATCACCGGACCCGGGCGGAGCCGGTCCAGGGCCTGCTCGACCAGCTTCATCGACTCCCGGATCTCGGCGAGCCGGACCTGGTAGCGGCCCCACACGTCACCGTCGGGGTGGGTCGGCACGTCGAACTCGTAGTTCTCGTAACCGCAGTACGGCATGGTCTTGCGCAGGTCCCAGGCGAGACCGGCGGAGCGCAGCACCGGCCCGGTGATGCCGAGGGCCACGCAGCCGGTCACGTCCAGCACCGCGACGTTCTTCGTCCGCTCGGTCCAGATCGGCTGGCCGGAGAGCAGGTCCTCGTACTCCTTGAGCTTCTTCGGCATCATCTTGAGGAACTCGCGGATCTTGACGATCGCCTCGTCCGGCACGTCCTGCGCCACACCGCCCGGCCGGACGTACGCGTGGTTCATCCGCAGACCGGTGATGGTCTCGAAGATGTCGAGGATGTACTCCCGCTCGCGGAAGCCGTACAGCATGATCGAGATCGCGCCCAGCTCCATGCCGGTGGTGGCCAGCCAGACCAGGTGCGACGAGATCCGGTTGAGCTCCATCATCAGCACGCGGATGGTGGTGGCCCGCTCGGTGATGTCGTCGGTGATGCCGAGCAGCTTCTCGACGGCGAGGGCGTACGCCGTCTCGTTGAAGATCGGGGCGAGGTAGTCCATCCGGGTCACGAACGTCGAGCCCTGAACCCAGTTGCGGTATTCGAGGTTCTTCTCGATGCCGGTGTGCAGGTAGCCGACGACGGAACGGGCCTCGCGGACCGTCTCACCCTCCAGCTCCAGGATCAGCCGCAGCACCCCGTGCGTGGACGGGTGCTGCGGACCCATGTTGACGACGATCCGCTCGTCGTTGATCGGGTCGGTGCCCGAGACGATGGTGTCCCAGTCCCCACCGGTGACGGTGAAGACCCGACCCTCGTCGGTCTCGCGCTCGCTGGCGTAGTTCGACGTCGTCACTGGTACGACCTCCGCTCGTTCGGCGGCTGGATCTCCGCGCCCTTGTACTCGACGGGCACACCGCCGAGCGGGTAGTCCTTGCGCTGCGGGTGACCCTCCCAGTCGTCCGGCATGAGGATCCTGGTCAGGTTGGGGTGGCCGTCGAAGACGATGCCGAACATGTCGTACGCCTCGCGCTCCTGCCAGTCCGCCGTCGGGTAGATGGCGGTCACGCTGGGCAGGTGCGGGGCCTCGACGGAGACCGCGGCCTCCAGCCGGACCCGCCGGCGGTAGGTCATCGAGGTGAGCAGGTAGACCACGTGCAGCCGCCGCTCGTCAGCGCCCAGGTAGTCCGCGCCGGACACCGACGAGCACAGCTCGAAGCGCAGCGCCAGGTCGTCGCGCATCACCTGGCAGACCTCGGCGATCCGTTCCGGGCGGATGTGCAGCGTCAGCTCACCCCGGTCGACCACGACCTTCTCGATCGCGTCGCCGAAGGCCGGGTAGGCCTCCTCCAACGCGTCGCGGACCTCGTCGAAGTAGCTCCCGTACGGACGGGACGCCTCCTCGATGGGCTGGCGCTGGCGGACCAGGCCGCCGTAGCCGGACACATCGCCGGTGCCCTGGTTGCCGAACATCCCACGCCCGGCCGGGCTGGCCGGCGGGAACTCGGCGGGGGCACCACTGGTGGCGCCTGCCGGCACCACCGGCAGCGGTACGCCGCCGTCGTTGGGCTTGTCCGTGGGTGACGTCATTTGGGGCCTGCCTGCGGGTGGAGGTGGTTCTGAGCGTTCATCCAGTTCTCGATCCGCAGCTGCTCCTCGCGGCCCTCGCGGACCGCCCGGGTCCACTCGGCACGCCGGGCCTTGTCGCTGCGGTACGAGGAGGGCATGGAGCCGTAGGGCACGACCGGAACGTCGCCGCGCTCCTGGCGGGCAGCCAGCATCTTGCGGCCGTTCGGGCCCAGCGGCTCATACATGATCTTCTCGCGGAGCTTGAGGATCGCGTCGATGAGCATCTCCGGCCGGGGCGGGCAGCCCGGCAGGTACATGTCGACCGGCACCACGTGGTCGACGCCCTGCACGATCGCGTAGTTGTTGAACATGCCGCCGCTGCTGGCGCAGACGCCCATCGAGAGCACCCAGCGGGGCTCGGCCATCTGGTCGTAGATCTGGCGCAGAACCGGGGCCATCTTCTGACTCACCCGGCCGGCCACGATCATCAGGTCGGCCTGCCGGGGCGACGCCCGGAAGACCTCCATGCCCCAGCGGCCCATGTCGTAGTGCGGACCACCGGCTGCCATCATCTCGATGGCGCAGCAGGCCAGGCCGAAGGTAGCGCCCCACACGGACGACTTCCGGGACCAGTTGACCAGCTTCTCCACCGAGGTGAGCAGGACGCCGGCGGGAAGCTTCTCCTCGATGCCCATCTGACGTTCCTTCCTCAGTCCCAGTCCAGGCCGCCGCGCCGCCACACGTAGGCGTACGCAACGAAGACCGCGACGATGAACAGGACCATCTCCACGAAGCCGAAGATCGGCAGAGCGTCGAACGAGACCGCCCAGGGGTAGAGGAAGATGATCTCGATGTCGAAGACGATGAAGAGCATCGCCGTCAGGTAGAACTTGATCGGGAACCGGCCGCCGCCGACCGGCTGCGGGCTGGGCTCGATGCCGCACTCGTAAGCCTCGAGTTTGGCCTTGTTGTAGCGACGGGGACCCGCGAAGCGGGCGGCGCCGACGGAAAACAGCGAGAACGCCGCGGCGAGGGCGAACAGCCCGATGATCGGTGCGTAAGGCGAGAGCGACATCGTTTTCTCCTGCTCGTCCTTCCCTGCCCTCGGTGCTTGACGAAAATCACACTATTCACGTCCCTCGCAGTGGCAGTCGGCGGGGGTCGATCTTTGTCGGCGTCGGGGCTGTGACCAGCACCGATGCCGTCCTACTTATACGGCTGGAGCTGCCTTCGTCATCGCGTTGATGACCCGGTCCATCGCATCCCCGCCACGCGGGTCGGTCAGGTTGGCCAACAGCTTGAGGACGAAACGCATCAGCGTCGGGTGCGGCATGCCGTGTTTGGTGGCGATCCGCATGATCTCCGGGCGGCCGATCAGTTTCACGAAGATGCCGCCCAACCGGTAGTAACCGCCGAGTCGGGCCTTCAGCTCGTTCGGGTACGCCATCAGCGCCCGCTCCCGCTCCGGGCCGGCTGGCCGGGCGAGGGCCTGGACGATGGCCTCCGCGGCCAGTTCGCCGGACTCCATCGCGTACGCGATGCCTTCGCCGTTGAACGGGTTGACCATGCCGCCCGAGTCACCGACCAGCAGCACGCCACGGGTGTAGTGCGGCACCCGGTTGAAGCCCATCGGCAGCGCGGCGCCGAGGATCGGGCCGTCGGCGTTGGTCTCGTCGGTCATCCCCCAGTCCTCGGGGGTGTTGGCGAGCCAGTCGGTGAGCAGCCGGCGGTAGTTGGTCTTGCCGAACGCCGAGGACGAGTTGAGCACGCCGAGACCGACGTTGACCCGACCGTCACCCAGGCCGAAGATCCAGCCGTACCCGGGCAGCAGGTTGTCGCCGCTGTCCTTGCTGCGCAACTCCAGCCAGGACTCCAGGTAGTTGTCGTCGTGCTTGGCCGGCGAGCGGTAGTAGCGGCGGACGGCCACGCCGATCGGCCGGTCCTCCCGCTTGGCCAGCCCGAGCGCGAGCGGGAAGCGGCCGGAGACCCCGTCCGCCGCGACGACCAGCGGGGCGTGGAAGGTGGTCGGCTCCTTGCCCGGCCCGACCTCCGCCTCGACGCCGGTGACCCGGCCGTCGCCGTCGAGCACCGGGCCCAGCACGTTGACGTTGGTCCGCAGCTTGGCACCGGCGGCCACCGCCTGCCGTGCGAGCAGGTCGTCGAAGTCCAGTCTCGTACGCACCAGGCCGTAGTTGGGGAAGCTCGCCAGCTCCGGCCAGTCCAGTTCCAGGCGCACCCCGCCACCGATGACGCGCAGGCCGCGGTTGTGCAGCCAGCCCGCCTCGGGCGAGGTGTCCACACCCATCCGGATGAGCTGGCGGACGGCGCGCGGGGTCAACCCGTCGCCGCAGACCTTCTCCCGCGGGAACTCGGTCTTCTCCAACAACAGCACCCGTACGCCGTGCCGGGCCAGGTGGTACGCAGTAGCTGATCCACCGGGACCGGCGCCCACGACAATGACGTCGGCGTCGTGTTCCACCGGGGTCATTCGCGCCTCCTCCCGCACGCTCGTGAAATGCTTCACAAGCCAGACGGGACGAGTGTATGACCGGCGTCATACCAGCGCAGGATCAGGGGTACCTAACTCGCCGATGTGACAGTCCCCGACCGTCCACAGCAGTCAGGTGTCAGGCCGAGCTGGAGGCGTCCAGTCCCGCATCGACCCGGATTGTCTCCGGCAGATGCTCACGGAGCGCGCCGCCCGCCGCCCGGTCCAGTGCCGCCAACACCTCGGCGACCACCAGCCGAACCTCCACCGGGTCGGCTCCGGCCAACGCGCGCAACTGCGCGATGAGTTCGGCCGCGTCGTCGTCGGTGGCGGCCACCGGGTCCGCCGGGTCTGCTCCGGTCATGCGATCGAGCGTACGGGGCAAAGTGGACTAAAGACCGATATTAACGAAACCTGAATAATGTCCGTGCCGTCCCGTGTCGATCGCGGACTACTCGCGGATGCCCCGATGCAGGGCAACCACACCACCGGTCAGGTTGCGCCACGCCACTCGTCCCCACCCGGCCGCGGCGATCCGCCCGGCAAGCGCGGCCTGCGCCGGCCAGGCCCGGACCGACTCGGCGAGATAGACGTACGCCTCGGGGTTGCTCGACACCGCTCGGGCGACCACCGGCAGTGACCGCATCAGGTACGACAGGTAGACCGTCCGGAAGGCCGGGTTGACCGGGGTGCTGAACTCGCAGACCACAAGTCGCCCGCCCGGCCGGGTGACCCGGGCCAGCTCACGCAGGGCCGCGTCGGTGTCGTTGACGTTGCGCAGCGCGAAGGAGATGGTCACCGCGTCGAAGCTGGCGTCGGCGAACGGCAACCGCAGCGCGTCGCCGGCCAGCAGCGGCACCTCGGGGCGGGCCCGCTTGCCGGCGTACAGCATGCCCAACGACAGGTCGGCGCCCACCGCGTACGCCCCGGACTGCGCCAGCTCCCGCGTCGAGACGCCGGTGCCCGCGCCCACGTCCAGCACCCGCTCACCCGGCCGCAGCCCCAGCGCCGCCCGGGTGGAGCGACGCCACGAGCGATCCTGACCCAGCGAGATCACCGTGTTGGTCAGGTCGTAACGCTCCGCCACGCCGTCGAACATCGCGGCGACCTCGTGCGGCTGCTTGTCCAGACTGGCTCGCTGGCCCTGCGGGGTACGGCTCACCCCTCCACTCTGCCAGCCGGCCGACGAGCGCCGCCAGCTGGGTGCGGTGCCGTCGCACGGGTACGCGAAAGGGCGGGGTGGTCGCCCACCCCGCCCTCGCGTCGTGCCAGGTCCGCCGCCGTTGCGCCTCGTGTCGAAGCGCCTCGGGTCAGCGGCGCGGTGTCATCAGTCGGTCGACTTCTCGTCGCCCGGAGCGACCAGGACGACCTTGCGCCGACGGGAGAGCACCAGCAGCGCCCCGCCCACGAGCAGGATGATCGCGCCGATGCCGCCGATCAGGCCGACCTGCACACCGGTCACCGGCAACCCACCACCGCCGGCGCCACCGCCACCGGCGGCCGGCGACGTGGTCGTGCCGGGCGTCGTCGTGCCGCTCGGGCTCGGCGTGCCGTCCGGCGTCGGCGTGGCGGTGGGCGTCGGGGTCGCGGTGGGCGTCGGCGTGGGGGTCGGGGACGGCTGGGTGGTCAGGTCGACGAAGACGTCGAAGATCGCCTGGTTGTCACCCTCGTCGACCTCGGTGAAGGCCTTCCGCTGGGCGCTGGTCGCCGGCTCCGGCTCCTCCTCGGGCTGGCCCGTCGCCGCGTCCAGACCATGCGCGACCAGCTCACCAACGCGCAGCACCGGCTCGGTGACGTTCGTGCCGACCGTCACCTTGATGTCCGCCGTGTAGTACTCACCGGGCTTGATCACCGCGCCGTCGTCCTGGCAGAGCGCCTGGGCGACGCCGCCGAAGGTCTGCGCGACGCAGGTGTCCGGCAGGGTGGCGAAGGTGACCCCGGCCGGGAGCGTGAGCACGTAGGACAGGCCGGTGGCCTTGCGGCTGCCGTCGTTGTAGACCGCCCAGTCCAGTGGCACCGTCTCGCCGCGCCGGACCGGCCTGAGGTCGGGGTCGTCGCCCTGGACGCCGTTCACCACCACGTTCGCGTTGACGTCCTGCACCCAGCTGGTCAGGTCGTAGCCGGGCTTCGCGACGGTGATGTCGTGCTCGACCGTGTTGTCCTCGCGGTTGGGGTCGGCGGTGGCCGATTTGATGGTGACCACCAGCGTGCCGGCCTCACCGCGGCCACCGGTGGAGAAGAGCGGGATGCCGAAGTCTTCGCTGGTGCCGGCGGCCACGTCGCCGAGCTGGCAGGTGAAGGTCCTGCCCTTCACCTGGCAACCGTCGGGCACCAAGACCCCGACCCGGCCCTTGCGCAGGTTGCTGGTGTCCACGGTGTAGCTGACGCCCTTGGCGGCGACCGTGCTCCGGGTGTTGTCGACCAGGAACTTGAACGGCTTGGCCTTGGCCGCCTTGACGCCCTTGGCCAGCTCGTAGCTGAGCGGCACCAGCGCCAGGTCGGCCTGGTCGGCGGCCTGCGCCGGGGCGGCCACGGTGGCCAGGCCACCTGCCGCGAGCAGAGCCACAACGCCGGCGCGCGCCAGGGCCGAGCGGTGGAACGCTGTCATCAGTCCCCCGGGGGTAGGGAAGAAGAATGGTTGCGGAACGGAGCGGACGCTATCGAAGGTCGATCTCTTACGCCAGCTGGGGAGGGCGTTTTCATCCATCCGGCCCGAGCTGGGCAGACGGTACGGGCGGGATGGTCACCCATCCCGCCCGTACCGCCGTGCGTTATATGAACGACCCTCAGCGGGCCGATGGAGGACAGCCCACGGCCATCAGACCATCCGCCACCAGCACGGTCGCGCCGTTCTCGGCGGCCGACTGTGGCAACGGATACGAGGCGCGACGCTAGCCGTCGACGATCATCTCCACCACCCCCGCGACGAACAGCCTGACGCTGCGGCGACGGGGACCACCCGTACCGCCGACCCGACCAGGCGAGAGCATGAGCCTCGGTCAGCCGAACGGCCGGACGCCGATCCGCGTCAGTTGACCTCGACCAGCGGCAGGGATTTGCCCGCCCCGCCACCGGGCAGCGCGATCGAGGAGAAGTGTGAGACCACCCGCTCGTCGGTCGGGTCGTCGGCCGGCGTGTGGTGCACGGCGAGCCGGTTGTAGAGGGTGTCCCGCTGCGCGGGGATCCGGTCCGCCGAGCGGATCATGCCGATCAGCTCGTGCAGGTTGGAGCGGTGCCGGGCACCGGCGGAGGAGATGACGTTCTCCTCCAGCATGATCGAGCCGAGGTCGTCCACGCCCATGTGCAGCGAGAGCTGCCCGACGTCCTTGCCCGTGGTCAGCCAGGACGCCTGGAGGTGCGGCACGGTCTCGAAGAAGAGCCGGGCCACCGCGACCAGCCGCAGGTATTCCAGCGTGGTCGCCTGGGTGCGGCCCTTGAGGTGGTTGTTCTCCGGCTGGTACGTCCACGGAATGAAGGACCGGAAACCGCCGGTGCGGTCCTGCACGTCACGGATCATGCGCAGGTGCTCGATCCGCTCGGCGTGCGTCTCACCGGTGCCCATCATCATGGTGGCGGTCGACTCGATGCCCTGCCGGTGGGCCAGCTCCATGACCTCCAGCCAGCGCTCGCCCGACTCCTTGAGCGGCGCGATGGCCTTTCGCGGCCGCTCCGGCAGCATCTCCGCGCCGGCGCCGGCGATCGAGTCCAGACCGGCCGTCTTGATCCGGGCGATCGCCTCGTCCAGGCTCACACCGGAGACCTTCGCCATGTGCAGGATCTCGCTGGGGCCGATCGAGTGGATGACCAGCTGCGGGTATGCCTGCTTGACCGAGGAGAACAACTCCTCGTAGTACTCCACGCCATAGTCCGGGTGGTGCCCGCCCTGGAGCATCACCTGGGTCGCGCCCAGCTCGACCGCTTCGCCGCACCGGCGCAGGATCTCCTCGGTCGGGTGGGTCCACCCTTCCTTGTGCTTGGGAGCGCGGTAGAACGCGCAGAACTTGCACGCCGTCACGCAGACGTTCGTGTAGTTGATGTTGCGGTCGATCAGGTACGTGACGACGTTGTCCGGGTAGCGCCGCCGGCGCACCGCGTCCGCCGCCTCGCCCAACGCGTGGAAGGGCGCCTCGGTGTAGAGCAGCAGCGCCTCCTCGGGCGTGATCCGCCCGCCGTCCGCGCCACGCTGCAGGATGTCGTCGATCTCCCGGCTCACCGTCACACCCCGAGCCTACGTCGCCCGCCCAGCGCCCGGCATTCCGCTCCGCCTCCCGTGACGTGCACCCCAGCGTCTGAGAGCTGTCCGGAGGGCCAAGATCTTGGACAGTTTCCGTCAGCGCGGCGGGCTCAACTGGTGGTTGCAACACCCTTCCGTGATGTTCGTTGGGGTGGTTATGGCGTCGAGGTTGAGTCCGTTTGAGCGGGAGCAGATCGGGTTGGGTCGGGCTGCGAGTGAGTCGTTGCGGTCGATCGCGCGAAGGTTGGGGCGGTCGGTGTCGACGATCTCGCGGGAGGTGGGTCGGTTCGAGCGTTATGGGCAGCGGTATCAGCCGTTGATGGCGCAGTGGGCGTCGTTTCTGCGGCATAACCGCTGCGGGCGGGTGGCGCGGTTGGCTGTTGATGGGCCGTTGCGTCAGGTGGTGCTGGATATGCTGCGTCGGCGTCGTTCGCCGCAGCAGATCAGTGCCCGGCTGCGGGCGCAGTTCCCGGACATGCCGGAGATGTGGGTGTCGCACGAGACGATTTACCAGGCGATCTATCTGCAGGCGCGGGGCAACCTGCGCGCGGAGTTGACGCGGCAGGTGGCGTTGCGTTCGGGTCGGGCCGCTCGCCGCCGTCGGGCCGCGCCGGCCGGGGCGGTGCGCTCGGCTAGGCCCTGGGTGAACCTGCGTATCGCTGACCGGCCAGCTGAGGTCGCTGACCGGGCGGTGCCCGGGCACTGGGAAGGTGACCTGCTCGAAGGCGTCCGTCGGGGCGGGCGTGGTGGTTCCGCGATCGCCACGTTGGTGGAACGCGCTACCCGGTTCGTGATCCTGGTCGGGCTGCCTGAGGGCAAGGTCTCCGAGCACGTCGTGTCCCAACTGGCCGCCGCGATGACCTGGCTCCCGCAACGGTTACGGGCCTCGCTGACCTGGGACCAGGGCGTCGAGATGGCCCGGCACCGTGACTTCACCATCGCCACCGACTGCCCGGTCTACTTCTGCGACCCACACAGCCCCTGGCAACGCGGCAGCAACGAGAACACCAACGGACTGCTGCGCCAGTACTTCCCCAAAGGCAAATTCGACTTCACCACCATCGACCAGGCCGGCCTCGACCACGTCGCCGACGAACTCAACGACCGCCCCCGCATGACCCTGGGCTGGGCCACCCCAGGTGAGAAGATGACCCAGCTACTCGGTGTTGCAACCACCAGTTGAGCCCGCCCGCCGAACGGAAACTGTCCAAGATCTACGCAAGGCGACCCCGTCGTTCGGCGTCGTCATGCGTCGTAGTCGACAGTGAGCTTGTCGGTCGTCGGGCTGGACTGGCAGGTCAGGACGTAACCGGCGGCCAGCTCGTCGGGCTCCAGGGCGTAGTTGCGGGCCATCGTGACGGCACCGTCCACGACCTTCGCCTTGCAGGTCGAGCAGACACCACCCTTGCAGGCGTACGGCAGCTCGCCGCGAACCTTCAGCGCGGCGTCCAGCACCCGCTCCTCGCGACCCATCGTGAAGCTCGACGAGCGGCCGTCCAGCACGATGGTCACCTCGGCCCCGGCGCCCACCTGGTCGGTGGGCCGGCGGACCGGCTCCGGAGGCGCGTCGACGTGGAACAGTTCGGTACGCACCGCCGACTCGGGAAGCCCGCGCGCGGTCAGCACGTCCCGGACGTCGACCACCATGCCGTACGGGCCGCAGAGGAACCATTCCTCGACCAGGTCGCCCGGCACGATGCTGCCCAGCAACTGGCCCAGCCTCTCGGCGTCGATGCGCCCGGAGAGCAGTGGTGACTCGCCCTGCTCCCGGGACAGCACGTGCACCAGGTGCAGCCGGGTGGGATAGCGGTCCTTCAGGTCGGCCAGCTCCTCGGCGAACATCACAGTGTTCGCCGTGCGGTTGCCGTACACCAGGGTGAACGTGCTGGCCGGCTCGACGGCCAGGGCGGTCGCGACCAGCCCGAGCACCGGTGTGATGCCGGAGCCGGCGACGACCGCGCCGTAGTGGCGAACCCGGTCCGGCGCGAAGGCCGTCGTGAAGGTGCCCAGCGGCGGCAGCACCTCGACCGTGTCGCCGCCGCGCAGCGCCCCGCAGGCGAACGCCGAGAACGCGCCGCCGGGGATCTCCCGCACCCCGATCCGCAACCGGCCGCGCCGGGTCAGGTCGTCGGGAGTGGAGCAGATCGAATACGACCGGCGCACGTCCGAGCCGTCCTCAGCCACCCGCCGCACCGTGAGGTGCTGGCCCGCCCGGAACGCGAACGTGTCCCGCAACTCCTCCGGTACGGCGAACGTGACCGCCACGGAGTCGTCGGTGAGCCGGTCGACGGCCGCGACCGACAACGGGTGGAAGGCCGGCCGGCGACGGACCGGGCGGGTGATGGTGACAGTCACAGCGCCTTCAGGTGGTCGAAGGGTTCGGAGCAGGAACGGCAACGCCACAGCGCCTTGCACGCGGTGGAGCCGAACCGGCTGACCTGCTCGGTCTCCGGCGAACCGCACTGCGGGCAGCGGACCGCGAGGGTCAACGACACCACGCCGGCGGCCGGCACCGGGGCCGGCGGGGCGATCCCGGCGGCGGCCAGCTTGGCCCGCCCACCATCGGAGATCCAGTCGGTGCTCCACGGTGGGCTGAAGACCGTGCGCACCTCGGCGTCGGCGTGGCCCGCGACCGCGAGCGCGCGGCGGATGTCGGCCCGGATCACGTCCATCGCCGGGCAGCCGGTGTAGGTCGGGGTGATGGTGACGGTGACCCGACCACTGGCCGGATCCTCCTCGACCGCCCGCAGGATGCCCAGCTCGTCGATGGTGATCACCCGGATCTCCGGGTCCACCACCGACGCGGCCGCCTCCCTGGGGTTCACCACTGCGCTCCGGGGTGGGCGCGGTGCAGCACCTGCATCTCGGCGAGCAGGTAGGCCAGGTGCTCGGTGTGCACGCCGGTTCGTCCACCGGCCGGCGCCCAGCCGCTTCCCGGCAGGGTGAGCGTCGCCTCCGCCAGCACCGCGCCGACGGTCTCGTCGAACGCCGGCCGCAGGGTGGCCGGGTCGACCGGCGCCGCCGGGTCCGCGGCGAACAGCTCATGGGTGTACGGCCACACCTGGTCGACGGCGGCCTGCATGCGACGGTGCGACTCCTCGGTGCCGTCGCCGAGCCGCTTCACCCACAGCGCGCCGTGGTCGAGGTGGTACGCCGACTCCTTGCGCGCCTTCGCGCCGATCGCGGCCAACCGCTCGTCCGCGCAGCCGGCCAGTGCCGTGTACAGCGGCAACTGGTACGCCGCCAGGAAGAACAGCTTCGCCATCGTCACCGCGAAGTCGCCGTTGGGCAGCTCGACCAGGAGCGCATTACGGAACTCGCGGTCGTCGCGCAGGTACGCCAACGCGTCCTCGTCCCGGCCCGCGCTCTCCAGCTCGCCCGCGTACGACAGCAGCAGGCGGGCCGCGCCGAGCTGGTCGAGGGCGATGTTGGCCAGCGCCACGTCCTCTTCCATCTCCGGGGCGCGGGTGGTCCACTCGGCCAGACGCTGCGCGGCGATCAACGCGTCGTCGCCGAGGCCGAGGGCGAAGTCAAAGGGTCCGTTCACAGGTGGGCCACCCCGTCCGGCACCTCGTAGAACGTGGGGTGGCGGTAGACCTTGTCGGCGGCCGGGTCGAAGAAGGCGTCCTTCTCGTCCGGGCTGGACGCGGTGATCGCGCCGGCCGGCACCACCCAGATCGACACGCCCTCCTGGCGACGGGTGTAGAGGTCCCGGGCGTTGCGCAGGGCCAGCTCGGCGTCGGGGGCGTGCAGGCTGCCGACGTGGGTGTGCGACAGCCCGCGCCGCGCCCGCACGAAGACCTCCCACAGAGGCGAGTGATCCGTCATGCCGCTACCTTCTCCCGCTGTTCTGCCCGCTTCGCGGCGTACGCCGTGGCGGCCTCCCGTACCCATGCGCCGTCGGCGTGTGCGGCCCGGCGGTGGGCGATCCGTTCCCGGTTGCACGGCCCGTCGCCGGAGATGACCCGCATCAGCTCGTCGTAGTCCGGCTGGGTGTAGTCGTGAGCCTGCCGTTCCTCGTTCCAGCGCAGATCCGGATCGGGGATGCGCAGCCCGAGGATCTCGGCCTGCTGGACGCACATGTCGACGAAACGCTGCCGCAGGTCGTCGTTCGAGAAGCGCTTGATCTTCCAGGCCATCGACTGACCGGAGTGCGTGGAGTCGCCGTCCGGCGGGCCGAACATGGCCAGCGACGGGTACCACCAGCGGTCCACCGCGTCCTGAGCCATCGCCTGCTGCCCCGGGGTGCCGTGCGCCAGGGTGTGCAGGATCTCGTAGCCCTGCCGCTGGTGGAACGACTCCTCCTTGCAGACCCGGATCATCGCGCGGGCGTACGGGCCGTAGGAGCAGCGGCACAGCGGCACCTGGTTGACGATCGCCGCGCCGTCCACCAGCCAACCGATCGCGCCCACGTCGGCCCAGCTCAGGGTGGGGTAGTTGAAGATCGAGCTGTATTTCTGTCGCCCGTCGAGCAGCAGCCGGACCAGCTCGTCGCGGCTGATGCCGAGGGTCTCGGCGGCGGCGTAGAGGTAGAGGCCGTGGCCCGCCTCGTCCTGCACCTTGGCCAGCAGGATCGCCTTGCGCTTGAGTGACGGCGCCCGGCTGATCCAGTTGCCCTCCGGCTGCATGCCGATGATCTCGGAGTGGGCGTGCTGCGCGATCTGCCGGATCAGCGTCCGGCGGTACGCGTCGGGCATCCAGTCGCGTGGCTCGATCTTCTGCTCGGCGTCGACCACCTCGGCGAAGTACGCCGCCAGGTCCTCGTCCGGGGCTGGGCCGCCACGCCGTCCGCGCGCTGCCGCCGCGCGAAGCTCGGCCTCGGCGGCCTCGACCTCACCCAGCAGGCCGCTACCGGGGGCGTCGTCCGGGGTGCCGTTCGGGGCGGAGAAGTCGTTGCCATACATGACGCTAAGTGTTACAGCTTGCGCCACGTTGCACCAGGGGGTGTAACAGGAATCCGAGGATCCCATCCGTAACGGAATGAGCGCTTTGCGTCACCTGGATCGCCGGACGTCGCAGTGACTTGGGCCACGAAACAAAGGTGAATCCCCGCAAGAACCGCATACCGGTCCCATATCGCGTCTTTATGGCGACGTGCCTGGTGTCGGACTCTGGCGGGTCCGGCAACCGGACGTAGACTTTCCGCCGTCACACCGATCGGCTTCAAACGATCGCCGTACGACAGAGGCCACTTCCCCCGGCCTTGGCGATCAGCCGGTTTGTCCGGACAACAAGCCGGTCCCCCCGGCCCTGACACCTGGAGCTCACCCACTCATGCGATCTCGCGTGACCATGGTGCTCGCCATCACGGCGGTCCTGCTCGGCGGCGTCCTACTGGTCCCCGCCGCGTACGCCCGCCTCTCCGACGGCGACAGCAGCGGAGGCGGAGGCGGCGGTGCCGCCTCGACCGTCGCCGCGCCCGCGCCCACCCCGCCGCCGCCGCCCACGCTGGCGGCCGGACCCGTGTCGGTGAGCTTCCAGGGTGAGTTCTTCTCGTGGGCGCTGCTGGACCGGCAGACGGGCACGATCTCCGGATCGCCGAACATGACCGCGACCAGCTCCACCGAGTCGATGATCAAGGCGTGGATCGTCTCCGACTATCTGCGGCAGCTCAAGAACAAGGAGCCGTCCGCAGCGATGAAGGAGATGGCTCGAGTCGCCATCGTCGACAGCAACGACGGGGCTGCCAACAAGGTGCACGCTGCTGCTGGCGGCTCGTACAAGCCCTCCAACAGCAGCACGCCCGACGCGGTGATCCAACGGGCGATCACGATCTGCGGGCTGACCGACACCAAGCGCGGCAACGTCAAGCCGTACACCGGTTACTGGAGCTTCACCCGGATGTCCCCCCGCGACGCGGTCCGGCTCGGCGACTGCATCGCCGACGGCAAGGCCGCCGGGCCCAAGTGGACCAAATGGGTGCTGGACCAGATGAGCAAGGTCAAGGGCACCACCGCCAAGAAGGACCAGAGACCAGACTCCGGCGGTGGACGCTGGGGGATCATCGACGGTCTGCCCAAATCGATCACCGCGCAGGGCCCGGTCAGCATCAAGAACGGCTGGACCCCGATCAACTACGACGGCAACTGGCACGTCAACTGCCTCGCCGTCAACGACAAGTGGAGTCTCGCGGTGATGCTGCGCTACCCGCAGAAGAGCGGTCTGGACTACGGCGCGAAGGTCTGTGCCAGCGTGGCCACCCAGCTGGTCACCCCGCAGCCGGGTGCCGCGCTCAAGGTGCCGCAGCAACCGGTCGGGAAACTCTGATGGCCGGCAACCGTCGGGCCGCCCGGCGCGAGGGCGCTGACGCGTCCCCCCTTCGGCTGGTCGCGATCGCGGTCATCCTGATCGGCCTGGTGCTGGTGTCGCTGCGGCTGCTGCCCGGGTCGCCGTTCGAGTCGTCCGCCGCCGCCAAGTGGGGAAACGCCGGCACGACGACCAACGACCGGTCCACCGGCAAACCCACCGACCGCAGCGCCCGCCAGCCGGCCCCGCCGTCGCCAAGCCCCAGCCCCTCCCTGGCACCGCTGCCGTTCGCGGCCAAGGACCTCGACCTGGACATCGAGGGCTGGTATTCCTGGAGCGTGCTGGACCGTCGGACCGGGCAGATCATCGGCTCCAGGAACATGGGCGAGACCAGCACCACCGCCTCAATGATCAAGTCGTGGATCGTCGCCGACTACCTGCGTCGCGCGGCCGACGCCGGTCAGACCCCGAGCGACGCGAAGCTCGCCGACGCGACGCGGATCATCCGGGACAGCGACAACACCCGGGCCGAACAGTTCTACAACCAGGTCGGCCGGGACGCCTCGATCAAGCGGCTGATCTCCATGTGCAAGTTGACCGACAGCAGCGTCGCCCCCGACCGCGGTTGGAGCCGCACGGCTCTCTCCCCCCGGGACACCGCCCGCCTGGGCAACTGCATCGCCACCGGCACCGCTGCCGGGCCGAAGTGGACCAAGTGGCTGCTCAACGAGATGAAGCTCGTGCGCGGCGCCGGTGACTTCGGCATCCGCAAGGCGTTCCCGGCCGCCGAGCAGAAGCAGATCGCCATCAAGAACGGGTGGATCGACCGGACCAGGGAGCAGGAGATGCACATCAACTGCCTGGCCATCGGCGACACCTGGACGATGGGCGTGATGGTGAAGTACCCGATCGACAAGGGCTACGACTACGGCATGAAGAACTGCGAGAAGATCACCGAGGCGCTGCTCCGCCCCGGTGCCTGAGCCCCGCCGGCCCCGGCCGGCTGCTCAGCTGGCCCGCGCAGGCTGGCTGGCAGGGGCCGCGCCCGCCGCTCAGCCCGCGAAGAACTCCGGGCCGCCGTCCGGCAGTGCCGGGGCCTCGCCGATGGCGGTAGCCCGCCGGGCCCACTCCCGCAGCCCGGCGACCTGACGGTCACCGAGGGAGAAGTCCAGGGTCCGGAAGTACGTGGCCAGCGTCTCCGCGTCGAACGTCTCCCACCGGGCCGCCGCCTCGGCGACCTGGTCCAACTCGGCCAGGCAGAGGTCCCGCGAGCGCAGGAACGCCTCGTGCACCTCCTTGACCATGCCCGGATGGGCGGCGGCGAAGTCGCGGCGGACCGCCCAGACGGCGAAGACCATCGGCAGGCCGGTCCACTCCCGCCACGCCTGCCCGAGATCGGTGACGGTCAGGCCCCGCTGGGGCGCCTCGTAGTACGCCCGCAGCGCCACGTCACCAATCAGCACCGCGGCGTCGGCCTCCAGCAGCATCTGGGTCAGGTCCGGCGGGCAACGGAAGTAGTCGGGCCGCACGTTGTACTGCTCGGTGAGCAGCAGTTGAGCCAGCATGACCCCGGTCCGCGACGTCGAGCCGAGCGCCACCCGGGCGCCGTCCAGCTCGGCGAGGGGTCGGGTGGAGACCATATTGACCGAGAGCACCGGCCCGTCGCTGCCCACCGCCAGGTCCGGCAGGAGCAGAAGCTCGTCGGCGTGCTTCAGGTACTCCAACAGGGTGATCGGGCCGATGTCGAGGTCGCCGGCGACCAGCGCAGCGCTCAACCGGTCCGGTGAATCCTTGTGCAGGTCGACGTCGAGCAGGGCGCCGGAGCGCATCAGACCCCAGTAGATCGGCAGACAGTTCAGGAACTGGATGTGCCCGACCCGCGGGCGTGCGATGCGCTCAGCCATGACCCGACCGTATCCCCGGCCTCCGGCTCCGGCTCGGCGGGCCGGCCCGAAGTGGCCAACCCCGCATCCGTGCCAGCGGCCTGGGGATGTCGGAGGGCTTCGTCCGGCACCGGCCGTCGTACCGCCCGGGCGACGACCGGCACGAACGCCAACACCACCACGAGCCCGGCCGCGCCCGCTGCGGCGATCAGTGGTCGGGGCGGGACGACCGTGAGCAGCGCCCCACCGATCAGATAGCCGGCCATCGAGCCACCCTGCACCGCAGCGCCGTAGCTGGCGTACGCCCGGCCGCGCATCGCCTCCGGCACCCGGCGGCTGGTGAGCAGGTTGGCGAAGACGTTCTCGCCGCCGTTCGCCGCGCCGGCCACCAGCCAGAGCGGCACGAGCAGGGCGGCCGTCGGCACCGTCGCGGCGATCAGCACCAGCAGGCTGCACATGGCCAGCGTCACCAGCACCCCACGGATGAGCGCCCCGTCGTGGTCGAACCGGCGGGCGAGTCGGGCGGCAATCCAGCTGCCGGGCAGCATGCCGGCCATCCATGCCGCTCCCACCAGGCCGTACGTGGTCGCCGAACCGTGCAGCGTCTCCCGGATGAAGAAGACCTCGATCACGTTGATGCCGCCGATCGCCGCGATCACCACCGCGGTGCTGGCCACCATGACCAGCATCAGCGGGTCACGGCGCAGCCGCCAGCCCATCCCCGTACCGCTCGGGTCGGCCTGGTTCGCGGGGCGTCCCCCGCCCGCCGGCCCGGCCGCGGCGGGCCGCCGGCCGCCCCGCCGGGTCCGTAGGAGCAGGCCCGCGACCACCAGCGCCAGGTAGGTCACGGCATCGAGAAGCAGGGGTACGCGAGTGCCGAACTGCCCCACCAGCAGGCCGGCCAGCACCGGCCCGCCGAGCGCGCCGAGGGAGACGGCGTTCTGACTGATCGCGCTGGCCCGGGGCAGGTCGGCCGGGCGGACCATCGCCGGCAGCAGCGCCGCCAGGCAGGGCTGGGTCACCGCGAGCCCGCAGGCGAGCAGGGCGACGAGGCCCACGACCAGGACCGGGTGCTCGGCGACGGCGAGCAGCGTACAGATGACAGCCTGCGCCAGCCCGACGGTGACCAGCAGGGTGCGGCTGTCCACCCGGTCGGCGAGCCGTCCGGTGAGCGGGGCGAGCACCACCAGGGGCAGGGTGGCCGCGAGCAGCAGCCCCGACACGGCAAGCCCTCCGGCGCCGGAGCCCTGGAGCGCCAACGCGAGCGCGGTGGCGGCCAGGAAGTCGCCGCAGATCGTGGTGCCACGGGCGGTGGCGGCGAGCCAGACGTCCGGCCAGCGCGACGGCTCAGTTGTGAAGGACATACTTCGAAAATAATGCTTCACAACTGATCAGCACAACCCCCTGCCGCCGCCACGACGGCGAATGGCCGGTCGGCGATCAACCCCCTGCGGCTCGGCGCACCGCGACCATCCAGTCAGGCCAGCGGCACAGCCCGGTACTGCACGGCGACCATGCGGGCCCCCGCCGGAGGATCGGCCTGGCGCAGGCGAGCCCGGTACGGCTGCAGCATGGTCATGACCGCCTGGTTCACCTCGGCCAACTCCTCAGCGGTGAGCAGCAGCAATGTGTCGTTGAAAAGCGCGGCGTCGTACCACTCGGCGGGCTCATCCCCGGCGCGCCGCAGCCAGTCCCGGGTCCGCTCCATGGCCCGAACGGCATGCGCCTCCACCAGCGCCTGCTCGGCCGCGCGCGCCTCGGGCCCGGCATCGCGACCCGCCTCGACCCACACACTCACACTCGGCACTCGCCACAGCCGCTCGCGCGCGTCCCCGCGACTCGGCGCCTGCTCGACCAGGCCGAACTTCGCCAGCGCGCGCAGGTGGTAACTGGTCGCGCTCGGCGACAGGCCGACGATCTCCGCGCACTCGGTGGCGGTCCCACCGCTCTCCCGGCTACTCAGGTATTCCATGATCGCGATCCGAGCCGGATGAGCCATCGCCCGCATCACCTGCGGGTCACTGATCGTCATCCGACGCGAATCGGGGCTGGCCTCGGTCATGAGCCCATGATCCCGGGCGGTTCCCCGACCCGCCATCACCCCCGCAGTGAGCAGCACCCGACTTCTGCGAACACCCGGTTTGAGGCGTGGCCAGTTCACGCGACGTTCAGCGTCAACGCCACAGTCGAAGCGGACCGAAACTGTCGTACACCTGTTCTAGTCTCTGTCTATGTTGAGGGCGTTGGCGCAGGCGGGCGGCGCCGTCGACGACTGTGCCGGCACCTCGCTGTGGGCGCTCTCCGACGACGACCTGCTCGCGTGTCTCGACGCGACCCACGTGCTGGCGCAGCGGTTGGCTACCGTCCAGCTCGGCCTGGTGCGCGAGGTCGACTCTCGCGGCCTCGCGGTCGCCCAGGGTGCCTCGTCCACGTCCGTCTGGCTGCGAGAACGGCTGAGGCTTTCCAGTCGCTCCGCCCGCCAGTTGGTCCAGCTCGCCGCCGCCGTCGACGCCGCACCGCAGGCGGTGCGTGACGCACTGCTGAGCGGCGCGATGACCGTCGAGCAGGGTCGGGTGGTGGCAGAGACGATCGCGGCCCTGCCGCCCGAGGCCGGCCCTGAGGTGGCGGACAAAGCCACTCAACTGCTGGTCACCTGGGCCGACCGCTTCGATCCGACCATCCTCAGCCGGCTCGGGGAGCGCGTCCTCACGCACGTCGCACCGGATCTGGCCGACCAGGCCGAGCTGGCCGCCCTCGAAAAAGCCACCGAGCGGGCCGTGGCCCGTCGGCACGTCACGCTCTCCGAGCAGCAGGACGGGCAGGTACGCCTCAGCGGCAACCTCGACACCGAAACCGCGAGCCTGCTACGGGAGGCGATCGACAGGCTCTGCGCCCCGGCCGGTGAGCACGACGACCGCAGTCCCGGTCAGCGCCGAGCGGACGCGCTGGGCGAGGTCTGTCGTTTGGCGCTGCGCACCGGCCAGCTGCCCGACAACGGCGGCGACCGGCCGCAGCTCGTCGTGACCGTGTCGCTGGACGAGCTGGTCAACGGCGTACGCGCCGGCACCCTGGAGACCGGAACACCCCTCACGCCGGGCGCGATCCGCCGTCTCGCCTGCGATGCGGGCGTGCTGCCGGCGGTGCTGGGCGGCGACAGTCAGGTTCTGGACGTCGGGCGCCAGCGCCGGCTCTTCAACGGCCCGTTGCGCCGGGCACTCGTGCTGCGCGACGGCGGTTGCGCCTTTCCTGGTTGTGATCGGCCATCCCGATGGTGCGACGGTCACCACGTCCGGCACTGGGCAGACGGCGGAGCTACCGCGCTGGGCAATGCCGTGCTGCTCTGCGGCCACCACCACCGGCTCATCCACCGCGGCGACTGGCTGGTCCGCATCGCGCCCGACAGCCGGCCGGAATTCCTCCCGCCCAGCTGGCTCGACCCGCTACGCGCACCACGACGCAACCTCTACCACCGGCGCTGCTGACACCCGGCAGACGTGCCGTCGCCACCCGAGAACGGCATCAACCACCCGGCCGACCGCTGACGTCGGGGCAGCGTGTTGCTACCCGACGACACGCCCACTTTCGTGCGCCGCGCCCGGCGACACGCCCTCTCGTACGGATGGTCGCGTGGGTAATTCGGTGGAACGGACAGGCCGGGGAGCGTAGGGTTGCAGCCCGCTTGACGGCCGAGGTGATCTGCACCGGAACGGACGTCTTCGCGCCGGGCGGCCGGCCATCCGCCCCCGGACACGCGAGCGCGCAGCAGATGTGAACGATGGGACGTCAGCATGCCCGCACTTGACCTCGACACCCACCTCGACACGGATCTGGCCGCCGAACGCACGCACCTCGCAAACTCGCGGGCAGCGCTACGCCGGATGCGGGAGCGGGCCGAAGCCCTCTTCTCGACCGGTGACCAGGTTGCCGGCGACGCCTACGCGGCCGAGACGCTGGGTCGCACCCTGGCCCGCCGGGTGGCCGAGCTGGCGGACGACCCGACCACGCCGCTCTTCTTCGGTCGCCTCGACTTCACCGGAACCACGGACCACGAAACCATCGACAACGCGACCGCGGACAGCGGGACCACCAGCAGCGGGTCTACCGACGGCCGCCCGGCGCAGGGCGGCAGCGGCAGCGGCAGCGGCAGCGGCAGCGGCAGCGGCAGCGGTGATCATGAAGGCCGGCGGTACCACGTGGGGCGGCGGCACGTCACTGACGAGCTTGGCGAGCCGTTGGTGCTGGACTGGCGGGCACCGGTCTCCCGGTCGTTCTACCGGGCCAGCGCGCGGGATCCGCAGGGGGTGGCCGTCCGGCGGCGGTTCGGGTTCAGCAACGGCGTGCTGACCAGCTTCGAGGATGAGCGGTTGGATCGGGGCGAGGAACTCGGTACGACCAGCCGGATCCTCACCTCCGAGATCGAACGACCGCGCGTCGGGCCGATGCGGGACATCGTCGCGACCATTCAGCCGGAGCAGGACGAGCTGGTCCGGGCCGACCTGGCCGACTCGATCTGTGTGCAGGGAGCACCGGGGACCGGCAAGACGGCTGTCGGCCTGCACCGGGCCGCGTACCTGCTGTACCTGCATCGGGAGCGTCTGCGACGGGCCGGTGTGCTGATCGTCGGACCCAACCGGGCGTTCCTGTCGTACATCGCGGCAGTGCTTCCGGCGCTCGGCGAGGTCGAGGTCGAGCAGGCCACGGTGGAGGAGTTGATCTCCCGGGTGCCGGTTCGGGCGGTCGAGGCGCCGACGGTCGCCACGCTCAAGCACGACGTACGCATGGCGAGCGTGCTGCAACGCGCGGTGCAGGCACAGATCGGCACGCCCACCGAGTCGATCACCGTGTCGGACGGTTCGTTCCGGTGGCGGATCGGTCTGGAGCCGTTGCACCGGATCGTCGAGGAGACCCGCCGGGAGGGTCTGCCGTACGGCACCGGCCGGGAGCGCGTCCGGGCGCGGGTGGTGAGCCTGCTGCAACGGCAGGCCGAGGCCCGTCGGGCCGAGTCGCCCGGTGATGCCTGGCTGCGTCGGATGAGCCGCTGCCGCCCGGTGGTCGACTTCCTGGACGCGGTCTGGCCGGCACTCACCCCGGAAGGGCTGGTGCACAGCCTGCTCTCCGACCCGGATCGGCTGGCCGCGGCGGCGGACGGCCTGCTCAGCGATGCGGAGCAGGCGTTGCTCGTCTGGGCGAAGCCGGCTCGCACCCCCAAGGCGACCCGCTGGACCGCCGCCGACGCGGTGCTGATCGACGAGGCGACCGGACTGTTGGAACGACCCTCCGGGTTCGGGCACGTGGTGGTGGACGAGGCGCAGGACCTCTCCCCGATGCAGTGTCGGGCCATCGCCCGGCGCAGCGAGCACGGCTCGATCACCCTCCTCGGTGACCTGGCCCAGGGCACCGCGCCGTGGGCGGCCACGGACTGGAAGGAGTCCCTCGCCCACCTGGGCAAGCCGGACGCCGTGGTGGTCCCGCTGACGATCGGTTTCCGGGTGCCAGCCGCGGTGGTCGCGTTCGCGAACCTGCTCCTTCCGGCGCTCGCGGTGGACGTACCGCCGGCCGAGTCGCTACGGCACGACGGCGGCCTGGACGTGCGTACGGTGACCGATTTGACCTCGGCGACGGTGGCGGAGGTGCGCTCGGCGCTCGCGCACGACGGCTCGGTCGGTGTGATCGCCGCGGACGACGCGGTCGACGGGTTGCGCGCCGCACTGGCCGACGCCGGTGTCGCGACCGCGACCGCCGACGACGTGGCGTCCGCGGAGCGGGTCACCCTGGTGCCCGCGACGCTGGTCAAGGGCCTGGAGTACGACCATGTGGTGGTGGTCGAGCCGGCCGCGATCGTCGCGGCCGAACCGCGCGGGCTGCACCGGTTGTACGTGGTGCTCACCCGAGCGGTGTCCCGGCTGGCGGTGCTGCACCACGAGCCGCTGCCCGCGCCGCTCGTCGGTGGGTCAGCCGGCTGACAGGGCCGCCGCGATCTCCCGCAGGGGGCGGCCGGAGTCAGCCAGTGGCACGTGGAACGACAACCACGACCCGTCGGCAAAGTCGATCCGCAGCCGCTTCCAGTTCAACCGGTACCGGCCGACCCGGGCGGTCACGGCCGTGCGCGGCACCGACCCGAGCAGCTCGATGTCGGCCTGCGCCCGTTCGTCCGCCGCTGAGCTGGAGAGCAACCCGACCGGTGCTGTCGCGCCGACCAGCAACCGCTGGTCGGTGACCCCCAGCACGATGTCGCGGACGCCGGAACCCTTCGCCGTCACGGTCAGGGCGTGGTGCAGCAGGGAAGCCTGCGAACCTGGTTCGCCTCGACCTCCGACGCCGAAGAAGAGCCAGTCGACGGCGTCGTCCGCCCGACCGAAGGTGATGTTCGGCGACAGCACGTTGAGCAGGGCACCCAGGAAGCCCGGCCCACCCGGGGCGGGTGGCGCCGACGGCTGCGGGGGCGCCGCCGGGGTCAGCCCTCCCCCCGCTCGGACCCGGGCCACCGCACGCACCTGCTCTCCGGCCGCTAGCAGCCGGGTGATCCCCTCGACGTACCGCGCCTGACTGCCGTCGACCGTCATCGGCGCTCCTCGTGGTCGCCGGGCCGGCGCGGGCCGGCACCTGGCTCCCCGATGACCTCACCGACCAACTCCCGGACCTGGGCCGCAGCGGCCTCCTGCGCCCGGTTGGCGGCCGCGGTGAACTCCTCGGCCAGGCTGTAGGAGTCCAGTCGCATCGCCCGCGCGTTCAGCTCCGCAGAAACGATCTTCCCGTCGGCGGCGGCGGTGACGCGCACCAGGCCGGAGTCGCTCACCCCCTCGGCGCTGGTCTGCTCCAGCTCCGCCATCCGGTCGGCGAGCTGCCGCTGCCAACCGTCCAGGTTGCGGGCCAGCGCCTCGATGCGGTCCAGGGCGGGGAAGGTCATGGCTGCCTCTCAGTTCACGATGGAGTCGAAGACATTCTGCACACTCTTGGTGTACGGGCCCAGGTCATCGCTGTACGTGCCGTCCACGAGGTAATTGCGGTCCTTCTGCCCGTCGGAGATGTCGTGCAGGCCCACACCGGTGTCCAGCAGTGCGCCGCCGAAGCCGGGGACGTTGACCGGCGAGACCTGGTTGATGACGAACTTGCCGGGAAAGAGGGTCTTGAACTTCTCGATCTGGAAGGCACGCCCCTCCGGCGTCCAGCCACCCTTGGTAATCAGCTTGTACTGCTTTTTCCGCTTCTTGAGCTCCATGACGGTGTTGGCGTACTCGCGGAGCTGCCCGGCGACTTTGCCCAACCGAGTGGCGAGGCGGGTGAGCACCTCGGCGAACCGGGCGACGATCTTGACCATCCGACCCACGGTGGTGGCCAGCCGGGCCAGCACCCGGACCACAGTGGCTGCCAGCGAGACGCCGGCGCTCAGCGCCGCGGCCACCGCCGCAATGATCACCTCGGTGAGGAACCAGAGCAGGAACTCGAGGATCAGCTCGACCAGCAGGTTGAACGCGTCGACCGCCGCGTTGGCCGCCTCGACCAGCACGTCCTTGGTGCCGTCGAGCCCTCGGGCCAGCTCCTCGATCGCCTTTTCCACCGACTCCATCGAGGCGTGGAAGCTCTCTGCGGCGTCGCCCTTCCAGTTGCCGCGCAAGCGGGCCCGGTCGGCGATCTGGTCGCCTGCGATCTCCCGGACCGCCGCGCCGGTGTCCAGGCAGACCTGCGCCGCCCGCATCAGGTCGTCCGGTTCACCGGCGACCAGTTCCAGCAGTTGCTCGAACGGCCAGAGCACCGCGTTGGAGAGCGGCTTGAAGGGCTCCGGAGTGCCCGACACGATCTGCTCGAAGTAGGTCTTGTTGCGGTGCAACGCCTCCGTGCTCATGCGGGCACCGGCCCGCTCGGAGCGCCGGTGCCACCCGACCAGGGGCCGGGAGCGATGAGGTCGGGAGCTGGCGGGCGGCCGGGCACGAACATGTCGGTGTTGGCCACGTCGGTGCCGGTGTAGGCACCGGCGGTGTCGCTGACCCCCTCCGCGATGTCCGCCATCATTTCGGCTCCGTCGGCGAGCCCCTGGAGGCACGCCTCGAACTGCTCGGCGTACGCGGCGGCGAGGCCGAACGACGCCGGCATCACCCCGAACGCGTGCCGAGGCACGTGCCCGTCGCCAAATGAACGGTGCAGCTCGCGGAAGCGGGCCGCCCGGTCGTTGGACGTCTTGGCGAACGCCGCCAGCGCCTCCGGCTGGACCTCCAGGTCTCTGCTCGGGCTCGACACGGACCCTCCCCTGTGTCCTGTGCGACCGGTCAGCCGCCACGGTTCCCCACCATAGGCACTGCGCGCCGCTGTCGTAACCCGGACGCCGAGCGGGACACCGCGTTCGGACTTTGCATCGTAAAGTAGTTTGCGTGCACCTAGACGATGACCTTCCACCCGCCGACGCGGCAGCGGCCCTCCGGCTGATCCAGGACCAGCGTTCCGCGACGGCACGGCGCCTCGATCCCGACGCCCGCCTGGTCTACTGGCCCTGGGGAGTCGCCTGGCTGGTCGGCTTCGGGCTGTTCTTCCTGCGGTTCTCCCCCGACGACCGGGAGCTGCTCCGGCTGCCGAGCTGGCTGCCGCTGACCGTCCTCTTCGCGCTGCTCGTGGCAGCCGGAGTGATCCAGGCAGTGGTCAGCACACGGGCCTACGGCCAGGTGATCGGTGACTCCGCCCAGCGTGGGCGCTGGTATGGGTGCACGTGGGCCCTCGGCTCCGTGAGCATCTACGCGGGGCTCGGCCGGATCTCCGAGTACCTACCGGACGATCTGGCGGGCCTGGTCTGGTCGGCGACCGCCGTCGGGCTGACCGGCGCGCTGCACATGGCCGGTGGAGCGATCTGGCTGGATCGGGACCTTTTCCGGCTGGGCGTCTGGATCAGCGTGATCAACCTGGCCGGTGTGATCGCCGGGCCCGGCTGGCACGCGCTGGTCATTGCGGTGGCCGGCGGCGGCGGGATCCTGGTCGCTGGCGCGATCGCCCGACGGCGACAGTGACACCGCCGATGAGCGAACTGGACCCGGTCATCCACGCGCAGGCTCGGCTCCGGGTGGTCGCCAGCCTCTCCGCACTCGGCGACGGCGACCTGATCGCCTTCCCCCGGTTGCAGGAACTGCTCGCGATGACCGCCGGCAACCTCTCCGTGCACCTGCGCAAGCTCGAGGAGGCCGGCTACGTGGAGATCAGCAAGACCCACCGTGGACGCACCCCGGCAACCCTGGTCCGGCTCAGCCGGCGGGGCCGGCTGGCGTTCGAGGAGTACACCGAAGCGATCCGCACCCTGCTCGACCCCACCCCGTCGAAGGAGCAGTCATGACCCTCGCCCGCGCCGACCAGGCCAGTCGCCGGTACGGCGACGTCCTCGCCCTCGACCGTGTCGACCTGGAAGTCCGGGCCGGTGAGCTGGTCGGCCTGCTCGGCCCGAACGGCGCCGGCAAGAGCACACTGATGAACCTGCTGGTCGGCCTGCGCCGGCCCAGCTCGGGGCGGGTCGAGCTGTTCGGCGGCGACCCCCGCGACCCGGCGAACCGGCGGCAGATCGGGGTCACCCCGCAGGAGACCGGCCTGCCGGGCACACTGCGCGTCGGTGAGGTCGTCGACTTCGTCTCCGCGCACTACCCGGACCCGGTGCCCCGCGGTGAGTTGCTCGACCAGTTCGGCCTGGGCGACCTCGCCCGACGGCAGACCGGAGGCCTCTCCGGTGGGCAGCGTCGCCGGTTGGCGGTGGCGTTGGCATTCGTCGGCCGACCCCGGCTGGTGCTGCTCGACGAACCGACCACCGGTCTGGACGTCGCCGCCCGGCACACCCTGTGGGAGGCGATCCGCGCGTTCCACGCCGACGGCGGCACCGTGCTGTTGAGCAGCCACTACCTGGAGGAGGTGGAGGCGCTGGCGCACCGGGTGGTGGTGATCGGGCAGGGCCGGGTGCTCGCCGACGACACGGTGGACGCCGTGCGCGGCATCGTCGGCGTACGCCGGGTCAGCCTTGTCGCCGACCAACTGCCCGATCTGCCCGGCGTCGTCCGCACCGAACGGGTCGACGGCCGGCTGCACCTGCTCACCACCGACGCCGACGAGCTGGTCCGAGCGCTGGTCACGGCCGGAACGGCCTTCACCGACCTGGAGGTACGACCGACCTCGCTGGAGGAGGCGTTCCTCGCCATCACCAGCGGGGACGCGCCCGCCGGGGACCAGCCGGCCACCGAAGGCCGAGCCGCCACCGCCGCTGCCGGCGGCCAACCCACCACAGTCTGAGGAGGCCACCGTGCAGCTCGCCCTGGTTCACGCCCGCTACCAACTCCTGGAGATCATCCGGATTCCGGTGGCCGTCGTCGGCAGCGCCTTCTTTCCGGCCGCCGCCATGATCTTCTTCGTGGTGCCGTTCGCCGGCGACGACGCGGCCGGTGCCACCTTCGCCACCGCGTCGATGGTCACCTTCTCGGTGATGAGCGCCAACATCTTCCAGTACGGCGTCGGCGTCGCCGAGGACCGCGACCAGCCCTGGAACCCGTACACCCGGACCTTGCCGGCCGGGCCCGCGCCCAGGTTCGCGGGCCGGGTGCTGGCCGGCCTGGCGCTCACGTACCTCTCGCTGATCCCGGTCGTGGTGATCGGCGCGACGCTGACCGCGGCCCAGATCACCCCCGCGGCCCTACTGCTGACCATCGGCACCGTGGCCGTCATCTCGGTGCCGTTCACTCTGATGGGCCTCGCGATCGGCTACTCGCTGCCGAGCAAGGCGGCGATCGTCGTGGCGCAGGTCGTCTTCCTGCCGCTCGCGTTCGGCGGCGGCCTGCTCTCCGCGCCGGGTGAGGCACCCGGGTTCATCGAGACGATCGCGCCGTACCTGCCCACCCGGGGCGCGGCCGAGCTGATGTGGTCGGCGGTCGGCGAATACCGCGTCGAGCCGCTGGCGATGATCATGCTCGGCGTCTGGGTGGTGCTGCTCGCAGCGCTCGCCGGTTGGGCGTACCGACGGGACGAGGGTCGCCGGTTCAGCTGACGATTCGTCCGTTTCCGCCCCGGGCCGCGGCGGGACGGTGCCAGGATTCCGGCAGGGGGTCGCCGTGACCGCCCGGGCCGAGAGGGGTCTTGACGTGAGCACCGTCCCGCCGGGTACGCCCTGCTGGGCCGACCTGGCCACCCCGGACCTGACCGAGGCGCGACGCTTCTACCCGGAGTTGTTCGGCTGGACCGGCCGGGTGACACCGGAGCCCGAGGCGGGCGGCTACACGGTCTTCCTGCTCGACGGCAGGCCGGTGGCCGGGGCCGGGCCACCGGCGATCCCGGACCAGGTGCCGATCTGGTCGACGTACCTGGCCACCGACGACGCGGAACTGGTCGCCGGCCGGGTCGAGCGGGCCGGCGGGCAGGTCGTCGTGCCGCCGTTCGAGGTCTTCGACCGGGGCTGGATGGCGGTCTTCGCCGACCCGGCCGGCGCCACGTTCAGCGTCTGGCAGCCACTGGCCATGGCCGGGGCCGAAGTGTTCAACGTGCCGGGCGCGATGAGCTGGAACGAACTGGTCACCCCCGACCCCGAGGGCGCGAAGGTCTTCTACGAGCTGGTGTTCGGCTGGCAGCCGGACGACCAGGCGGTGGGCCCCATGACGTACACCGGCTGGCGGCTCGGGACGCAGATCGTCGCCGGGATGATGCCGCCGCTGGCCGACGACTTCCCGGCCGACCTGCCCGCGTACTGGACGGTGTACTTCGCGGTGACCGACGCGGACGCCGCCGCGGCCCGCGCCGCCGAGCTGGGCGGAACGATCCTGGTCCCGCCCCGGGACATCCCGGCGGGCCGGTTCGCAGCCCTACGCGACCCCCAGGGCGCCCTCTTCTCCGTCATCGACCTGGGCCCCTGACCCGGACGATCTGGCGCGAGGGCGGACCGGGACCACCAGCGGGCCGTGGGTGCCGGGGACGACCCGGACGCTGGCCCGGTAGTGGGTCGCCAACAGGTGCTCGGTCAGCACCTCGGACGGGGTTCCGGCGGCCACCACCTGACCGCTGGCGAGCATCACCATCCGGTCGGCGTACTCGCCGGCCAGGGAGAGGTCGTGCATCGTGGCGAGGACGGTCAGGCCGTGCTCGCGGCGCAACTGGTCGACCAGTTCCAGCACCTCCTGCTGGTGCCCGATGTCGAGTGCGCTGGTCGGCTCGTCGAGCAGCAGCAGCGTCGCGCCCTGGGCGAGCGCCCGGGCGAGGAACACCCGCTGCCGTTCGCCTCCGGAGAGGGTGGCCAGCTCACGGCGGTGGAAGCCGGTGAGGTCCAACCGGCCGAGCACCTCGTGCACGGCGTCGAGGTCGGCGGTCGACTCCCGGCCCAGCGTGGGGATGTACGGGGTGCGGCCGAGCAGCACGTAGTCCAGCACCGACATGCCGGGCGGCACCACCGGCGACTGTGCCACGGTGGCCACCACCCGGGCGCGGTCCCGGCGGCGCAGCGCGGTGCTCGCCGTACCGAACAGGGTGATCGCCCCCGGCGCGGGCAGCAGGCCGCCGACGGCGCGCAACAGGGTGGACTTGCCGGCGCCGTTCGGGCCGATCACGGTGACCCACTCGCCGACGGCGACGGTGAGGTCGACGCCGGTCAGGATCGGTGTGCCGCCGAGGTCGACGTGCAGCCCACGCACCTCGACGGCCGGCACACCGCCGTCGCCACCCCCAAACGAAAGACCCCCGGCCGAAGGACCCCCGGACGGAAGGCTGCCAGGCGGGCGACCGCCGGGCGGGCCGGCGGTGGGTTCGCGGCTCACGTGAGCACCCGTCGGGCGGTCCGCAGCACGATCACGAAGAACGGGCCACCCAGCAGGGCGGTCACCACTCCGATCGGCACCTCGGATGGAGCGGCGACGGTGCGGGCCACCACGTCGGTCAGTGCCAGGAACGCTCCGCCGAACAGCAGTGACAGCGGCAGGATCGCCCGGTAGCTCGACCCGGCGAGCAGCCGGACGGTGTGCGGCACGATGATGCCGACGAAGCCGATCAGGCCGGTCGCGGAGACCGCCGCAGCCGTGCCCAGGGAGGCTGCGGCGATCAACAGGTAGCGGGTGCGCTGCGGGTGCAGGCCCAGACTCCTCGCCTCGTCGTCACCGACCGCGAGGACGTCCAGCTCGCGGCGGTGCAGCAGCACCACCACAGTGGTCAGAGCGGCGTACGGCAGCACCAGCAGCACGTCGTGCCAGCCGGCGGTGGCCAGCCGGCCGAGCAGCCACGAATAGACCGGTTGGATGCTGTCGGAGTGTCGTTGCAGCAGGTACGTCTGCCCGGCGGAGAGGAACGCGGAGACCGCCACTCCGGCCAGGATCAGCATCGCCGGGGAGCCGCCGCGCCCGCCGGCCGCGCCGAGCACGTAGGTCATCGTGACGGCGAGCAGTGACCCGGCGAAAGCCGCCAACGGGATGGTCATCGGCAGCCCGGAGATCGCGCCCTGCCGGCCGGCGCCGCCCAGGGCGATCGCCGCGGTGACCGCAAGGCCGGCGCCAGCGGCCACGCCCAGGAGGTACGGATCGGCGAGCGGGTTGCGGAAGACGCCCTGGTAGCAGCCGCCAGCGAGGGCGAGCAGCCCGCCGACCAGGAGGCCCAGCACCACCCGGGGCAACCGCAGCTCGGTGACGATCGCGATCTCCCGCTCGGAGAGACCGCTGTCGAGGTGCACCCCCGGGATCAGGTTGAGCAGCTCGGCCGCGACGCTGCCCGCGGGCAGGCTGACCGGGCCGAGCGACACCCCGGCGACGAGCGCGACGAGCACCGCGAACACCCCGGCGACCAGCCACCGCTTGCGCAGCCCGGCGGGCCGGGCCCTTGACGGCAGCCCGGCGGGGCGCGGCGCGGACGGCGGTCCGGCGGACCGGGCCGCGGGAAGCGGCCCGGTCACCGACGGACGACGGTCACGCGGGCACCTTGGCGACCGCGTCGATGATGACCCGGAGCAGATCCACGACCCGCGGCCCCCAGCGGGAGGCGACGTCGTCGTCCAGTGCGATCACCTGGCTGTTCTTCACCGCGGTGAGCCCGGACCAGCCGCTGCGCGCCTTGACCGAGTCGGCGTTCTGCTGGCAGCACTTGGAGTCGGCCAGGAAGACGAAGTCCGGGTTGGCCTTGACGATGAACTCCTGGGACAGCTGCGGGTAGCCGGCGTTCTTACCGTCCGCGTCGGCGGGGTCGGCGATGTTGGTCAGACCGATCTGGCTGTAGAGCGTGCCGATGAAGGTCTTGCTGGTCGCGCTGTACAGCTCGGGGCCCAGCTCGTGGTAGTAGGTGAGCTTCTCTGCGCGCTGCGGCACGTCCTTGACCAGCTTGGCGATGTCGTCCTTCATCCGGCTGGCGACGTCGGTGGCCTGGTCGGCGTGCCCGGTCAGCGTGCCCAGCTCGGTGATCTGCCGGTACGTGTCGTCGAGGGTGGTGGCCGCCGGGGTCTGGTACACCGGGATCTTCAGCTTGCCGAGCTGCTCGACGATCTTGTTGCGGTCGTCGGAGAGCACCACCAGGTCGGGGTTCTTACCGGCGATCGCCTCGGCGTTCGGCTGGAAGGCGGAGATGTCGCTCTTGGGCACGTCGGCCGGATAGTTGGACTGGTCGTCGACGGCGGTCACCTGCGGGCCGGCACCGATCGCGAAGAGCATCTCGGTGGCGGTCGGCGACAGCGCGACGATCTTCTCGGGGCGCTTGTCGAGGGTGAGCGTGCCGACCGTGACCGGGTACGCGGCGGCCGCGGTGCCGGTGGTCGGCTTGTCGTCGGCCTTCTCGGCGCAGGCGCCGAGGGCCAGCGCGGCGACCGCGAGGGTCGCGGCGAAGAGCCGAGGGGTACGTCTGAACATGGGGCCTCCTGTCGGTCGAGGAGTGTGGTGCTTCGCCGACAGGACTTTCGTACGCCCGCCCACGAGGCGCCCTTCCTCGAGAGCGCGTTTCGCGACCGATCCGCAGGCGACCTGGCTCGTCCCCACCGTCGGGTGGGGCATCACAGTTGCGGGACAGCGCCGGGTTTCGCACCGGCTTCGCTGCGGACTGGTCGGTAAGACGGTAGCGCACCGCCGGGACGTGCCGGATCGATCACGCGCCGATCGCCGCGAGTCGATCCCCCGGAACCGTCACACGGTGACCGTCGGAGGGCGTATGTCCGAGTTGGTGGTGTTCGGAACGGGTGGTGGGGCCCCGCGGGGCGGAGCGGGGCCCCACCCGATCAGGAGGACGTGATGGTGACGTTGTCCACAGCCGCCTCTACCAGGCTGGCGCCGGAGGCGTCCGCCGCCTCAACGAGGATGCGGACCGACTGCCCGGCGTACGGGGTGAGGTTGAGGTTGGCCACAGCCCAGCTCCCGTTGCGGTTGGTCGCCGCGCCGGCCTGGGTGAGCAGCGCGGTGGTGCCGCCGTTGTGCACCACGCTCACCCGCAGGTAGTCCGCCGACGAGGCGTTCGAGCCGTGCGCCAGATACCAGGCCAGCGAGAGGCTCAGCGTGCCGGACGACGGCAGGGTCACCGCCGGGGACCTGGCACTGGTCACGCCGCCGTCGACGTCGTAGTCACCGGCCGCCGAACCGGCGAGCCGGCCGGTGACCAGGTCGTTGGATCCGGCGTACGGGGTGAGCTGCTTGGCGCCGGAGGACGTGGTCGCCTGGGCGGCGCCCCGCTCGAACGCGCCGAGGGTGGCGGTGTCGGTGCCGGACGGGTTGATGGTCCAGCCGGTGGCGGTCTCGAAGGTGTCCGACCAGACCGTGGTGCCGCCACCACCGCTGCCGCAGTACTGCGCCTGCTTGCCGATGGCCCGGTACGGGCAGTCGGCGTACTCGCTGAGCAGCAGCACCGCCTCCCGGTTGCGCGAGGTCTGCGCCGGAATGACCTCGTCGGGCGGGTAGAAGCCGCCGCCGCCGGACGAGCCCGGGTACATCTCGAAGGTGTACGCCCAGATGTTGTGGGTGGCCCACATCCAGTCGAGGCTGTCCCCGTCGGTGATGTAGAGGTCGCTGGACTGTTCCGGGGTGTAGTTGTTGGTGGCCGCCATCTGCTGGCCGATGGTGGCGAAGGTGTTGTACTGGTCCGCGTTCATGCCCGTCGCGGTGTTCGCCGTCGTGTAGCCGTAGGGCCAGAGCACCAGCTGCGAGTACGTGTGGAAGTCGATGTTGGCCTTGATCTGCTGCACGCCACCGACCACCCGACCGTTGACGAAGTTGCGCAGCGCCTGCGTCTCGGGTGCGGAGAACGCCGACGGCCCCCGGTAGGTCTCCGACGAGGTGGTGCCGGACGAGCCGCCGCAGCAACCCCAGTTGTAGGACCAGTTGCGGTTCAGGTCGGTGCCGACGTTGGACGAACCACTGTTGGGCTGCCGGTTCTTGCGCCAGGACCGGTACGACCCGGTGGCGATGTCGTACTCGCTGCCGTCCGGGTTGACCGTCGGCACGATCCAGATCTCCCGGCCGTTGACGATGTTGGTGATCCGGGAGTCGGAGCCGTAGCTGTCGGTGAACAGGTTGAGCAGGTAGATCGCCATCTCGACGGTCAGGTGCTCACGGGCGTGCTGTTGGGAGTTGAACAGGATCTCGGGCTCGTTCTCGTCGGTGCCGACGTTGTCGGAGATCTTCACCGCCATCAGGTCGCGGCCCTCGTACGACGAACCGATGCTGATCTTGCGGGCGATCGCCGGATGGTCGGCGACGACCTGGTTCACGACGGCGGTCAGTTCCGCGTAGTCGTGGTAGTTGGAGTCGGCGGGCGGGAAGGCCATCGTGCCGATCTCGCCGGCGCCGCGCTCGGCGTTGGGCGGCGGGGCCAGCGGTTCCAGCCGGAAGCCGAGCTTGCCGATCTCGGCGGCCTCACCCGCGGTGGCCGAGATGTGCAGGACTCCGTGTTCGGAGTAGTCGATGGCGGCTCCGGTGCGGGCCACCGCGTTGCGGTCGGCGAGGGTCCGGGGGCCGAGCACCCGGTAGCTGGCGGCGGCCGGCTCGGTGGACCGGTCCGGTGCGGGTCGGGCGGCGACCGGACCGGCGGCGACGGTGACGATGCCCAGCCCGGTGACGACGGCGAGCACCAGGACGCGGCGGAGAGGGATGGGCGTGCGGAGGGCCATCAACTACCTCCTTGATGGGCGGGAGATCCCGCTCGGTGAAGCACACTTCACCACCTGTCACATGGTCATATCAATATCCTTCGCTGCCTTGTCCATCCCGAGCCGATCATCCCGGCGGCAATGATTTTCCACTCAGGAACATCTGGCGAAACTTCCCTCCAAGCGGGAAACTGACCAGCGACGATGCCCCTCTCGACACCGCGGAGCACCCATGGCCAGATCCCGCCTGCACGCGGCCGCCCTCGCCGGCGTCACCGCGCTCACCCTGCTCGCCACCAGCGCGCCAGCGACGGCGGCCCGCCCGCCCGCCGCCACCCACGACGAGCAGATCACCTTCCAGGACTGGTCCGGGCCCGCCGACTGGCACCGGGGCAGCCGGTCCGGCACCCGCGTGGTGCCCGGCGCCCGAGCGGGCCTCACCCTGGCCCGTCCGGCCGGCACCACCGAGTACGCCGACCCGCACACCGGCACCACCCGCACCTGGGAGTACGGCACCTGGACCTCACCGGTGACCCGGGTCGGGTTCGACGCCAGCGAGCTGATCGCCTCCTGGAACGCGGAAACCCCCGCCGGCACCTGGATCCAGGTGGAGATGCAGGGCAGCTACAGCAGCGGCGACCAGACCCCGTGGTACGTCATGGGTCGCTGGGCGTCCGGCGACACCGACATCAAGCGGACCAGCGTCAACCGGCAGGGTGACCCCTGGTCGACGATCTGGACCGACACCTTCAGCATCGACGACGCCACCGCCGGGGTGCTGCTGCGGTCGTACCAGCTGCGGCTGACCCTCTACCGGGCACCCGGGCAGACCGCCGCACCGGTGGTGCGGATGCTCGGCGCGATGAGTTCCACAGTGCCGGACCGGTTCACAGTGACCCCGAGCGCCGGGCACATCGCCTGGGGCGTCGAGCTGCCGGTGCCGCGCTACTCGCAGAACGTGCACTCCGGGCACTACCCCGAGTACGACGGCGGCGGCGAGGCCTGGTGCTCACCCACCTCCACCGAGATGGTCGTCGAGTACTGGGGTCGCAAGCCCTCGGAGGCCGACACCTCCTGGGTGGACCCGACCTACCCCGACCCGACGGTCAACCACGCGGCCCGGATGACCTACGACTACGCGTACGACGGCGCCGGCAACTGGCCGTTCAACACCG
Source organism: Micromonospora sp. C81 (assembly GCF_018070425.1). Classification (NCBI taxonomy): domain Bacteria; kingdom Bacillati; phylum Actinomycetota; class Actinomycetes; order Micromonosporales; family Micromonosporaceae; genus Micromonospora; species Micromonospora sp. C81. The sequence continues at coordinate 331,705 of NZ_JAGPXS010000005.1, forward strand.
CGTACGCGGCCAGCTTCCCGGGGCTGGAGGGCCGGGTGACCCGACTGCACTCGCTGGACGAGCTGGAGCGTTTCATCGCCGCCGGCATCCCCGTCGTGACCAGCCAGTCCTTCCTCGCAAGTGAGCTGGACGGGGCGAACTACGGCACCTCCGGGCACCTGTTCGTGGTGGTCGGCTTCACCGCCGCCGGCGACGTGATCGTCAACGACCCCGCCTCGTCCAGCAACGACGTGGTGCGCAACGTCTACAAGCGCGCGCAGTTCGAGCAGATCTGGCTGCGGACCAAGCGCACCAACGCCAGCGGCGGCGTCTCCGGCGGCTCCGGCGGCATCGCGTACCTGATCAAGCCCACCTCGAAGCCCTGGCCCAAGGTCCCCGGCTCCACCAACTGGTAACCACCCCACCCCACCCCACCCCAGGGCCAGGGGCGCGCCGTTGATCATGAAGTTATTGCTCCGACACGCCGAGCGATCGGGCAATAACTTCATGGTCAACGCGGAGCGTCTGGGCCTTCGGCCGGGCGGGTGGGGTTGGGGTTCGAGTTCGGGTTGTCTTCGCCGGCCAGGGCGCTGCGGAGGCGCTCCTTCTCGGTGCGCCTGCGCTCGGCGGCGGTGCCCATCTCCTCGGCCATCTCGTCCCGCCAACCGCGCAGCAGGAAGAAGGAGAGCGCGGCGGAGAAGGCCAGCGCCAACATCAGCTTCAGGAACACGTTCATGTCGATCAGCCAGAGGCCCGCCAGCACGGCGACGAACAGCCCGATCCGGCCCAGCGTGTACTTGAGCGCGGCGCTCACCCGTACCACTCCGTTCTCTCCGTCGCCCGCCGATGTCGGCGGGAGGGTCGATCCGCCCGGCGGGCGGTCGCGGTCAGCCGGTTCGGCGGGCCAGCCAGCGGACGCCCGGGAACCAGAGGGCCGCGTACGCCACGGTGAACGCCGCCGCCGCCAACGCGCCGGAGAGCAACGGTGGCAACCCGGAGCCCAGACCGGCGATCAGCAGCCCGACGAACACCCCGGCGGCGGCGGCGACCAGCGCCGCCACCACCCGGGCAGCGCCGAACTCCCAGGCCCGGAAGTCGTCCCAGAACAGCCACGCCGGCAGGATCACCGCCAGCCAGCCGTTGGTGTGCCCGAAATCACCGGCGCCGATCGAGGCGAACGCCCAGTCGAACAACACCAACGCCAGCACGCCGATGACCAAGCCGGCGAGGCACACCCCGAGCAGATCGCCGAGGGTACGGATGCGCCCCTCGGCGTCCCGGCGGGGAAACCCACTCTGCTGCTCAGGTTCGCGTTGCTCGGTCATCGACTGCGAGGGTACGTGGTGGCTCAGGCCCAGACCTGCTGCGGCTCGGCGCGCCGCTCGGCCAGCGACGGGGCCTTGTCGTACTCCCGGACCACGTTGTAGCGGGTGTCCCGCTCGACCGGCTGGAACCCGGCGTCCCAGATCAGGTGCAGCAGGTCCTCGCGGTGCATCGTGTTCGGGGTGCCGTACGAGTCGGCATCGTGCGTGATCTTGTATTCGACGACGGAGCCGTCCAGGTCGTCCACGCCGAAGTTCAGCGAGAGCTGGGCCACCGACAGCCCGTGCATCACCCAGAAGTTCTTGACGTGCGGCACGTTGTCGAAGAGCAGCCGGGAGACGGCGAACGTCTTCAGCGACTCGGCCGGCGAGGCCATCGTGGTGCGCGCCTGGATCCGGTTACGGATCTTGCCGTCCGCCGAGTCCACGAAGTCGTGCTGGTAGCGCAGCGGGATGAAGACCGCGAAGCCCCCGGTCTCGTCCTGGAGCTCACGCAGCCGCAGCACGTGGTCGACCCGGTGCCGGGGCTCCTCGATGTGGCCGTACAACATCGTCGCCGGGGTCTTCATGCCCTTGCGGTGCGCCAGGGCGTGGATGCGCGACCAGTCTTCCCAGTGGCAGGCGTGGTCGACGATGTGCTGCCGGACCTCCCAGTCGAAGATCTCCGCGCCACCGCCGGTCAGCGACTCCAGGCCGGCGTCCATCAGCTCGTCGAGGATCTCGTCGGCGCTCAGACCGCTGATCTTCTCGAACCACTGCACCTCGGTCGCCGTGAAGCACTTGAGCTTGACGTTCGGCAGCGCCGCCTTCAGCTCGCGCAACACCTTGGGGTAGTAGCGCCAGGGCAGGGTCGGGTGCAGGCCGTTGACGATGTGCAGCTCGGTGAGCTGCTCATCCTCCATCTCCTTGGCCTTGCGGACCGCCTCGTCGATGCGCATCGTGTATGCGTCCTTCTCGCCCGGCTTGCGCTGGAACGAGCAGTACGCACAGGACGCCGAGCAGACGTTGGTCAGGTTGAGGTGCCGGTTGACGTTGAACATCACCCGGTCACCGTTGAGCTCGGTGCGCTTGTGGTGCGCCAACCGGCCCAGCCACGTCAGGTCGTCGCTGTCGTAGAGGGCGACCCCGTCCTCCCGGGTCAGCCGCTCACCGGCGTACACCTTCGCTTCGAGCTCACGCTTGAGTCCGGCGTCCATGGCACGTCCCTTCCACCTGCGGTCCTCGTCGAGCGTACGTCGGGACGCCGACAGCCACGGCGGCACGGTCGCCGGCAGCGATCCACTTCACCAGACTCTCAGCCTCCTGTAACCCGGAGATGCATCGACATCACTGCCGTCGTGCGGTAAGACAGAACGGGGCGGAACCACACACTGGTACCGTCCCGACCGCCGCGCCCACCAAGCGCGGTGACGGGCTGCGGGACGGGGAGCGGAATGGTCGACAGCGGGCGCGGGCGACGGCAGCGACGACGGAACCCGGTGATCTCGCCGGTGCTGCGTCCGAAGCTCTGGGCCGCCCTGCTCGGCGCGATCGCCGCAGCCGTGCTGTCCACCCCCGCGTACGCCGAGCCCGGATTGCCGACCACCGTGCCGGACACCGGTTCCCGCCCCGCGGTGACCGGTGCGCTTCAACTGCCCGGTGGCGCTCCCGTCGCCGGTGTCCCGGTCCCGCCGGTGGTCAACGTGGGCACGGGTCCGCTGGCCGCCGCCATCTCCGCCGGCGAGGCCCAGGTCGGCGCGCTCGGCGAGACGCTGTTGCTGACCAAGCAGAAACGCGTCGACGCCAAGGCGCAGCTCGACGCGGCCGGCAAGACACTGGCAACCGCGCAGGACGCCCTGCTCCGGGCCCAGCAGGCGGCCGACGCGGCCGCCGCCGACGCCGTAAAGGCAGCTGCCGCGCTGCCGGACAGCGACCTCGCCCAGGACATCCGCGAGCTGAACCGCCTCCAGCAGATCACCCGGGGCCAGAAGGTCGACGGCGGCACCACCGGCGTGGCCGGGGAGCTGTCCCGGGCCCGCAGCAACGAGCAGCTCGCCTACCAGGCGCACGCCGCCGCCAAGACCCGCGTCGACTCCGTCGAGGCGGAGTTCACCGCCGGCGAGGCGTCGCTCCGCACGGCCGAGGCGAGCCTGCTCAAGTTGCGCCGCGACAACGCCACACAGCTGATCGAGATCGAGCGCCAGCAGGAGGCCGCCGAGCAGCAGATCGGCGCCGGCTACGTCTCCAACCAGAACATCAGCGGCATGGCCGCCCATCCGCGGGCACTTGCCGCGGTCCGGTACGCGCTCGCCCAGCTCGGCGACCCGTACAAGTGGTCCGAGGAGGGGCCGAACCAGTTCGACTGCTCGGGTCTGATGTGGGCGGCGTACCGGTCTCCCGGCGCCGACTACTTCGACCTGCCCCGGGTCTCCCGCGACCAGTACGCCGCCACCCGCGCCCGGACGGTGCCGCAGAGCGCGCTGCTCCCCGGCGACCTGCTCTTCTTCGCCTCCGGCAGCAGTTGGACGACGATCCACCACGTCGGCATGTACATCGGCAACGGCAAGATGGTGCAGGCGCCCACCACCGGCGACGTCGTCAAGATCTCGGTCGTCAGCTGGTCCCGCCTGTACGCGGCGACCCGGGTCATCGGCGCGGTGCCGGGACCGATCGTGTCGATCCCGACCCCGCCGGTCACAACGCCCAGCAAGCCGCCCGTGAAGCCGACGCCCACCGTGAAGCCGACGCCCACCCCGACGAAGTCGGCCACCCCGACGCCGACGGGTTCGGCCACGCCGAAGCCGACCGGCAGCGCGACGCCCACGCCGACGCCCACGCCGACCAAGACCACCTCGCCGAGCTCGCCAGCCACCCCGAGCAACACGCCGTCGACCCTGCCCCCGCCACCGACCAACGCCCCGAGCAGCTCGCCACCGGCGACCACCCCGAAGGCCACCACGAGCGCGTCGGGCGGCGACAGCCCGTCGGGCAGCCCCAGCACCGCTGGTTGATCCGCCACGACCGGCTCCGGCTGTCCGGTCGGGGCGATCTGTGGCACCGTGACAACCAGGCACATCCGACTCGACGTCACGAGTCCGGGTGCGAGCATGGCGCGGAGGGCGTAGATGGCCGAGCAGAAAGATCCGGCGGAGACTGTCGACCCTGTGGTCGACCAAGCCGACCCGCCAGGCCTCGGCACCGGCGACCCGGTGTCTCCCACCGAGGCCGCCCCGGTCGGCCCTCCCGCTGACCCGGCTGCCAGCGACTTGGCCCCGGCCGCCACCGGCACCGCCTCGGCCGCCAGCGACACAGCGCGGACCGCCACCGGCACGGCCTCGGCCACCACTGACGACACCCCGTCCCCCCGTGACGACTCAGCCGACGCCGATGCCGCGCCCGCCGACGCCGACGCGGCCAACACCACGCCCGCCGGCAGCGGCGTCGACACGGACGATCCCGCCGTCGGCCCCGGGCAGGCGGCGCCCGCAGACGCCCGCCCGGACCAACCCGCCGCACCGGTACGGGCGAGGGCCAGCGTCACCACCGCCGGGGCTCTCCGCAGTGACCTGCCGGTCAGCGCCCCGGTCACCGCCACCACCTACCGTGCGACCGGCTCGGCCAGTCCGGCTGACGTGTCGTTGCCCGGGCAGCGGAACGACTCGACCGCGCCGGCCCGGGCCAGCGCCACGGTTCCCGGCAGCAGCCGGGCCACGGCCGGTGCCATCGGCACCCTGGCCTCCCGGGGGAGCACGCCCACCGTCTACGGAGCCGGGCCGGTGAACCCCGAGCCGCCCGAGCCGGCGCAGCCACCGGAGCCGGCCCAGCCACCGGAGCCGTCACCCACGCCTCCCGGCCCCGGGCCGACCCAACCGTCACCGCCCGAGCCGGAGCCCGCGCCGGATCCGGGGCCGTACCCGCCCGGCCCGATGCCGACGCCAGGGCCCCGACCCACGCCGCCGCCCGGTCCGGTTCCGCCCGTCCCGGGTCCACCCGTGCCGCCGCCCTCGCCGGTGCCGCCCATGCCGGGCCCGCCCTCGCCGCCCATCCCGGGCCCGCCCGTGCCGCCGCCCGGTCCGCCGGTGCCCGCGCCGCCGGGTCCGCCGGGCCCGATGCCGGCGCCGCCGTTTCCGCCTCCGCCGGCGATGACCGACACGCCCGGCGTACGAGCGAGCGCATCGGTTTCCGCACCACCGGCCGGATGGCAGTCCACCGCCCAGGCGGCCCGCCCCGCAGCGAGCGGCGGCTGGGCCGAGGCACCCGTCTCCGCACCGCCGGTGGTGCCCGCGCCAGCGCTGCCGAGCTGGCCGCCGTCCAGCGTCGGCACTCCCCCGTCGACGGGCAGCGCCGGCGGAAACTCCCGGTTCACCGGAGGGACCGCCGGCCCTTCGTTCAGCTCCGGACAGGGCACGACCGGTGCTCGTGGTGGGCGACACAGCGGCGACACCGACCTGGCCGGAACCGTCTACGGCAGCGGCGACGGGCCGGGTTTCGCCACGATCGCGATGCCCGCCAACGCGGTGGAGAATTCCGGCTCGCTGACCGGGCACATCCTGGCCCAGGGCTGGGCCGACACGCCGTCCGAGCGGCGCAGCAACGCCAAGGTCATGATTGTCCTGGCCGCCGCTCTGGGGCTGTTGGTCGCGATCAGTGTCATGATCGTCCTGCTTGCCGGCGACGCCCTGGACGGTCTGGTCGGCGGCGCGCTCAACGGGTGAGTCATCGGGCGGGCGTGATGGTGAGTCCGCCCACTACCGCCGGACAACCGACTGGCGGGTTCGCCGGACCGCCGTACACTGGCATAGATCACTGACCCGGCGCGCGTGGTGTGCGCCCATGGGCGGTCTTGCGGGCGATCCGGCGGCACAGCCGCGGCAGGCCATCGCGAAGATGCGCCCCGCTCGAAAGGCATTTGTTGACCACCTCTGCTGACCCCAGCACCGTTACGTCCGTTTTCCACTCAACCCCGGCGACCGACACCGCCTCGGAGCCGCTCGACGCCGCTCTGAGCGAGGCCGGCACCGCGGCGGCGACCGCCGCACAGCCGGCCGAGTCCGCGCCGGCCGAGTCCGCCGCACCGGTCGACTTCGCCTCCCTCGGCCTGCCCGAGCCGCTGGTCCGCGCGCTGGCACAGCAGGGCATCACCAGCCCGTTCGAGATCCAGCGGGCCACCGTGCCGGACGCGCTCGCCGGCCGTGACGTGCTGGGCCGTGGGCAGACCGGTTCGGGCAAGACGCTCGCCTTCGGTCTGCCGCTGATCGCCCGGCTGGCCACCCGCAACCGGGCCCGGCCGATGCGCCCCCGCGCGCTCATCCTGGTTCCGACCCGGGAGTTGGCCATGCAGGTCAACGACGCCCTGTTGCCGCTGGGCAAGGCCGTCGGCATCTTCCTCAAGACCGCTGTCGGCGGCGTTCCGTACGACCGTCAGATCGACGCGCTGCGGCGCGGCGTGGAGATCATCGTGGCCACCCCCGGCCGGCTCGGCGACCTGATCGAGCGGGGCATCTGCCAGCTCGACGACGTCGAGGTCACGGTGCTCGACGAGGCCGACCAGATGGCCGACATGGGCTTCCTCCCCGAGGTGACCCAACTGCTGGCGAAGACGCCCGCGAACGGTCAGCGGCTACTCTTCTCGGCGACCCTGGACGGCGACGTCGACGCGTTGGTCCGGCGGTTCATGACCGACCCGGTGACCCACTCCACCGCGCCGTCGACCGCCTCGGTGTCCACCATGGACCACCACATGCTGTTGATCCCGCCGCACGAGAAGTTCCCGGTGGCGGCCTCGATCGCCGCTCGGGACGGTCGGACCATGGTCTTCGCCCGCACCCAGCTCGGCGTGGACCGGCTGGTCGAGCAGCTCGCGGCGGTCGGCGTACGCGCCGGTGGGCTGCACGGCGGCAAGACCCAGCGGATGCGCACCAAGACGCTGGCCGAGTTCCGTGAGGGCCGGATGAACGTGCTGGTCGCCACGGACGTGGCGGCTCGGGGCATCCACGTCGACGGTGTCACCCTGGTGCTGCACGTCGACCCGCCGAAGGACCCCAAGGACTACCTGCACCGCGCAGGGCGCACCGCGCGGGCCGGCGAGTCCGGCGCGGTCGCCACGTTGGTGCTGCCCAAGCAGCGCCGCACCACCCTGGCGATGATGGAGAAGGCCGGCGTCGCGCCGGCCGAGACCCGGGTCCGGGTCGGCGACCAGGCGTTGGCCGAGCTGGTCGGCGCCCGGGAGCCCAGCGGCGTCCCGGTTCGCCTCGAGGCGGAGCCCCGGGGCTACGGCGATCGCTCCGGCGGCTCGCGTCGGTTCGACGACCGTTCCGGCGGTCCGCGCCGGTTCGGTGACCGCACGGGCGGCGAGCGCCGCTACGGCGATCGGCCCACCGGCGAGCGTCGCTACGGCGACCGGCCCCAGGGCGACCGCCCGACCGGTGAGCGTCGCTTCGGGGACCGGCCGCAGGGTGACCGCCAGTACGGCGACCGCCCGACCGGTGAGCGTCGCTACAGCGACCGGCCGCAGGGTGACCGCCAGTACGGCGACCGGCCCCAGGGCGAGCGCCGCTTCGGCGACCGGCCGCAGGGTGACCGCCAGCACAGCGACCGGCAGCACAGCGACCGCCCCCAGGGCGAGCGACGTTACGGCGACCGGCCCACCGGCGATCGGGGCTTCGGCGACCGGCCGACCGGCGAGCGGCGTTACGCCGACCGGGACACCCGGGGTTACGGCGACCGGCCGCAGGGCGAGCGCCGGTTCGGTGACCGCCCGCAGTTCGGCGACCGGGACGGCCGGAGCGACCGGCCGACCGGTGACCGGCGCTTCGGCGACCGCGACACTCGGGGTGGTTTCCGCCCGGACAGCCGTGTTCGGGACGACCGTCCCCGCGACGACCGGCCCCGTGAGGACCGTCCGCGTGACGACCGGCGCGGGTTCGGCGGGCGACCGGCAGCGCGTACCCACTGATCCACTGATCCACCGAACGCCGTCGCGGAGCCCAGGCTTCGCGGCGGCGTTCGCGCATGCCCTGCCGATGTCCTCCTGGTCGCGTAACGTCCGGCTCATGCCGACCATGCCGAAGACGATCTTCTGGTCCCGGACGGACACCGCCGGCAGCGAGCAGGTGCTGCTCGACGACGGTCGGGGGTTGACGGCTCGGGGCACCCTGCTCGCCGTGGACCCGATCCCCTGGACCGCCCGTTACCAGCTGACGACCGCGCCGGACTGGACCACCACCCGGGTCGAGGTCGAGGCCGAAGGGCTGGGCTGGCTGCGCAGGGTGAAGCTGGAGCGAGCCGCGGACCGGTGGCGGGTGACCACGGCCGAGCAGGGCGACCTGGACGCGGCGCTGGTCGCGGCCGGACATCGGCGGGCCGGCCTGCCGGGCACCGACGACCCGGACCGGCTGGCCGACGCGCTCGACGTCGACCTGAGCGGCTCACCGCTGTTCAACTCCCTGCCGGTCCACCGGCTGGGGTTGGCCGCCGAGCCGGCCGACGTGGCCCACCGGATCACGGTTGCCTGGGTGCTGTTGCCCGGTCTGGAGGTGGTGGCGGCGGAGCAGATCTACAGCGGGCTCGGGCCGGGCCGGGTGCGCTTCGCCAGCGGCACCTTCACCGCCGACATCGATCTGGACGACAGCGGCTTCGTGGTGCGCTACCCCGGGCTGGCCGAGCGGATCGACCCGCGCTGACCGCGCCCGCGTGACTCAGGCGGGCCAGGTGCCGCTGGTCAGGAAGCGTTCGATCGTGGCCAGGTACGGCGTCAGGTCGAGGCCCTGGGCGGCCACCCAGTCGTCGGCGTAGTACGTGTCGGCGTAGCGGTCGCCCGGGTCGCAGATCAGGGTGACCACCGAGCCGGTCCGGCCCTCGGCGAGCATCGCGGCGATCAGGCCGAAGGCACCCCACAGGTTGGTGCCGGTGGAGCCGCCCACCCGGCGGCCGAGCACCGCCGAGCCGGCACGCATGGCTGCCAGTGACGCCGCGTCCGGCACCTGGACCATCCGGTCCACCACCGAGGGCAGGAACGACGCCTCCACGGCGGGACGGCCGATCCCCTCGATCCGGGAGCCCTTCCCGGTGCGCACCGACCAGTCGGCGGCCAGCCAGGCCGGGTAGAACGCCGAGTTCTCCGGATCGACCACGCAGAGCTTGGTGGCGAGCCGGCGGTACCGGGCGTACCGGCCGATGGTCGCGCTGGTGCCCCCGGTGCCGGCGCCCACCACGACCCAGGTGGGGATCGGGTGCCGCTCCAACTCCAACTGGGCGTAGATCGACTCGGCGATGTTGTTGTTTCCCCGCCAGTCGGTGGCCCGCTCGGCGTAGGTGAACTGGTCCATGAAGTGCCCGCCGGAGTCCTCGGCCAGCCACCGAGCCTCGACCACCACGCTCGCGGGGTCGTCCACCAGATGGCACCGGCCGCCCTGGAACTCGATCTGCGCGATCTTCTCGGGCGAGGTGGAGGCCGGCATCACCGCGATGAACGGCAGTCCGAGCATCCGGGCGAAGTACGCCTCGGAGACCGCCGTGGAGCCCGAGGACGCTTCAACGATCGTGGTCTGCGGCCCGATCCAGCCGTTGCAGAGGCCGTAGAGGAACAGTGAGCGGGCCAACCGGTGCTTCAGCGAGCCGGTGGGGTGGGACGACTCGTCCTTGAGGTAGAGATCGACCCCCCAGGCGCGGGGCAGCGGGAACGGCAACAGGTGGGTGTCGGCCGAGCGGTTCGCGTCCGCCTCGACGGCGGCGATCGCCTCCGTCACCCAGGTCCGGCTGGCATCGTCGCAGCGGTCGAGATGAGTCACGCTCGGAAACGTAGCAAGCAGGCCAGCGGTGGTCAGCGCCGGTCCGGCGGCGTGCTCCGACGGTGTTGGCGGCGCTGACCTGCGCGGCCGGCCGCCTGGACGATCGGGGTCAGTGCGACGGCCACCCCCGGTAGGACGTCCAGCAGGCGCACCTGCGCTCCCCGCCAGCGGGGCAGGCTGACCACCGGGCGGGGTCGGCGGGCCAAGCGGACCGCCCGGGCGGCCACCTGTTGCGCGGTCAGCATCGACCCGGTGAACGAGGCCACCGCCCCCGGGTCGTCCAGCCGGTCGTGCAGCATCGGGGTCCAGATGCCGTCCGGGCAGAGGCAGGAGACGTGCACCCGCCGGTATCCGGCGATCCGCAGGTCGGACAGGGTGCCGAGGCTGAACGCCAGCAGGGCGTGCTTGCTGGCCGCGTACACCGTCTCGCCGGGCGCGGCGATCAGCCCGGCCAGCGAGACGACGTTGAGCACGTGGCCGTGACCTTGCCCGCGCATCACGGCCAGCGCGGCGAGGGTGCCGTTCATGGCGCCGAGGGCGTTGACGTCGAACACCCGCTGACGGGTCGGACCGTCGTGCTCCCACGACGGCCCGGTGACCAGGATTCCGGCGTTGTTGACCCAGAGGGCGAGTTCGCCCCGGCCCGCCGCGGTCGCGGCGACAGCGGCGCAGGCGGCCTCGTCCCGGACGTCCAGGGCCGCCGACCAGCCGCCGAGGGGTGCCGCGGCGGCGGCGACCGCCGCCGGGTCGAGGTCGGTGAGCAGCACCGACCAGCCGTCGGCGTGCAGCGCGGTGGCGATGGCCCGGCCGAGGCCCCCGGCAGCGCCGGTCACCACGGCCACAGGACGTACCGGCGGGGTCATCGGCGCACGCTACCGCCGGCAGGCCGGGCGACACCAGGGGTACGCGGCGGTCAGGCCGTGGGCGGGCCGACCGGCTGCGGGCGGTTCTCCCACTTCGTGGAGAGGGCGATGGCGGTGCGGGTGGAGGCGACCCCGGGGGTGCGGTTCAGCCGCACGATCAACTGCTCCAACTCGGCGATCGTGCCGACCCGCGCCTTGAGCAGGAAGGACTCCACGCCGGCCATGAAGTAGCAGGACTCGATCTCGGGCAGCACCCGCAGCGACTCGAGCATGTCGTCGCTGTCGGCGCCGGAGTCCTCGACGATGCCGATCAGCGCGGTGACGCCCAGCCCGATCGACTCCGGGGCCACGTCCGCCCGGTAGCCCCGGACCACGCCGCTGCTCTCCAGCTTGCCGACCCGTTCGTGCACGGCCGGGGCCGAGAGGCCCACCTGTCGGGCCAACTCGGCGTACGAGAGGCGAGCGTTGCCGCGCAGCAGGTCGACGAGGTTCAGGTCGATGGCGTCCACAGAGAGTGACCCTAACCGCTGAGGCATAACGCGAGGCGTTCGGCATCCGTTGGACTGAGCGGTGAGTCACTGTTCGCAAACCGCCGGTCAAGGCAGAGGTAGCACCAGTACCATTACTAACTCCCCACTCAGTGCATTTTTCGCGTTTGGGCGGACAGGCCATGTCCCTGGTGCTGTAATTGCCATACGTCCCTCATGACGGCTCTGGGCTACGCACCAGCCGGGGGCAGTGTGTTCAGCCGGGGGCTTCGTCGACGCGAGGAGGGGGCTGTGGACACTGGAGATCGCCTGCTGACACCGGGTGAGGTCGCCGCGCTGTTTCGGGTAGACCCGAAAACTGTGACTAGATGGGCGGCGGCCGGCCGGATAGGAAGCATCCGGACTCCAGGCGGGCATCGCCGGTTTCGGGAATCCGAGGTGCGAGCCCTGCTTGAGGGGGAGGGCATGCTGGACGAGGTGGATGAGGTCGGAAAGCCACGCAATGTGGGGCCGGCCGCATCCACGGGGCCGGGTCCGGCCAACGCTGGCATGTACTGAACTGGTGCGGACAACGCTACGCGGACCGGACACCAGTCCGGTCCGCGTCCCGCTACGACCGACGACCGCCGGGCGGCACGGCGGGGCGGACTGAGGATCAGGCCGGCTCAGGTCCGGGTCGCGCCGAGCTGCCCGGACCACCGACGGAACAGGGTGTGTGGGACGCCGAGCGCGTCGAGCACCTTGCCGGCCACGAAGTCGACCAACTGCTGGGCGGTGGCGGCCGCGCCAGCCCCGTAGAAGCCAGGGCTGGCCGGCAGCACCACCGCGCCCGCATCGTGCAGCGCGATCAGGTGCTCCAGATGGCTGCGGGTCACCGGTGTCTCCCTGGGGACCACCACCACCGGGCGGCGTTCCTTGAGGTTGACCTCGGCGGCACGCTGCAACAGGTCCTTGGAGAGCCCGATCGCGATCCCGGCGCAGGCTGCCGTGCTGGCCGGGACCACGGCCATCCCGCGTACCCGGTATGAGCCGCTGCTCGGCCCGGCGGCCAGGTCGCCGGCCGGCCAGTGCCGCACATCCGCCCCGGTCAGGTCCCGGTCGAGCCAGGCGGAGAGGTCCTCGGCCCAGTGCCCGTCGCGGAACGATCGGCCGGTCTCGTCGAGCACGGTGAGTCGTGCCGCGCGGGACACGATCAGGTCCACGGGCTCGCCCGCGTCGAGCAGTCCGCCGATGACGGCCGCCGCGTACGGCGTACCGGAAGCGCCGGAGACTCCGACCACCCATGGTTCGCGCATGCCCCCAGCCTGCCTGGTCCGGCCGGGCGCCGCGCCGTGGCCCCCGCCCTCGCCCGTCCGCCGTCCTCCCGGAGCGCGACGGACATCATCGACAGCCGATTTCTGACATGCTCGGATGGGGGGGAAAACCTCTGTGCGGCAACCGGAGGGACGGTACGACCGATGACGGTGGCGGCAGCCCGCGCACTACGTGCCGAGTGTCCCCTTCCCTCGCGGTGCTCGCCGCATGCCGAGGCGACCCAGGAGTGGCTGGCGGGCTGGGTGCGCCGCTTCGACCTGCCGCTGGACGACGACGAGCTGCGCCAGCTGGATGCCGGTCGCATCGCCTGGTACGCGGGTCGGCTCTACCCTGACGCCAGCGCCGCCGACCTGCGTACGGTCGCCGCCCTCTGGACCTGGTTCTTCCTGCTCGACGACGCCTGCGACGGACCGCACGGTGCGAGCGGCGCGGACGTCGCTGCCTTGCGGGACGGCGTGCTCCACGTGCTGCGCCACGGCCCCGGCGCCCGCACGGCAGGGTTCCGGGGACCGTTGCGCCGGATGCTCGCGGACGCGTGGCAAGCGCCGCGTGCCCGGATGCCCCCGCCCTGGCAGCAGCGCTTCGCTGACGCGGTCGCCCACCACCTGGCAGGCGACCGGACGGAGGCGGAGAACAAGACCAGGGGCCACGTCCCCGCCGTCTCCGAATACGTTGCGCTGCGCCGGGCGACCTCGGCGGCGTACGTGTCGTACACCATGATCGAGTTCGTCACCGGTCACGCGCTGCCAGACTCCGTCTACCACCACCCGGCGCTACGGGCGCTCGCGGCAACCGGCAACGACCTGCTCTCCTGGTTCAACGACCTGGTGTCGTTGGAGAAGGACAGGGTCACCTCGGGCGGGCACAACCTGGTGCTGGCCATCGCACGGGAGCAGCGCCTGCCGGACGAGCGGGCCGTGGAGGCGGCGGTGGCCCGCTGGCGCACGACGATGGGCCGATTCATGGAGCTGCGGGCCACGATCCCGTCCTTCGGCCCGGAGCTGGACCGGGCGGTGGCCGCGCACGTCGAGGGAGTCGCCCGCTCGGTGCGGGGGACGATCGACTGGTCGATGGAGAGCGCCCGGTATTCGGCATCCCGGAGCTGACCCCGGGGGCTACCGGGTCAGAGGGTCCGCCGATGACGGTCGGCGAGCGTGTTGAGCAGCCCGGCGGCAGTGCCAGCGCCGGCAACCGTGACGACGGTCGAGCGCCCGCCGGTCCGCTCGACCAGCAGGCCCTCGCCCGCACGCAGAACGATGCCGACCCGGCCGCCACGGCCCACCCGCCAGCCCCAGCCGCCAAACTCGCGCAGCGGGTTGACCTGGACAACGCTGGCGCGAAGCACCTCGTCGAGGGGGACGTGGGTGCGCGGCCAGCCGGCCGACGACCGGACCAGCAGGCCGGTCTCGTCGATCCGGACGGTGAAGGCGAACATCGCCACGAACACCCCGACCAGCAGGGCCGCGACGATCAGCAGGCCCCACACACCGCTGATGACGGCGAGCGTGACGAGGACGACAATCGCCGCGGCGCCCAGGGCGATCCCCGGCCCGGCACCGGTGTGCCCGATCCAGACCGCCCGTTCGCTCGCCGCCAAAGGGACGCGGGACGCCTCGGGCGGAACGGGGGCGTCGGCCGGCTGGGGCGGGTCACCGGGCAGGAGCACGCCGACGAGCACGGCCGGCAGGAGCGAGCCAACGGTCGCCAGGATGAGCGCAGCGCCGATGTCGTCGGCGCCGCGCGCGTCAGCCAGCCCAAGCTGGACGTGCAGTGTGCCGATCTGGAGGAGGGCCAGGAAGAGCGCCAGCCAGATGGTGGTCCCCGCGCCGATGCGGCGGCTCGCCGCCGACTGCCCCCACAGCGTCGTGACCGCGCCGAAGGCGAGCACCAGGAGGGCGCCCAGGCCGAAGCCGACCCAGAGGAACGCACTGAGGGACATGAAGCCGTCAGGCGTGCCCCGGGCTCCCCAGTGCGTCGCAACCGGATCGGGCAGGTCGCCACGCCAGGCGAGGGCGACGGCGGCGGCCACGGCCAGGATCACGAGCCCGCAGATGGTGACCGTCAGGCCGACGCGGCGCATGCGTCGACGCTGGGCACGGGCAGGCTCGGTGCCGGTGGTCATGAGAACGCCTCCTTGAGGAGTGTGGCGGTGGCTTCCGGGGAGAAACGCAGGGCACGCGCCTCGCGCACCACCTCGTCGATGGCGGCCAGCAGCTTTGCGTGGTCGGCTGCGGGTCGGGCGGTGACGATGGCACCGCGACCTCGTCGTAGCTCGATCAGCCCGTCGTCTCGGAGCATCTGGTAGGCCCGGAGCACGGTATGCACATTGAGGTCGAGCGAAGCGGCGAGCTCGCGGGCGGCGGGCAGCCGTTCGCCGGGCTGGAGCACACCCTGGGCCACTGCGAGGCGGACCTGCGTGACGAGCTGGGCAAAGAGCGTCTCATCCAACGAGGGGTCGATGCGGAAGAGCATGCTTAAAGGTTACTTGTTCTAGTGTTCATAGAACAAGTTCATGGACGGAACGCCGACGGCGGCGGTGCCGAGCGCACCGCCGCCGTCTGCCGCCGCCACAGCGGCCCTAGCCGCGCAGGCCGAGCCGCACCACAAGATCGAGCAGGGCGAACACGAACAGCGCGATGCCGACGAACCCGTTGGCGGTGAAGAACGCCCGATTGACCTTGCTCAGGTCTGTCGGCGTGACCACCAGGTGCTGGTAGCCGAACGCCACAGCGGTCAGCACCAGCCCGATCCACCAGAGCCAGCCGAAGCCGATCAGCGCGCCGAACCAGACGAACAGCCCGAAGGTCACCACGTGCGCGACAGTGGAGGCGTGCAGGGCGAAGCGCCGACCGTAACGGGCCGGCACGCTGTGCACACCGATCTCCTGGTCGATCTCGGAGTCCTGGCAGGCGTAGATCAGGTCGAAGCCGCCGATCCACAGCCCGACCCCCACGCCGAGCAGCCAGGCCGGCCAGGAGCCGTCCAGGGTGCCGGTGAAGGCCAGCCAGGCGCCGACCGGGCCGACCGCCTGGGCGATCCCGAGGATGGCGTGCGGCCAGTTGGTGAACCGCTTGGCGTAGGGATAGACGACCAGCGGCACCACGGCCAGCGGCGCGAGCACCAGGCAGAGCGGGTTGAGCAGGGCGGCGGCGGCGAGGAAGACCACCAGCGCGACGGCCGCGCCGGTCCAGGCCGTCCGCACGCTCACGGCCCCGGTGACCAGTTCCCGGCCGGCGGTACGCGGGTTCCGCGCGTCGATCCGCCGGTCGAGGATCCGGTTGGCGGCCATGGCGAACGTCCGCGCCCCGACCATCGCCACGGTGATCAGCAGCAGGTCCCACCAGCGCACCCGTCCGCCGTTGACCTGCATGGCGCTCAACGCCGACAGATACGCGAAGGGCAGCGCGAACACCGAGTGCTCGATCGCGACGAGCTTGAGGAAGGACTTGACCCGGCCCGGCTTCTCGGCCGGTGCGTCGAGGACAGCCATCAGAGCCCGTACTCCTTCCAGCGCTTGTCGACCAGGGCGGTGACCTCCGGGCTCATGCGCATCTCCTCCGGCCAACCGCGGGTGTAGCCCTCGGTGGGCAGCTTGCGGGTGGCGTCGACGCCGGCCTTGCCACCCCAGAACTGCTGGTACGAAGCGTGGTCGAGGTGGTCGACGGGCCCTTCGGTGAGCAGCAGGTCGCGGCCGTAGTCGACGTTGCCGAAGGCGCGGAAGGCGACCTCGTTGTAGTCGTGCACGTCGCAGTCCTCGTCGACGATCACGATGAGCTTGGTCAGCGACATCATGTGCGCGCCCCAGATCGCGTTCATCACCTTCTGGGCGTGCTTCGGGTACCGCTTGCGGATCGACACGATCGCGCAGTTGTGGAACACCCCGGCGGCGGGCAGGTCGTAGTCGACGATGTCCGGGATCAGGAAGCGCAGCAGCGGCGCGAAGATCCGCTCAGTGGCCTTGCCGAGACCGTGGTCCTCCTGGGGCGGCTGCGACGTGACGATCGAGTGGTAGACCGGGTCGCGCTGCATGGTCATGCACTCGATGTGCATCACCGGGAACGGCTCCACCGGGGTGTAGAAGCCGGTGTGGTCGCCGAACGGGCCCTCGGGCAGCCGCTCGCCCGGCTCGATGTAGCCCTCGAGGACGATCTGTGCGTGCGCCGGCACCTGCAGCGGCACGGTCAGGCAGTCGACCATCTCGACGCGCTCGCCGCTCAGGAACCCGGCGAACAGGTATTCGTCGATGTCGGCCGGCAGTGGCGCGCTGGCCGAGTATGCGACGGCGGGGTCGGCGCCGATGGCGATCGCCACCGGCAGGCGCTGCCCGAGCCGCTCAGCGACCGCGTGGTGTGCAGTGGAGTTCTTGTGGATCTGCCAGTGCATGCCGATGGTGTTGCGCGAGTGCTGCTGGAGCCGGTAGAGCCCGAGGTTGCGCTTACCGGTCTCCGGGTGCTTGGTGTGGGTCAGCCCGAAGTTGTGGAAGATCCCGCCGTCACCCGGCCAGATCTGCAGCCCCGGCAACCGGTTGAGGTCGACGTCGTCGCCGCGGTAGACCACCTGCTGGCAGGGGGCCGTCTTGACCTTCTTCGGCGGCATCGACTTGAGCTGCATGACCTTGCCGAGCCCGCCCATCATGCCCGAGAAGCCCTGCGGCAGCTCCGGCTTGAGCAGCTCGCCGATGCGCGCGCCGATCTCGTCGAGGTTCTCCACCCCGAGGGCCATCGCCATGCGCTTCTCGGTGCCGAACAGGTTGATCGCCACCGGCATGTCGCCCCGGGTCGGGCGCTCGAAGAGCAGCGCGGGGCCGCCGGCCCGCACCGTGCGGGTGACCACCTCGCTGATCTCCAGGGTGGGGTCGACCGGGACGTCGACCCGGCGCAGCTCCCCCGCGCGCTCCAGCGCCGCGAGGAAGTCCTTGAGATCGGTGTACGGGAAGCCACGAGCCGCCATGTCGCCAGTCTCCCGCACGGGGTGCCGAACGGCCCAGGCCGGGTGCTGTGACACTCGCGATGACCCGGTCGGCTGCCGGTCAGGAGGCTCGGCCCGCATCTTGATCCACTCGGTTTCCGGAAGTCGGGGTGTCCACTGGCCCGGGATGGCCCGACTTCCTGAAACGCGAGTGGATCAACGGTCAGGGCGCAGAACTCGCAGGCATGGTGGGCGGTCGAGCGGGTAGCCGGGCAGCCGGCGGCGGACAGCCGGCGGACGGAGGCGGCGATGGGCGCGGAGCGGGTTCCGGCGGGGTTCACCGAGCAACGGGCGCGGGTCGGCCAGATCTCCATGAACTACGTCCGTGGCGGCAGTGGCCCACCACTGGTCCTGCTGCACGGGTATCCGCAGTGTTGGCACATGTGGCGGAACCTGCTGCCCGAGTTGAGCCGATCCTTCGACGTGGTCGCACCTGACCTGCGCGGCTTCGGGGGCAGCGACGCCCCGGCCGGCGGGTACGACAAGAAGACCGTCGCCGCCGACCTGCACGGGCTGCTCGACCAGCTCGGCCTGGTCAGTGACCTCCGGTTGGTCGGGCACGACCTGGGGACCATGGTGGCGTACGCGTACGCCGCCGCCCATCCGCAGCGGGTGAGCCGACTGGTGCTCACCGAGGCACCGATCCCCGACGAGAGCATCTACACGTTCCCGGCGCTCACCTCGGCCGGCCCGGGAGTGTGGAACTTCGGCTACTTCTCGATCGGCAACGGGCTTCCGGAGGAGCTGGTCCGCGGTCGGGAGTCGCTCTGGGTGGACCGGTTCACCGACGCCCTGATGGTGCGCAAGGGCAGCATCGCCGCCCCCGACATCGAGGAGTTCGCGAGCCACCTGCGCGACCCGGCGCATCTGCGGGCCAGCTTCGCCTACTTCCGGGCGTTCGATCAGGACATCGCCGACAACACGGCGTACCGGGCCACGAAGCTGACGATGCCGGTGCTGGCCGTCGGCGCGGCGGCGAGCCTGGGCGGGCAGGTCGCCGAGCAGGTTCGCCGGTACGCCGACACGGTTCGCGGCGAGGTGATCGAGGACTGCGGGCACTGGCTCTACGAGGAGCGCCCGGACGAGATGCTCGCCCTGCTGCGGGACTTCCTCGGGGCGGCCTGAGCAGCGGTCGGCAGGCGCCCCCGGTCAGGCGGCGGGCGTCCAGGCGTGGGCGGCCAGCGGTGGGTCGAGCGGTGCCTGGGTGAGCCGGTTGGCGAAGGTGGACATCGTGTACGCGCCGACGCCGAGCACCACGTCCAGCGCGTGCCGGGGCTGGTAGCCAGCGGTCAGGAACTCGTGCAACTCGTTGTCGGGCACCGCGCCCCGGTGGTCGAGCACGGCCAGCGTGAACCGGCGCAGCGCCTCCAGCCGCGGTTCGGGCAGCGCCGAGCCGGCACGCAGTGCGGTGATCAGCTCGGTGGTCGCTCCGATCTGGGTGAGCTTGCCGGTGTGCAGGGCGACGCAGAAGTGGCACTCGTTGGTGGTGGAGACCGTCAGGATGACCACCTCCCGCTCCAGCGGGGCGAGGTCGGTCTGCTCGAAGCCCGCGCTGGTGGCGAGGAAGCCGGTGAGCAACTGTGGAGAGTCGGCCATCAGCGCCACCGGGGTGGGCAGCCAGCCGAACCGGCCGCGTACGCCCTCGATGGCTCGGCGGGCGGCAGCGGGCACGGTCTCGGCGGTGTGAGCGGTGAAGACGGGCATGGTTACCTGCTTTCGGCAGCGTCGGTCGGGAGGGTCAGTGCTGCATCCCGTAAGATAGTCAACGTGGTTGACGAAATAGTAAACGTGGTTGACGAACATGGCAACCGCTGATCCCGCGCGCCCCGGGTTCCACCTGCCACTGCTGCTGCTGGCGGGCTTCCGGACGCTGATCGACGACCTGCACGCCGAACTGGCCCGGGAGGGGCATCCGGAGCTGCGGCCGCTGCACGGGTTCGTGCTCCAGGCCGTCGGCGCGGACGGCACCACCGCCACGGAGCTGGGCCAGCGACTGGGCATCTCCAAACAGGCCGCCGGCAAGACGATCGACCGGCTGGTCGCCGTCGGCTACCTGGAGCGGGCCGACGATCCCTCCGACGCCCGACGCCGACTGGTCCGGGTGACACCGCACGGCGCCGACGGGCTACGCCGCTCCGCCGAGATCTTCGACCGGCTGCGCGCACAGTGGTCCGAAACCCTCGGCCCGGACCGGGTCACCGCCATGGAAGACGACCTCCGCACGATGGCCTCGGCAAACTGGTTCCGCCTCGACATGCCGGGCTGGTTCGGCGGAGCGGCCTAGATCCACTCGACTTTCAGGAAGTCGGGGCCTCCCGCCGCTGGGACAGCCCGATTTCACGGAAACCGAGTGGATCAACGAGGCGGTCTCGGTGGCGGAGTGGCGGAGTGGCGGAACGGCGGGAGCCGGGTGCAGGGTGGTGGGCATGTCGGACGCCTATGTCGTCGGCGACCCGGACGGGTTGTCGCCCCTGCTGGTCGCGCTTCGCGACACCATCGCCCGGGAACTGCACGCCCAACTGGCGCTGCGTGGTGAACAGATCGAGCTGGCCGACCTACCGGAGGTGTCCTACCAGGTCACCGTCCAGGTCGAGCGGACGTTGCGGGCCTGGCGACCGGCGCGGCAGGCACCGACCGAATCCGGTTTCGACGAAGATCGCGACCTGGTCGACCGATCGAGAACTGTCACAGGTGATCTCTAAGATCATGGATGCCGATCGGGTCGGGGTGCCGCAAACCTGGCTTCTTCCGGTCGGCTCATCCCCCACCAAGGAGATCGATGAGATCTGTGCGCGTTACGCGTGGCAGGCTTGTGCACGGGCTGACCACGCTGGTCCTCGCGACGGCGATGATCGGCGCGGCGTCAACGCCCGCCTCGGCCGAGGACGACCCGGGTTGGGTCAATGGCTGGCTGGGCGACGTGACGCTCGGCGCGGCCGGCGCTCCCGGCCGCACGGTGCCGTTGACCCTGACCAGCACCGGAGCCACCCAGCCTCGGGTGACCATCGACCTGACCGGCCTGGCCGGCGTCGCCACCGCGAGCTTTCCCGACTTCTGTGTCACCGAGGGCGCCTCTGTGACCTGCCCGATGCCGCCGACGGCCGTCGAGGAGTTCGGCACGCTCACCGGCACCGTGCCGGTGGTGTTCCGGGCCGCTCCCGGCGCCGTGGACGGCGCGACGGGCACCCTCGACTACACGGCGTTCGGCGAGCAGACCGAGGCGTACACCCAGCAGGCGACGGTCACCGTGCGGTCCGGGCCCGACCTGCTCGACATGGTCGACGAATACCTGACCGGCGTCGAGGTGGGCGACACGCTCCCCCTCAAGGTGGCCGTGGTCAATGCCGGTGACCAGCCGGCCGTGGACCTGCGGCTCACCATGCGCTTCTCGGTGGGCCTCGTGCCGGCCAGCTACCGCAACTGCCGGTACGGCACCGACCAGGTGCTCGCCACCGTTGTCGTCTGCACCGTGCGGGGCACGTTCGCGCCCGGCCAGCGGCACGAGCTGCGGGGCGGGTTTCCCACCAATGTCGGCCCGGCCACCCTCGGGGACAAGCGGATCACCCAGTTCGTGGAGCCGCTGGCCAGCGCCGGTCCGCTCCCGACCAACGTGAAGCTCAAGAGCCGTGACGCCGACCAGGCGCTGCGGCTGCGGGCGGTCGGTACGCCGCTCGGCGTGATTCCGGTCGAGGTGAACGGCGCCGGCGGTCAGACCTATCTGTGGGAGGTCCAGAGCGCCTTCGACATCGTCGCCCAGGGCGCGACCGTGACTGGTGCCGTCGGCGACACCGTCCAGGTCACCGTGGGCATCCGTAACGAGGGCCCGGGTGTGCCGGACGGCACGAACTCCGGCGACACCGTTGGCGCGTTCTTCTTCACCCCACCCACCGGGGTGACCGTGCTGGCCGACCCGCCGGGGTGCGCGTCATATGGCGGCGAGGAGGAGGACGGCGTAGCGACCCCAAAGTTCTGGCGCTGCAACGGCCCTGGAGCCGTGTTCCCCGCCGGGACCAGCACGACGGCCACCTTCGACCTACGGATCGACAGCCTCGGCGGGTCCGCCGGGATGGTCCAGCCGGCGAGCCGCTACCCGCGGGTGGACGACAACCCGGGCAACGACATCGCCCCGGTCACGGTGAGCTGACCGAAGCCGTTTGAACGACGCGGGCCGGTCACTGACGAATCAGTGGCCGGCCCGCATCGTGTTGCCAGGGTCAGTCCAGCCCACCGTACGAGTGCAGGCCGGTGAAGAAGATGTTCACGCCGAACAGGTTCATCAGCATGGTGAGGAAGCCGAGCACCGCGAGCCAGGTGGCCACGTTGCGCTTGACGCTGGGCGTGGCCCGGGCGTGCAGGTAACCGGCGTACACCACCCAGGAGATGAACGCCCAGGTCTCCTTCGGGTCCCAGCCCCACGGCCGACCCCAGGCCGCCTCGGCCCAGATGGCACCGGCGATCACCGCGAAGGTGAAGATCGGGAAGGCGAAGGCGTGCAGCGTGAAGGTCAACCGCTCCAGCCCGGCCGCGGCGGGCAGCCGCTTGGCCAGGGTGTACGGGAAGCTCCGCTTGCCGCTCTCGTACCCGTTGCGCATCAGGAAGCCGACCGCCGGCACCGCACCGAACAGGAAGATGCCGGACGCGAACACGATGGTCGAGACGTGGATGACGAACCAGTACGAGTTCAGTGCCGGCACCAGCGGCACGATCGGCACGTACAGCACCAGCTCGGCGGTAGCGACCAGCAGCACCATCACCAGCGTGAGGAACAGCCCGAGCTTGCGCAGCGACGGCCGCTTCCAGAGCACCACCAGCCAGGCCGCGACCCCGATGAACGTCACCGTGAGCACGAACTCGTACATGTTGCCCCACGGCATCCGGTCGGCCGCGAGGCCACGAGTGACCAGCGCCGCCAGGTGCAGCACGGCGGCGACCGCGGTGGCGCCCACCCCGATCAGGCCGGCGAGGCGGGCCCGTCGCGCGGAGCGGTCGGCCCCGGGCTGCGACGGTACGGGCGCGGGCGGCGTCGGCACGATGCCGCCGCCGGCACCCACCAGCTCGCGCACCGGAGCCGCAGCGGCGACCCGGGTACGCGCGTTGCCCAACGCGTACTCCACGGCGTGACCGATCATCGCGACCAGGTACGCCAGGATGGCGAAGGTCACCAGATTGTCGGAGAGTGCGGACATCACTCGGCTCCTTCTCGCACGCCGGCCCGGTCACTGGAGTCAGCGCCCGTGCTGGCCCGCTCAGCCGCCCGTTCGTCGCCGTTGACCTCGGCGATGAGCTGGGCGAACTCGTCGGCGAACCCTGGATAGTCGGTGCGCGGCAACCCACCGGCCTCCATCAAGCTACTACCGCCCGTCGGAGATCCTTCCGCCGGGTCGGCCGGCACCACCCGGAAGAACACCCGGCGGCGTCGCCCGAACAGCGAGCCCATCAGGCCGGCCAGCAGGAAGCCGCAGCTGATCAGCAGTGGCGTCGCGCCGGGGTCGTGTCGGATGGAGAGGGTGACGTACCGCTCGGTGCCCAGGAACTCGACAGTGGTGCCGTCGTCCAGCTTCCAGGTCTCGCCCTTGCGGAGCAGCTTGGTGCCGACCTCCTGGACCTTGCCGGTCCGCACCTGCCGCTGGTCGAGTTGGTAGACCGAGCTGGGGATGCCGGCGTCCAGGCCGAGGTTGCCCCGGTAGGCGACCAGGTTCAGTGCCGGGTTGCGCTCGGTCGGGTATTCCGAGCGGACGAACGGCGCCTGCTCGGGTGCGGTGGGCAGGTAGATGCCGGTGAACGCCATCTGCTCGTCCGGTGCGCGCTGGCCGGTGGACGGGTCGACGTTCGCGTCCGGGAAGGCGGCCAGCCCTTCACTCGTCAGCCCCATGTCGCCGGTGGTGAGGAACGGTTCGTCGCTGATCTGGCTGTTGCCGAACCGGTCGGTGTAGCGGATCACCGGGGCGTACCCGTGGCCGAGCAGGTAGACGCTCGCGTCGGCGAGGCGCAGCGGCGAGTTCACCGAGAAGTCGGCGCTGCGGGTCGGCTCGTCCGGGCCGTCGACGGTGACCGTGGCATTGAAGAACTCCGGCTGACCGGAAGGCAGGAAGCGGGCCTCGAAGTCGTCCAGCCGCAGGCAGAAGCGGGGCAGGTCGGCGCTGTCCACCTGGGGGCCGAGCTTCGCTTCGGCGTACTGCTGCCGGGTGTTGCAGAACGCGTTGTCCGCGCCCGCCACCAGCAGTCGGTTGCCGCTCCAGCCGTACCACGAGCCGAGGGCGACGCTGATCAGCACCGCGATCAACGACGTGTGGAACAGCAGGTTGCCGGTCTCCTTGAGGTAGCCCTTCTCGGCGGAGACCTCGTCGCCACGGACCTCCACCCGCCAGCGACGCTTGCGCAGCACCTCGGCGATCGCCGTCGCGCCGCCGGGCGGGGCGGGCAGCACGGTGTGCTGCGGCAGCCGCGCCATCCGCTTCGGCGCGGCCGGCGGGCGGGACCGCAACGCCCGGATGTGGTCCCGCAGTCGGGGCGTGATGCAGCCGATCAGGGAGGTGAACAGCAGCAGGTAGATCGCGGAGAACCAGACCGAGCCGAAGACCTCGAAGGCGCCGATGCGGTCCAGTCGGGGGGCCCATTCCGGGTGGTCGACGAAGTACTCGTTGACCTTCTCCGGGCTGATCCCGCGCTGCGGCAGCACCGAGCCGGGGATGGCCGCGATCGCGAGCAGGAAGAGCAGGATCAGCGCCGTACGCATGCTGGTCAACTGCCGCCACGAGTTGCGCAGCAGCGCCAGGAGGCGGTTCGGCCGACGGCGTGGCGCTGGCGCCACGGTTTCCGGCCGGTCGTCGACGACCGTCATCAGATGCTCACCTCGCCCACCCCGACGGTGGTCTGCAACCAGATCACGAAGCTCTGCCATCCGCCGGTGACCAGCGCGAGGCCGATCAGGATGAGCAGGGCGCCGCCGACCCGGGTGACCCAGCGGCTGTTGCGCCGAACGGCGCGGAAGACCCCGAGCAGGCGTTGGAAGCCCAGCCCGAAGACGATGAACGGTATCCCCAACCCGAGGCAGTACGCCACGGCGAGCACCACGGCACGGTCGCTCTGCCCGGAGGCGGTGGCCATGCCCATCACGGCGCCGAGGGTAGGGCCCGTGCAGGGCACCCAGCTGAGTGCGAAGACCGCGCCGAAGACCGGTGCGCCGAGCAGCCCGGCCGACGGCAGCCGGGAGATGCGGAACTCCCGTTGCAGGGCGGGGATCATCCCGAGGTAGCCGAACCCGAGCACGATGATCAACGCGCCGACGACGATTTCGAGCTGCCGCTCGTACTCGAAGAAGATCTGGCCGATGCCGGCGAACAGGATCGCCGTGGCGACGAAGACGGCGGTGAAGCCGGCGATGAAGAGCAGCGTGCCCGCGAGCACCCGGCCCTTGACGGCACCGGCCCGCGCGATCCGCTCCCGGACCGCGACGCCTCCGCGGTCACCGGCCTCGGCCGCTTCCGCAGGGGTCGACGAGGTGCCCTGCCGTGCACGGCCTTCGAGGTCGGAACCGGCCAGGCCGGTGACGTACGAGAGGTAGCCGGGAACGAGTGGGAGCACGCACGGGGAGAGGAAGCTGACCAGGCCGGCGAGCGCCGCCGCGCCGATGGCGAGCAGCAGCGGCCCGCTCAGGGCCAGCTCCCGGAAGGTCTCGCCCATCAGTTGGGCGCCGGTTTCTCAGCGGCGATCCGCTCGACGATCGGTTGCAGGCCCTCCTGCTTGACGGCGGCCCGGATCACCGCGGCGATCCGACCGTCCCGGTCGAGCACCACCGTCGCCGGCACGCTGTTCGGCGGGATGTCCAGCGCGAGTGCCGTCTTGCTCGACGGGTCGAACAGGCTCGGATAGGTGACCCGGCCCTTCTCGAACGCCTTGGCCTTGTCCCGCGAATCCTGGACGTTGATGCCGAGGAAGCTCACCCCGGAACCCTTGGTGGCCTGGTAGACGGCTTCCAGGTCGTCCGCCTCGGCACGGCACGGCGCGCACCAGGAACCCCAGAAGTTGACCACGACCACCTGCCCGCGAGCCTGGCTGACGTCGTAGGTGCCGCCGAGCAGCAGCTCACCGGCGACCTTCGGGGGTGCGGAGCGCTGGTCCGGTGCGCACTCGAAGATCCCGTCGGTGGTGGTCGTGCAGGTCTTCTCCTGCCCCTTCGACGTGCAGCCGACCAGCGCCACCGCGGCGACGGCGGCGAGCAGACCGGCGGTCCACCTCCGGGCGTTCATCAGGCCCCCTTGGCCGTCCGGGCGGTCGCGGAGAGAGCGATCAGGTGCGCGGCCGGCTCGCTGTAGCCGATGCCCACCACCTTCGCGTCGTCGAAGTGGAACGAGGTGAGGCTCGCCAGCCCACACTGCCGCTTGCGCGGGTCGTGCCAGAGCCGCTTGCGCTCGACGTAGCGGCGCAGCGTCCAGATGGGGAGCTGGTGCGACACCAGCACCGCCTCGCGCCCCTCGGCGGCGACCCGGGCGGCCTGCACGGCGGCGAACATCCGCTCGGCGATCACCCGGTAGGCCTCGCCCCAGGACGGGGTCATCGGGTCGCGCAGCACCCACCAGTTGCGCGGGTCACGGAACGACCCGTCGCCCGGCGACACCTTCTTGCCCTCGAACCAGTTGGCGCTCTCGATCAGCCGCTCGTCCACCCCGACCGGGAGCCCGAACTGGGCCGCGATCGGCTCGGCGGTCTGCTGCGCGCGTTCCAGCGGGCTGGCCACCACGTGCACGATCTCTCGCTCGGCCAGGCCCTCCGCAGCGGCCTTGGCCATCTGCACGCCCAGCTCAGAGAGGCGGAAACCGGGCAGCCGACCGTAGAGAATCTGGTCGGGGTTGTACACCTCGCCGTGCCGGAGCACGTGGACCACCGTCTTGCTCACCGCTCACTACCCCCCGTGGCCAGCCGCTGCCGCCGCGTTCGCCGCCGTCGGCAGCGCGTCGGCGATGTGCTCCAGAGCGACGTCGTCGATCGCCGCCGACACGAACCATGACTCGAACGCGCTCGGCGGCAGGTAGACGCCGGCGGCGAGCATCGCGTGGAAGAACGCCTTGAACGCCGGCACTTGCTGAGTGCGGGCGCTGTCGTAGTCGATCACGTCGGCGTCCGTGAAGAAGATCGAGAACATGCTGCCCGCGTACGACAGTCGGTGTGGGACCCCGGCGGCGCCCAGCGCGTCGGACGCCAGCTTGCCCACGACGGCGGCCATGTCGTCGAGCTTGCGGTAGAGCGACTCGTCCGCGAGTCGCAGCGTGGCCAGGCCGGCGGCGCACGCGAGGGGGTTACCGGAGAGCGTGCCGGCCTGGTAGACCGGGCCGGCCGGGGCGAGTCGCGCCATGATGTCCGCACGCCCGCCGAAGGCGGCGGCGGGCAGGCCGCCACCCATGACCTTGCCGTACGTCCACAGGTCGGCGTCGGAGGCGTCGAGGCCGTGCCACCCGGCGCGGGACACCCGGAACCCGGTCATCACCTCGTCCACCACGAGCAGGGCGCCGTGCGCGTGCGCGATCCGTGCGAGCTGCTGGTTGAAGCCGTCGCGGGGGGCGACCACACCCATGTTGCCGGCTGCCGCCTCGGTGATCACCGCTGCGATGTGCGGGCCTTCGGCGGCGAACGCCTCCTCGACGGCCCGGATGTCGTTGTAGGGCAGCACGATGGTCTCGCTGGCCGCCGCACCGGTCACGCCGGGCGAGTCGGGCAGGCCCAGGGTGGCGACGCCGGATCCGGCGGCGGCGAGCAGGGCGTCGACATGCCCGTGGTAGCAACCAGCGAACTTGATGATCTTGGAGCGACCGGTGAAGCCACGAGCCAGCCGGATCGCCGACATGGTGGCCTCGGTGCCCGAGTTGACCAGGCGAACCTGCTCCATCGGGGTGCGGTCGACCAGCTCGGCGGCCAGCTCCACCTCACCCGGGGTGGGAGTGCCGAAGCTGGTGCCCCGAGCGGCGGCAGCCTGCACGGCCTCCACCACCTCCGGGTGTGCGTGCCCGAGGATCAGCGGACCCCAGGAGCAGACCAGGTCGACGTAGCGGCGGCCGTCGGCGTCGTACAGCCACGGGCCCTCGCCACGGACCATGAAACGCGGCGTGCCGCCGACCGCCTGGAAGGCGCGCACGGGGGAGTTCACCCCGCCCGGCACGATGGCGCGGGCGCGGTCGAACAGGGCCTCGGAGGCCGGCGCGTCGGCCGGGTAGCGGCCGGATCCGGCTGGAAATATGTCGGTCACGATGCCGCCATTGTGTCAGCGACGAACGGCCCACCAGCAGCCACCCCGCGGTGGGGTTACCAGGCTCACCTGTGGCCGGCACCCGCCAGCAGCGTCGACATGCGGGGGGCTCGGCCTGGACGGCGACGGCTCGCGGCCTCAACAGGCCGGACCGGTCGGATCGCGCTAGGCTGACCGGGTGGATCGTGCCGAGCTGTCCATCACGCTACACCGGACGGGTGACGAAGCTGTGCTTCGCCTGGCCGGTGAGATCGACATGCTCACGGCCGCGCAGCTCTCGACAGTGGTCAACGAGGTGCTGGCCGACCCGCCGCCGAAGATCGTCCTCGACCTCGGCGGCGTCACCTTCTGCGACTCGCAGGGCCTGGGCACCCTGGTCGTGCTCAGCCGCAAGGCCAGCCACGCGCAGAGCCTGCTGATGCTGACCCACGTGGGTGACTTCCTCATCCGCGTCCTGGACATCACGGGCCTCCGCAGCGCCCTGATGATCCGCAACGACCAGCCCACCGGCTGACCCGACCCGCCCCGCCGCGTCAGGCGGTGTTGCCCCAGCGGGCCTGCTCCAACATGCTCACCGCCCGGTCACGGGCCTCTCCGTCGTCGGACCGCAGCAGGGTGGTCGCCTCGTCGACCGCGTCGGTGAGCCTGCGCCACTGCGTGTCGCGCTCCCGGACCAGGTCGGACTGGGCGGCCAGCTGCCGGGTCTTCACCCACAGCTCGACGAAGACCGACACCTTGGCGCGCAGCACCCACGGGTCGAACGGCTTCGTCAGGTAGTCCACCGCGCCCACCTGGTAGCCCCGGAGAGCGAGCTGGGCGTCCCGGTCAGCGGCCGTCAGGAAGATGATCGGCACGTGCCTGGTCCGCTCACGGCGCTTGATGTGGCTCGCCGTCTCGAAGCCGTCCATGTCCGGCATCTGCGCGTCCAGCAGGATCACCGCGAAGTCGTCCACCAACAGCTGCTTGAGGGCCGCCTCACCGCTCTCCACCGCCACGGACTGGACCGGCAGGCCCTGGAGGATCGCCTCCAGGGCCGTCAGATTCTGCCGCCGGTCGTCCACGAGCAGCGCCTTGGCCATCTGGGTCACGAAGTCTCCTCGGTCCGGCTGCCGTTGATCCAGGACGACATCAGCTCGATCAGGTCGTCCAGGTCGACCGGCTTGGTGATGTAGTCGCTGCCCCCGGCAGCGAGCGCCGACTCCCGGTCACCCGGCATCGCCTTCGCGGTCAGGAACACCACCGGCAGGTCGGCGAAGCGATGGTTGCGGCGGATCTGGCGGGTCGTCTCGTAACCGTCCTGGTCGGGCATCATGGCGTCCATCAGCACGATGTCCACCTCCGGATGCTCGGCCAGCAGACGGACACCGTCCGCCCCGTTGTCCGAGTACAGCACGGTCATCCCGTGCAGTTCCAACGCGCTGGTCAAGGCGAAGACGTTGCGGACGTCGTCATCCACGATCAGCACGGTGGCGCCGTCCAGCTGGCGGGTGGCCGGTGCCTCCGGCCGCTCCGACAACAGCTCCAGCGGCGGCATCAGCAGCGACGACGGCAGACCGGCGCGCTGCGGAGACGGAGCCTGGGGCGCGACCACCGCGTCCGGAGCCAGCACCTGCGGCACGAACAGGGTGAACGTCGACCCCTGACCGGGCGCGGACGACACGGTGATGGTGCCGCCGATCAGGCGGGCCAGGTCGCGACTGATCGACAGGCCCAGGCCGGTGCCGCCGTAGCGGCGGCTGGTCGTGCCGTCCGCCTGCTGGAACGCCTCGAAGATGATCGACAACTTGTCGTCGGAGATGCCGATCCCGGTGTCGATCACGGTGAACGCGATGACCTGCTGGGCGTTGGTCAGCGCCGGCACGTCGAAGACCGCGTTCTCCGCCGCCGGGGCGATCCGCAGCGTCACCGCACCGTTGTCGGTGAACTTCACCGCGTTGGAGAGCAGGTTGCGCAGGATCTGCTGCAACCGCTGCGCGTCGGTCACCAACGCCGGCGGCAGATCCTTGCTGACCCGCACCTGGAAGTCCAGGTTCTTCTCCTCGGCCTGCGGCGCGAACGCCTGCTCGACGTAGCCACGCAGCTCGGCGAAGCGGATCTCGGTCGGCTCGACGTCCATCCGGCCCGCCTCGATCTTGGACAGGTCGAGGATGTCGTCGATCAGGCGCAGCAGGTCCGAGCCGGACCCGTGGATGGTCCGGGCGAACTCGATCTGCTTCGGGCTGAGGTTCTGCTCCGAGTTCTCCGCCAGCAGGCGGGCCAACAGCAGCAACGAGTTCAGCGGCGTACGCAGCTCATGGCTCATGTTGGCCAGGAACTCGGACTTGTAGGCCGAGGCGCGGGTCAACTGCTGCGCCTTCTCCTCCAAGCCCAGCCGGGCCAGCTCGATCTCCCGGTTCTTCGTCTCGATGTTGCCCTTCTGCTCGGAGAGCAGAGTGGCCTTCTCCTCCAGCTCGGCGTTGGTGCGCTGCAACTCCGCCGACTGTTCCTGCATCTCGTGCGCCAGCCGCTGCGACTGGGCCAGCAGCTCCTCCGTACGCCGGTTGGCCTGGATGGTGTTCACCGCGATGCCGATGGTGAGCACCAGCCGCTCCAGGAACGCGAGGTGCAGGTCGGAGAAGGCCGACACGCTGGCGAACTCGATCACCCCGAGCAGCTCGCCCTCGAAGAGCACGGGGAGCACCACCAGGTCGGACGGGGGCGTTTCGGCCAGACCCGAACGCAGGGTGAGCCGGCTGTTCGGGGAGGCGCTGACCCGGATCGTGCGGCGGGACAGCGCGGTCTGCCCGACCAGCCCCTCGCCCGGCCCGAAGGTCACGTCGTTGCCCCGTGCCACGTACCCGTATGAGGAGGTGAGCCGCAGTCGCATGCTGCCGTCGGTGTCGTCGGCCAGGAAGAAGGCTCCGAGCTGGGCTTCGACCAGCGGGGTCACCTCCGTCATGATCATGCGGCAGACCTCGCCGAGGTCGCGCTGGCCCTGCAAGAGGCCGCCGATGCGGGCCAGGTTGGAGTCCAACCAGCCCTGCTCGGCGTTCTTCTTGGTCGTCTCCCGGAGGGTGACGATCATCTGGTTGATGTTGTCCTTCAGCTCGGCGACCTCGCCCTGCGCCTTGACGGCGATCCGCTGGGTCAGGTCACCCCGGGTCACCGACGTGGACACCTGGGCGATGGCCCGCAACTGCGTGGTCAGCGTCGAGGCGAGCTGGTTGACGTTTTCGGTGAGGTCCCGCCAGGTGCCGGAAACACCCTTCACCTGCGCCTGACCGCCCAGCTTGCCCTCGATGCCGACCTCACGGGCGACCCGGGTCACCTCGTCGGCGAACGACGACAGCTGGTCGACCATCGTGTTGACAGTCGACTTGAGTTCCAGGATCTCGCCCTGGGCGTCCACGGTGATCTTCTGCGACAGGTCGCCCTTTGCCACGGCGGTGGTCACCGAGGCGATGTTGCGGACCTGGCTGGTCAGGTTCGAGGCCATCGAGTTCACGTTGTCGGTCAGGTCCCGCCAGGTGCCACTGACACCCTTGACCTGCGCCTGACCGCCGAGCTTGCCCTCGGTGCCCACCTCGCGGGCCACCCGGGTCACCTCGTCGGCGAACGACGACAACTGGTCGACCATCGTGTTGACAGTCGACTTCAGCTCCAGGATCTCGCCCCGCGCGTCCACCGTGATCTTCTGCGACAGGTCACCCTTCGCCACCGCCGTGGAGACCTGGGCGATGTTGCGGACCTGGGCGGTCAGGTTCGACGCCATCGAGTTCACGTTGTCGGTCAGGTCCCGCCAGGTGCCGGCGACGCCACGCACCTGGGCCTGGCCGCCGAGCTTGCCCTCGGTGCCCACCTCACGGGCCACCCGGGTCACCTCGTCGGCGAACGACGACAACTGGTCGACCATCGTGTTGACGGTCGACTTCAGCTCCAGGATCTCGCCCCGCGCGTCCACGGTGATCTTCTGCGACAGGTCACCCTTCGCCACGGCGGTGGTCACCGAGGCGATGTTGCGGACCTGGCTGGTCAGGTTCGACGCCATCGAGTTCACGTTGTCCGTGAGGTCGCGCCACGTGCCACTGACGCCCTTCACCTGCGCCTGACCACCCAGGTTGCCCTCGGTGCCCACCTCACGGGCCACCCGGGTCACCTCGTCGGCGAACGACGACAACTGGTCCACCATCGTGTTGACGGTGTTCTTCAGCTCCAGGATCTCGCCCTGGGCGTCGACAGTGATCTTCTGCGACAGGTCGCCCTTCGCCACGGCGGTGGAGACCTGGGAGATGTTGCGGACCTGGCTGGTCAGGTTGCCGGCGAGCTGGTTGACGTTCTCGGTGAGGTCCCGCCAGGTGCCGGAGACGCCCCGCACCTGGGCCTGACCGCCCAACTTGCCCTCGATGCCCACCTCACGGGCCACCCGGGTCACCTCGTCAGCGAACGACGACAACTGGTCCACCATCGTGTTGACGGTGTCCTTCAGCTCCAGGATCTCGCCCTGCGCCGCCACCGTGATCTTCTGCGACAGGTCACCGCGCGCCACCGCCGTCGACACCTGGGCGATGTTGCGGACCTGGGCGGTCAGGTTCGACGCCATCGAGTTGACGCTGTCGGTCAGGTCCTTCCACGTGCCGGCCACGTTCGGCACCTCGGCCTGACCGCCCAACTTGCCCTCGGTGCCCACCTCGCGGGCCACCCGGGTCACCTGCTCGGCGAAGAGCCGCAGCGTGTCGGTGAGGTAGTTCATCGTGGCCGCCAACTCGGCGACCTCACCACGCGCTCCGACCGTGATCTTCTGCGACAAGTCGCCCTTGGCCACCGCCGTCGCCACCTGCGAGATCGACCGCACCTGGCCGGTGAGGTTCGACGCCATGGTGTTCACCGAGTCGGTGAGGTCCTTCCAGGTGCCGGCGACGCCCCGAACGTCGGCCTGGCCCCCCAACTTGCCCTCGGTGCCGACCTCACGTGCCACCCGGGTCACCTCGTTCGAGAACGAGGACAACTGGTCGACCATCGTGTTCACGGTGCGCCCGATGCGCAGGTACTCACCGCGCAGCGGCCGGCCGTCGATCTCCAACGCCATGTGCTGGGACAGGTCGCCGTCCGCGACCGCCACGATGACCCGGGCGATCTCGGTGGTCGGTCGGCCCAGGTCGTCGATCAGCGAGTTGATCGCCCGCTGCCCCTCCGCCCAGGAGCCGTCCAGCCCCTCGTCGTCCAGCCGCTCGGTGAGCCGGCCGTCGCGACCGACGATCCGGCTGATCCGCCGCAGGTCCAGGTGATGACGCTCCTGGAGCGAGACCACCTCGTTGAAGGCGTCCGCCACCTCACCCGCCTTGCCGGCGCGGCGGGGAAGCCGGACCTTCAGGTCGCCGCGACCGATCCGTCGCAGTGCCTCGGTCAACTCACCGAGGAGCGCCTCGTGGTCGGGCGCGGACGGATCCGCCACCGACTGCTTCGCCGTGGTCATCATTCCTCGCTCAACTCGGGGGGCGCCGGTCCGTGCGGACACACCGGCACCCCATATTGTGCCCGCGCGAGCCGTAGTGCCAGGGTGCGCGACCCGCCAGGTGGCCCGGATCGCCATCCGGACCGGCTCGACGGAGGCCGATCCGGCGCACCCCGCCGCAGACCTCGCAGCGGTGCCGAACCCGCCCGACCGACGCATACCGGCGAAGGGTGCGCTGGCCGGAGGGGGCCCCTGCTCTACTGGAAGCGTTGATACGGTGCGTGCGCTTCCTCCGCCAGGGAGAGAGGCGCGACAAGGTGATCAGCTTGGCACCCGGCAGGGGGACGGTGGAGGATACGGGGGTGTCAGCCAAGGCGGGGCCCGCGACGGCCGGGGCCCGGGACGGGGCGGTCCGGCGTGTCCGCCTGCCCGCAGACCGTCGTACGCCGGCCGCCGCCCGCGCCGTGGTCCGCTCGGTGTTGACCGAGTCACACCTCGACGAGCTGGCCAACGAGGCCCTGCTGCTCACCACCGAGCTGACCACCAACGCCGTGGAGCACGCGCGCACCGAGTTGGACATCGAGGTCGTCGCCGACGAGATCGGGCTGACCGTCACCGTCTCCGACTTCGCGCCCGGCTCCGGTGACGAGCTGACCGTCGGTGCCCGCAACGACTCCACCGAGATCAACGAGGTCTCCGAGCGGGGCCGGGGCCTGCTGCTGGTCGACCACTTCGCCAGCCGCTGGGGCACGACGTACCTGCCCACCGGGAAGGGCGTCTGGTTCCGGCTGGACCGTCCCGGCACCGAGCCGCCGGCCGAGGGCACCGCGGCCGGCGGGTCGACCCCGGCCAGCGCCGGGCCTGCCACCAGCGCGGACGGGTCCACGCCGAGCGCCAGCGCGATGAGCGAACTCATGCAGACCGCCCCCGACCTGTACGCGGACGATCCGCTGCCCGACTTCGCCACCAACCTGCTCAGCCGCGTCGCCGAGATGGTGGGCGCGGCCGGGGGCTCGATCCGCCTCGACCGGGGCGACGGGCAGGGCCGCCAGGTGTTGGCCCGCTTCGGTCGGCCGCCCCGCCCCGGCAGCGACCTGCTCCGGGTGCCGTTGACGGTGCACCGCCCGTACGCCGGGGAGCTGGAGCTGGACGCGGCGCCGTCGGCGTACGCCCGGCCGTTGGCGGTGCTGACCGCCGAGCGGCTGTCGCTGCACCTGGAGAACGACCGGCTGCGCAGGACCGACATCCGCCGGCAGGTGTGGCTGACGTTCCTGGCCGAGGCCAGTGAGCTGCTCGCCCAGTCGCTGGATGTCGACCTGACCATGGCGCTGGTGCCGCAGTTGGTGGTGCCGCGGCTCGGCCAGTGGTGCGCGGTGCACACCACCGACGAGTGGGGCCGACTGCGGCTGGCAGCGGCCAGCCACGCCGACGAGTCGATGCTTCCGCAACTGCACAAGGTGCTGGCGGAGACCGGGCCGGACTCGATCCAGGCTCGCCTGCGCGAGGCGTCCCGCAGCGCGGCACAGATCCCCCTGGGCGGCCCGATGGAGGGTTTCGCGGTGCCGCTGATCGCCCGCGGGCAGCGGCTCGGCACCCTGGCGGTGGGGCGGCACCAGCGACACCGGCACGACCCGGACGAGGTCGCCGTGTTGGAGGACGTGGCCCGCCGGGCCGCGCTGGCGATCGAGAACGCCCGGATCCACGCCGAGCGCCGCCGCGTGGCGCAGACGCTTCAGCAGTCCCTGTTGCCACCGGTGCTGCCGCTGGTGGACGGGATCGGCTTCGCGGCCGAGTACGTCCCGACCGGCGACGACGCCGAGGTGGGCGGCGACTTCTACGACGTGGTGCCGCTGCCCGACGGGCGTTGGCTGGTGGTGATCGGCGACGTCTCGGGCAAGGGTGTCCAGGCGGCTGCGGTGACCGGGCTGGTCCGGGACGTGATCCGGGTCCTCGTCGGCGACGGCAAGCCGCTGCCGGAGGCGTTGGCGCGGCTCAACGAGACGCTGGTCGAGCGGGGTGGCGGCCGGTACTGCACGTTGGCGCTGGCGGCGGTCGGCCCGGGCGAGGGCGACCAGCTGGACGTGTCGCTGCACCTGGCCGGACATGACCGGCCGGTGCTGCTGGCCGGTACGGGCGGCGCGGGGTTCGTCGGCACCGGTGGCACCGCACTCGGCCTGCTCGACACGATCACCTCGCCAACCGCGAAGATCGCGCTCGCGCCGGGCGACTCGCTGATCTTCTACACCGATGGCGTCACCGAGCGCCGGCGGGGCCGGGAGCTGTTCGGCACCGAC
This sequence comes from Micromonospora sp. C81, assembly GCF_018070425.1. NCBI lineage: Bacteria > Bacillati > Actinomycetota > Actinomycetes > Micromonosporales > Micromonosporaceae > Micromonospora > Micromonospora sp. C81. The sequence continues at coordinate 367,372 of NZ_JAGPXS010000005.1, forward strand.
CGCCTGCGGGACGCCGCCGCGCCCCTGGCCGGATATTCAGCCGACGTGGTGGCCGCCCGACTGCGCTCCGCCGCGATCAACTTCTCGGTCGAGCCACCCCGGGACGACATCGCCATCCTGGTGCTCCGCAACGACGCGACCTGACCGCCGTCTGCGGCAGCCGGATTCCGGGGCCGCTCGGTAGATTGACGCTCATGTCGACTGTCGCGCAGGCCACGCCGCACTCCCGGCCGGCGGTCCGTGCCCTCGTCGTCGCGCAACTGGCGACCATCGGCGGGTTCCTCGCCGTGCTGCTGTCCTACCTGGTTCGGATGGCGACCGCTGGCGTCGGCCCGGCCGAGATGCTGACCGGCGCGTACGACCCGAAGGACATGCTGTTCTTCTGGCTGCACGCCCCGGTTGCGGTGCTCTATCTGGTCGGAGCGGTGCTCGGGCCGCCGCTGGCGCTCGTCGCGGTGGCAGTTGTCGCCAGGGAGCGCGAGGCTCTGCCCCGGGCGACCCGGGCGTTGCTGTTGACCGGGGCGGTCGGCACTCTGCTGGTGCTGGTGGCCCGCTTCACCCCACCGCTGCTGGACATGCACCGCTGGTGGATGGACTGACCGACCCGGGCAGGGCTCACAGACCGCCGGGGAGGCGCCCGGGGGCGAGGCGGTGTTCCGGATCGAGGTGCTCCTTGGCGGCCCGCAGTTGGGCCAGGCCGGCCAGCTCGCCCCACAGGTCGACGGACCTCCGGACAGCCGTCGGCGCGGAGACCACCACGCAACGACCCTGCCGGGCCAACAACACCCCTCGGACGGCGGCCAGGATGGACGCCACCCGATCGGGGGCCATCGCGCCGGGCAGTGCCGCGTGCACCACGCCCAGCCCGGCGGACCCACGCACCGGCACCGGTGCACCGGCCGCGTCACGCAGCGCGTAGACGGCGGCGTGCAGGTCACCGATCGGCACCTCCAGGCGCAGCGCCGTGTCGCCGGGCGCGAACGGGTAGCGACGCCACCACGTCGGCGCGGAGTGGGCGATCGTCGCCTCCCCGTGCAGCAGGCCGACCAGGCGCTCGGCGCGTTCGGTGACGTCGGCGGGGCCGCCCTCCAACAGCACCACCAGGCTGCCCGCCCGGGACGGCGCACCGGCCCGGCCGGACATCGACGGGTGGCGCTCCCGGGCGGTGGCCGCCGGGTGGCCGGGCGGGTACGGGGTGCGCGGCCGTGGCGTGCCTCCGGGCAGGTCCAGCTCGATGGCCGACGGCTCCAGCCGGGCGGCGAGGATCGTCCGGACCAGGTCGTGCACCTCCAGCGGTGTCCACACCGGGCGGGACACCCAGAGTCGGCTGGCCGGCAACGGCTGCACCCGCAGGGTCGCCGAGACCAGCACACCGAGCGCGCCCTGGGAGCCACAGAGCAGCCGGGCCAGGTCGAGCCCGGGCGCGCCACCCCCGGCGCTCACCAGCTCACCGTCGGCGGCGAGGTAGCGGACACCGAGCAGTTGGTCGCACGGGCTGCCGTGGCGGTGGCGCAGCGGGCCGGCCTCGCCCGCGGCGAGCACCCCACCGAGGGTCGCGCCGGGTGAAGGGGCATCCATCGCCAGCCGCTGCCCGGTGCGCTCCAGCGTGGCCTGCACCGCCCGCAGCGGGGTGCCGGCGCCCACCTCGGCCACCATCGCGCCGACCGGCTCGTGGCCGATGCCGGCCAACCGGCCGGTGTCGAGCATGATGTCGACCTGAACCGGCGTGGCACCCCAGTCGATCTTCGTGCCGGCGCCTCTGGGCACCACCGCCAGGTCGTGCGCGGCAGCCAGCCGCAGCACCTCGGCAGCGGCGTGCGGGCCGCCCGGCACCGCCACCCACCGCGCCGGCCGCCCCGCCACCTCGTCGGCCGGCCCACCCGGCCGGGAGAACGGCGGGCCACAGATCGCCGCCAACCGCCGGGTGATTTCGAGGGCTCCGGACCGGCCGAGGGAACTCGCTGCTGCCGCCATGGCGCTCATCGTACATGTGTTCGAAAGCCGTGGTAGGGGCTATCGGGATGCCGCTGGTCCGGCGTACAGCGGGTGCCGGCCGGTAACGTGGCCGCCGTGACCACCGAGACTGCCCCGCCCGCGGCGAAGCGGGTGCCCAGCGAGCGCACCCACCACGGCGACACCGTCGTCGACGAGTACGCCTGGCTCGCCGCCAAGGACGACCCGGAGACGATCGCCTACCTGACCGCCGAGAACGCGTACACGGACACGCGCACGGCGCACCTGGCCGAGCTGCGCACGACGCTGTTCGAGGAGACCCGCCAGCGCACCAGGGAGACCGACCTGTCCGTGCCGACCCGCAAGGGCGGGCACTGGTACTACACCCGGACGGTCGAGGGCCAGCAGTACGGGGTGCACTGCCGCCGCGCGGTCCGCGACGGGGAGGTCGAGCCGCCGGTCAGCGCCGACGGCGCCCCGCTCGACGGCGAGGAGGTGCTGCTCGACGGCAACCTCCTGGCCGAGGGGCACGACTTCTTCTCGCTGGGCGCGTTCGACGTCAGCCCGGACGGTCGCTGGCTGGCCTACTCCACCGACTTCTCCGGCGACGAGCGGTTCACCCTGCGCGTGAAGGACCTGACCACCGGCGAGTTGCTGCCCGACGAGGTGCCCGACACCTTCTACGGCACCGCCTGGTCGACCGACGCCTCGGTGCTGTTCTACGTGACAGTGGACGACGCCTGGCGGCCGAACCGGGTCTGGCGGCACACCGTCGGCTCGGCCGCTGCCGACGACGTGGTGGTCCACCAGGAGGACGACGAGCGGTTCTGGGTCGGCGTGGAGCTGACCCGGTCGGAAAAGTTCATCCTGATCGACATCCACAGCAAGGTGACCAGCGAGGTGCTGGTCATCCCCGCCGGCAACCCGACCGGCGCCCCGGCCGTGATCGCACCCCGCCGCCAGGGCGTCGAATACGCGGTGGAGCACCACGGCCACCGTTTCCTGATCATGCACAACGACGGTGCGGAGGACTTCGCGCTCGCGTTCACCTCCGCGGACGCGCCGGGCGACTGGGTGCCGGTCATCGAGCACACCCCCGGCACCCGGCTGGAGGCCGTGGACGCCTTCGCCAACCACCTGGTCGTGTCGCTGCGCACCGACGGGCTCACCGGGCTGCGGGTGTTGCCGGTGGGCAGCGACGACTCGTACGACATCGACTTCCCCGAGCCGCTGTACAGCGTCGGTCTGGACGCCAACCCGGAATACCGCACCGGGCAGGTCCGCCTGCGGTACTCGTCGCTGGTCACCCCCGACTCGGTGTACGACTACGACCTGGTCACGCGGCAGATGGTGCTGCGCAAGCAGAAGCCGGTGCTGCCCGGCCCGGACGGTCGGCCGTACGACCCGGCCGAGTACGAGCAGCACCGTGACTGGGCACTCGCCGACGACGGCACCCGGGTGCCGATCTCGCTGGTCTGCCGCGTGGGCACACCCCGGGACGGCTCGGCACCGTGCGAGCTGTACGGCTACGGCTCGTACGAGGCCAGCATGGACCCGTGGTTCTCGGTGGCCCGACTGTCCCTGCTGGACCGGGGCGTGGTCTTCGCCGTGGCGCACACCCGGGGCGGCGGTGAGCTGGGTCGGCGCTGGTACGACCAGGGCAAGATGCTGGCCAAGAAGAACACCTTCACCGACTTCGTCGCCTGCGCCCGGCACCTTGTCAAGGCCGGCTGGACCGCCAGCGACCGGCTGGTCGCGCGGGGAGCCTCGGCCGGCGGCCTGCTGATGGGCGCGGTCGCCAACCTCGCGCCGGACGCCTTCACCGGGATCGTCGCGCAGGTGCCGTTCGTGGACGCGCTCACCTCGATCCTCGACCCGTCGCTGCCGCTGACCGTCACCGAGTGGGAGGAGTGGGGCAACCCACTGGAGGACCCCGAGGTGTACGCGTACATGAAGTCCTACACGCCGTACGAGAACGTGACAGCTGTGGACTACCCGGCGATCCTCGCGGTGACCAGCCTCAACGACACCCGGGTGCTCTACTCGGAGCCGGCGAAGTGGATCGCCCGGCTGCGGGCGGTCGCCCCGGGCGGCGACTACCTGCTCAAGACCGAGATGGGTGCCGGGCACGGCGGTCCGAGCGGTCGCTACGACGCGTGGCGCGAGGAGGCGTTCATCAACGCCTGGATCCTGGATCGGATCGGCCGCGCCTGACCCGTCGGGTCGGCATGATCGCGCTCGATGGTGGGAGTGGTCCCCTCGGCGGCTCGGGGAGGCCGCCACTTCCACGATCGGGCGCGATCATGAGTGGGCCGCGTGTGCGACCGCCGCGCGGCCTGGAGTTCCCGGCCCCGGGCCGATGTCGGGGCCTAGACTTCCGGGGTGACCGGGACCACGGATGGTGACGGCGGGCCCGCCGAGGGCGTGCGCCGGCCGAGCGTCGCGGCGGTGGCACGGGATCGCCGTGTCTGGTTGATCCTCGCGGTGGTCGCCGGCCTCCTGGTCTGCTGCTGCTCGGCGGTGGTGGGCACGCTGGTGGCACTCTCCTCCGGGCTGCTCACCGCCTGACCGGGCTGCACGCGCGGTGGCTCAGGTCATGCGCAGCTCGTCCAGGGCCGTGCTGGCGCGCAGGAAGAGCAGGCCGACACCGACCGTCACCAGCACCGCCGCCAGAGCCCCGGCACCGAGCCAGGCCAGGTGCTCCAGGGGTACGGCAACGGCTCGCTGGATCTCGGGGGTGTACACGATCCGGGTGTACTGCTCGCGGGTGGCCGGGTCGTCACAGAGCGCCGCAGTGGCCTCGCAGATCTCTGTCGACGAGACGCCCGTCGACACCTCCCCGAAGAGCCCTCGGCCGAGCAACGTGCCCACGGTGAGCGCGAGCAGGATCGCCGGCACCGCCGGGGCCAGCGCCTGCCAGGCCACCGAACGGCTCAGCGTCGCTCGGGGCACCCCGGTGGCGACCAACGCCGCGTAGGCGCGTCGGCGGGCGACGATCCCCTCGACCAGCGCGACGATCAGCCCACCCGCCGCGATCAGGACGGCCACCGCGACCGCGGCATCGACCAGATCCATGGTGGACAGATAGAAGGGGTCAGCGCCGGCGTCCACCCCGACGAGCCGGTTCTGCTCCCGGTCGAGCTGGTCCTCGGTGGCGAAGTAGGCGCGCTGAGCGGCCGCACCCCCGCCGAAGATCAGGGCGGCGAGCAGCGCCGCGAAGGTGCGGCTGCCCGCCCACGGGTCCGCCATCAGCCGGCCCGCCGCGAGCAGCGCTGCGGGCCGGCGGGCATGCCGACGCAACAACCGCCCGCAGTGGTACGAGATCCAGCCGGTGCCGATCACCACCCCGATCATCGCCGCGAGCGCACCCACCGCGAACAGCAGCGGCACCAGCCAGCCGAGCAGCTCATCCCTGCCCTTGAGCTGGTCGGTGGCCGGACGGACCGCGAGGAACGAGGCCAGACCCAGCCCGATCAGGAGCCCGGCCCACGGGCCCGGACCGCGCTCGCGGGCGGCCTTGCGGCTCACCCCGAGCGGGCTCATGGTGACCGTACGCAGCATCAGGGCGGTGGCCAGTGCCGCGACGACCGGCAGGCCGAGCACCACCGCGGCCACCGCTGCGGGCGACGGCAGCACATCGGTCGGCAGGGCCAGTCGACCTTGCGCGTCCGGCCGGTGCAGCACCTCGCGGCCGACCAGGTAGGCGCCCAGCCCGACCAACGTGCCGAGCAGAGCGGCCATGCCGGTCTCCAGCACGGCCAACCGGGTGACCTGGCCGGGGGTGGCGCCAGCGAGCCGGATCGCCGCCAGCCGACGATCCCGCGCCGGCGCGCCGAGCCGCGCGCACTGGCCGGCCAGCGCCAGCACCGGAATCATCAGCATGAGCAGCGCGAACGCCGTCCCACCGCGCAACCCGGGCTCGCGCAGCAACGCATTGCGGTACTGCTCCGACTGGGCCCAGGCGTCACCGGCGGGCTTCTCGATGGCCAACACGGTCAGCGCCGCGAGCCCCGCCAGGGTCGCCAGCAGGGCACTGAGGGCGGTGAGCACCACCCGGGCGGTGTCGGTGCGGCTGCCGGCGAGCGCGAGCCGGACCAGCGTCGCCGGTCTCACCGGGCGCCACCGGCCAGCGGCACGTCGAGCCCCAGGCCCGTGTGGTCCACCAGGCCGTCGCGCAACACGATCTCCCGATCGGCGTACGCGGCGATCCGCGGCTCGTGGGTGATCAGCACGACGGCGGTGCGCTGCTCACGGGCGAGCCGGACCAGATGGGTCAGCACCTGCTCGCCCGCGAGCGTGTCCAGCGAACCGGTCGGCTCGTCGGCGAAGAGCACCCGCGGCTCGGTCACCAACGCCCGCGCGGTGGCGCACCGCTGCTGTTGACCACCGGACATCTCACCCGGCCGGAGGTCGGCCACCTCCCCCACACCGAACCGGTCCAGCCAGGTGAGCGCCGCCGTCCGTGCCTCTCGCCGCCCCGTGCCGGCGAGGAGCAGGGGCAGTGCGACGTTCTCCGCCGCGGTCAACTCGGCGACCAGTTGGCCGAACTGGAACAGCACCCCGAACTCGGTGCGTCGCAACCGGGATCTGGCCGCCTCCGACCAGGTGTCGATGCGCTGCCCCCGCCAGGTGACCTCGCCGGCGTCGGGCCGAAGGATCCCGGCCAGACAGTGCAGCAGGGTCGACTTGCCGCAGCCGCTTGGGCCGGTGACGGCGACGATCTCACCCTCGGCCACGTCGAGTGTCACGCCGCGCAGCGCGGGTGTCGGGCCGTACGCCCGAACCACGCCGCGAGCCTGGAGTTGCGTCACGGATGCACCTCCCGGTGCCAGTCGGCGACCCGGCCCAGAGTGGCGTGCAGCCACCGCAGGTCCGCGTCGAGGTGGGCGATCGCGAAGTCGGCCGCGACCACGTCGCTGAGGGTGGCGGCCGCGTCGGCCTTGACCGCGGTCAGCTCACGCAGCCGTGCGGTGTGCGCGGCGCGCTGGGCGATCAGGTACGACCGGGCCCGGTCGACGTCGGCGACCAGGAGCGCCACCACGACCTTGGCGAAGAGTGTGCTGGCCACGTACGGCATGGGTGGTTCCACAGTGGTCAGCCACTGGTCGAGCGCGGCCCGCCCCTGATCGGTCAGCGCGTACGCCGTGCGATCCGGCCCGGCCGCGCGATCCTGCCCGGCGGTGACCACCAGGCCGTCCCGTTCCAGGCGGCCAAGGGTGGCGTAGACCTGCCCGAAGGCCAGCGGTCGAGCCCTGGGCAGCCGCTCGTCGTGCGCACGCTTCAGCTCATAGCCGTGCCGGCTGCCAGCAGCCAACAACCCGAGCAGAACATGCGACGTGGACACGCCCGCAACTATTCACCGAGCGAATACCCAAGTCAACAACCCACCCCCACCCACCGACCCCCACCT